>CAJMRE010000003.1 GCA_905215755.1 uncultured bacterium
ACGCCGCAGGGAACGTCGCGCGATGCTGCGACCAAGACGAAGGACGAGAGCTCGGATGACAGTTCCGACACGTCCGAGACGACCGATTCCGGCTCGAGCGAATAGGGGGCATGTCCATGGATCTACACGAGCAGGGGGCGAGCTCCCGTACGTTTGTAATCGCCGCCATTGTGTGCGTACTGCTGCAGGCAGGCCTGGCGCCGCAGATCTCCATTGCGGGCGGTCGCGTCAACTTCATGATCATTCTTGTGTGCCTGAGCGTGTTCTCGGGCGATCCCACGCGGGCTGTCGTCTGCGGTTTTTGCAGTGGCCTGTTCTATGATCTTTCCGCCGCCGTTCCGGTGGGCGTTATGTCGCTGCTGCTGACGGTGGGTAGTTTCGCCCTGGTGCACAGCGCGGCCGGTCAGACGGGCGGCTCCCCGAGCGCGCGCGGTATTACCGTGGGCGCCTTCGCGCTTGCCATCAACGTGGTCTACAGCATCATCTTGCTGTTTATGGGTTTGGAGACGAGCTTTGTGGTGGCGATCTTCGGCCATGCGCTGCCGTCTTCGATCCTGACGGGTTTGGTTGCCATTCCGTTTTTGATGTCCGGTGTCGTGCCGCAGTCCGGTTACGGATTCTCCGCACGCGGTGGTCATCAGACGGGTATGCGCTTTAAGCCCAAAACCCGCAAACTCAAATAGGGGAGGCCCATAGATGTCTTCCCAGATGACGGTTATCATCGCCGGTATCGTGCTGGTCGTGGCCATTGTGGTCGCGCTGGTCATCATGCGCCGCGGCGATTCCCGTTTTACCTACGATACGCAGCATGGAACGGCCCCGCGCGCCACCGAGGGCGAGGGCAATACCGCCGCGACCGCCTTCAAGGGTCGCTTCTCCATCCTCACCGCCGGCGTGGGCGCAATGTTTGCCGCGCTCGCCGTCAAGCTGTGGGGCATGCAGATGGTCTCGTCGGACTACTACGACAAGCAGGCCAAGAGCAACCAGACCCGTACCGTCACCACGCCGGCTGTGCGCGGGCGAATCCTTGATCGCAATGGCGTGGCACTTGTGCAAAACCGTCCGTCACTTGCCGTTGTCGCCTATCGCGACCTGGCCGATGACACCGTGCTGGTGCATCACCTCGCGAATGTGCTCGGCATGCCCTACGTCGCGGTTCTGCGCAACATTCAGGACAATTCCGAGGGCGCCCAGAGCCTGCATACCATCGCGACGGACGTGCGCCGCTCCACGGTTGCCTATATCAAGGAGCATGCCGGCGAGTTCCCGGGCGTGAAGATTGCCGAGCGCACCGAGCGCCAGTACCCGTACGGCGAGACGGCCTGTCACATTTTGGGCTATACCGGCACCATTACCTCCGAGCAGCTCGAGGTGCAGAACAAGAAAGCTTCGGGCGATAACGATAGCGCCGCCGGTCAGATTACATACCAGTCGGGTGATATCGTGGGCCAGGCGGGCGTCGAGAGCTACTACGAGAACTTGCTGCAGGGTATTCGCGGCGAGCAGACGGTGAAGGTCGATGCTTCGGGCAATGTGACCGGTCAGGCCGGCGCCGTGCCCGCCAAGGCCGGCTCCGACATCAAGCTCACGCTTGACCTCAAGATTCAGCAAGCCTGCGAGACGGCGCTTGCAAGTGCCATTGAGCTCGCTAAGACCACAGGCCACAGCGACGCCGGCAATGGTGCCGTGGTGTGCCTCGACCCCAATAACGGCGAGATTCTGGGCATGGCCAGCGAGCCCAAGTTCGATCCTTCGGTGTTTATCGGCGGCGTCTCCAACGATGTTTGGACCGAGCTCAACGATGACGAGGGTTCGCATCCGCTGCTCAACCGCGCCATTAGCGGCCAGTACATGTCGGCTTCGACCATTAAGCCGCTCTCGGCGCTGGCTGGTCTTGAGTTTGGAACCTACACTTCAACGCAGACAACCAACTGCACCGGCTATTGGACGGGTCTGGGCAAGTCGTGGGGCAAGCGTTGCTGGCTTCAATCCGGACATGGTGTCATGACGCTGCAGTCCGGTATCGCCAATTCCTGCGACCCCGTGTTCTACGACATGGGCAAGGCGTTCTTTTATGACGAGCAACATCCCGAGGGCCTGCAGGAGGTCTTTCGTCGCTGGGGCCTGGGCAAGACCTGCGGCATCGACCTGCCGAGTGAGGGCACGGGCCGTATTCCCGATGCCGAGTGGAAAGAGTCTTACTTTACCGACGCATCTGCCGAGGACCGCAAGTGGAATGCCGGCGATATGACCAACATTGCCATCGGCCAGGGCGACATCCTGGTGACGCCCCTGCAGATGGCGTGCGCCTATATGGGTCTTGCCAACGGCGGCAAACAGTACGTGCCTCACGTGTTTTTGTCAGCCGTGTCGCGCGATGGCGACGGCGATGCCTATAAATACAACGGCAAGGGCAAGAAGAAGCGCTTGGAGGCCAAGATCAACAGCGATTCGGATTTGGCTCTTGTCCGCAACGGCATGCACGATGTGATTTACTCCGCGTCGACTTCGACCGCCGCGCACTTTAACTCCCTGACCCCTACGGTCTACGGCAAGTCCGGCACGGGCGAGAAGAGCGGCGAGGACGATTACGCGTGGTTTTGCGCCTACGCGCCGGCCGATGACCCTAAGTACGTGATTGCCACTATCTTGGAGCAGGGCGGTGGCGGCTCCGATACCGCGTTGCACGTCGTGCGCGATGTCCTCGGTGCGATTTATGACGAGCCCGACACGTCGACGGCCACGGGCGATTCCTCGGTTCGATAGGAGGTTGCGATGGACTTTTCGCCGGCGGACCTGTTCCGCTCAACCAAAACCGGCTCTCGCAGCAGCCTGGACCGCGTTAACAAGCAGCTCTCGGCCTCGCGCGGCACGTTCCGCCAGAAGGTACACATCGGCGTGCTGCTGGCTACCGTCGCGCTCGTTGCCTATGGCGCCATCATCATTTGGTCGGCCTCGCAGTTTAAGGCCGATGCCTCGTTCTCGCGACACCTGCTGGGTATCGGTATTGGCGCGGTTCTGGCGGTACTCGTCTGGCGCACCGACCTGCGCGGCATTTCCAATTTCTCGACGGCGCTGCTCGTCATTGACCTTATTGTGATCTTCTCGCCCAAGATTCCGGGCCTGTCCTATACGGGCGGTCTGGGCATGACGGGCTGGATCAAGATCCCCGGTATCGGCCTGACCTTTCAGCCCGTTGAGCTCGCCAAGCTCATCACCATCTTCTTTATGGCCACGCTTGGCTCGCAATACAACGGCCGCATCGATACCGTTCGCGACTACATTAAGCTCTGCGGTATGCTGTCCATTCCGTTCTTGGCCGTCGTCGCCATGGGCGACCTGGGCTCGGGCCTGGTCGTGCTGGTGTCGGGTGCTATCGTTATCTGCATGAGCGGTGCACGCCGCGAATGGGTGCTGTCGACCTTGGCCCTGCTGGTTGGTTTGATTGCGCTCATCTTGGCGCTCGACTCGGTCTTTGATTCGCTCCTTAGACACGACGTGCTTATCAAGCAGTATCAGATGAATCGTCTGACGGTCTTCATCGACCCCGACAATGCCAATTCGGATGATGCCTACAACCTGCAGCAGTCGCTCATTGCCGTCGGCTCGGGTGGCTTCTTTGGTAAGGGCCTGGGCCACGCGACGCAGTCGGCCGGCGGCTTTCTACCCGAGTTCCACACCGATTTCGTCTTCGCCTTCCTGTCCGAGACGTTCGGCTTCTGCGGCTCCTTTTTGCTCCTGTGCCTCTACGTGCTGCTGATCTTCTCGACGATCCGCGTTGCCTTTAAGTGCGAGTCACTGTTCTTGCGCCTATCGTGCGTGGGTATCGTCGGCATGTGGGCGTTCCAGACCTTCGAGAACATCGGCATGTGCATTGGCATGATGCCGATTACTGGTATTCCGCTGCCGTTTATTAGTTTTGGTTCGTCGTCGATGATGATTCAGTTGCTGACGGTGGGTATCGTACAATCCATATGGCGGCATCGTTCGGGCGCCGCGTAACCGCTGGAGGGGTTTGCCATGAAGATTCCCGTAGATAAGTTGACCAGCGCTTTTAAGATGGGCGCGTCTGTTAAGAAGGACTCCGATACACCGGTGCGTGTCTCGGTTTACCTTGATTCGACTGCGTCTCGCTTTTTGGTCGAGACGGTTCGCGATGCCTTTGTGCCGCAGACGACTTCGGGCATTGTGCGTGTTGATCGCCTGGGGGAGGACCGTATCGTTCCCAAGGCCGATACCGACGTGGTGCTGGTCCTCTCGTGCGGATCCGACCGCCTGGAGAGTGCCGTGCAGGAGCTCGTGATTGCCGGCGCGCCCGTGTGCGTGCTTGCCGAGTCCGCCGTCGAGGTGCCGTTCGTTGAGGAATCTACGCCTATGCTCGGCGTGGTGGCGGCGACCGATAAGACCTATCTGCTCGAGACGCTTGCCCGCTGGATCCTCGATCGTACGGACAAGGAGACGGCTTTTGCCGCCAACTTTGCTTTTATGCGCATCGCGGCGGCAAATCGCATCATTACCTCGTGCGCGCTCACCAACATGGCGACGGGCGCCTTGGTGTTTTTGCCGGGTGCCGACTATCCCGTGATGGCGCTGGCGCAGGTGGGCATGCTCTTTGAGCTGGCGGCCATCTTTGGACGCGGCATAAAGCCCGAGCGCGGCTACGAGGTCGCGGGCGTGCTCGCCGGTGGTCTGGTGATTCGCGCCGTCACCCGCGCATTGGTGAAGCAGACGCCGCACATCGGCTTTGCCGTTAAGGCGCTTACCGCAGCCGCGGGTACCTATGGCATGGGCCGCGCGCTCGTGTCGCTCTACGAGCGCGATGTGGACTACAGCCGTGCCAATGAGGTTGTCAACGCTACGTTCTCGCGCGTTCGCGACCTGGTGACCACGGTCGCCGGCGCTACCCGTCCTATGGCGTCCTACCAAGACGCATCCGATCTCGCTGCTTAGGGGTTTTCTGTTGCGCGTTCCATACCAAGACTGTTTTCATCTGATCGAGCCGCTGCTCGCCAAGGTCGAAAAGCCGAGTCGCTATATCGACCACGAGTGGGGCACGCTCTCAAAGGCCGATGCCGACTATCGCTGCTGCATGATCTATCCGGACGTGTATGAGGTCGGTCTGCCCAACCAGGGCATCGCCATTCTCTACAACATCCTTAATCAGGCCGAGGGCATTTCCTGCGAGCGCGGCTACGTGCCGTGGCCCGATATGGGCGATGCCATGCGCGAGGCCGGGATTCCGCTGCTGTCGCTCGAGGGTGCAGCGCCCGTGGCATCGTTCGACATCGTCGGCATGCACGTGCCGCACGAGATGGCTGTGACGAACTTCCTCGAAGCGCTCGATCTCGCCGGCATTCCGCTGTTGGCTGCCGACCGTACCGAGGACGATCCCATCATCGTCGCCGGTGGTCCCTCGGTGTATAACCCCGAGCCGTACGCGGCCTTTTTCGATGCCATTCTCATTGGCGAGGGCGAGGAGTCGCTGCTCGAGATCTGTCAGCTGCATCGCCGCTTGCGCGACGAGGGTGTCTCGCGCGCTCAGATTGTCGAGCAGCTCGCGACGGTCGCCGGTACCTATGTGCCGTCCCTGTATGAGGTGCGCCATGACGAGCCCTGCTCGCCGCATGGCTTCACCGTGCCGCGCGAGGGCAAGGACGTCCCGCCGGTTGTCTACAAGCGCGTCGTCGAGGACTTTGGTGCCACCAATCCACTTTCTCAGTCGTGCGTGCCGTATGCGCAGCTCGTCCACGACCGCCTGTCTATCGAGATCTTACGTGGCTGCGCCCGCGGCTGCCGTTTTTGCCAGGCAGGCATGACGTATCGTCCGGTACGCGAGCGCTCGGCCGACCAAATCGTGTCATCGGTGATCCAGGGTTTGGAAAAGACTGGCTATGACGAGGTGTCGCTTACCTCGCTTTCGACGACTGACCACTCCTGTATCCGCGACGTGCTCGGTAGGCTCAACCGTCGTCTGGAGGACACGGGCATTCGCGTGTCCATTCCCTCGCAGCGCCTGGATTCGTTTGGCGTTGATATGGCCGAGTCGGTCGCCGGCGAAAAGAAGGGCGGCCTGACGTTCGCGCCCGAGGCGGGCAGCCAGCGTATGCGCGACATCATCAACAAGAACGTGACCGAAGAGGACTTGGATCGCGCGGCCAAGGCGGCCTTCGAGGCTGGCTGGAACCGTATGAAGCTCTACTTCATGATGGGCCTTCCCGGCGAGCGCGACGAGGACATCGTGGCTATCGCCAACCTGGCCGATCACGTGCTGGAGCTCGGCCGCTCCGTGGTGCCCAAGGCGCGCCGCGGCTCCGTCTCGGTGTCCATCTCGGTGTCGGTGTTTATTCCCAAGGCCGCCACGCCCTTCCAATGGTGCCCGCAGCTCGATTACGACGACGTCAAGCGCCGTCAGAAGCTCCTCATCACGAGCGTTCGCAACCGTGCGGTCCGCGTGCACTACCACGATGCCGAAACCTCGCTCGTCGAGGCCGCGCTGTCTCGCGCCGGCCGTGACATGACGCCTGTCATCATCGATGCCTGGCGTGCCGGTTCGCGTTTTGACGCCTGGGTGGAGCATTTTTCGCTCGACAACTGGAAGTCGGCTGCGGCCAAAAACGGCATCGATCTCAACGAGCTCGTGCACCTGCCCTACGAACTGGACTGGCGCCTGCCCTGGGAGCACGTGAGCCCCGGCTGCTCGCGCGGCTTCCTCGAGCGCGAATACCGCCGCTCGTTGGAGGGCGTCACGACGCCCGACTGTACCCGTACCTCGTGCACCGGCTGCGGAATCTGCCCCACGCTTCATGCCAAGAACGTATTGGTGGGTGATCGCGCATGAGTGAGCGCCTGACCGACAACCCCACGCTCTTTAGGCTTCGCGTTCGATATGGCAAGCGCGACCGCCTTAAGTACCTGGGCCATCTCGAAGTGATTCATACTATTGAGCGCATCGTGCGTCGCGCGGGGCTGCCCTATGCCGTGACGCAGGGCTTCTCTCCGCATATGCGTGTGGGCTTTTCGTCGGCGCTGCCGGTGGGAACGTCGTCGACTTGCGAGTGGTATGACTTGTTTATGACTGAGTTCGTTGCGCTCGATGAGGCGTTTGAACGTTTGGCGGCGGCATCTCCGGCCGATCTGGCCCCCATCGAGGCGGCATACATCGACGTGCGCACGCCGGCGCTGACGGCGCAACTCACGCGTCTGTCGTACCGTATCGACCTACACTTGGACGCCGAAGCACCCGTGAGCGCCGATGAGGTGCGCGCTGCGATCGACACGTTGCGTGCAGGCCATGGCATCGACTACGCACGCGGTAAGAAGGGCAAGCGCCTAGACCTTGACCACACACTGGTGGGCTACGAGCTTACGGCAGGGGAGCGCCCGGACCATCTGGTGCTCATGCTCGACACCCATGCCGACAACGAGGGGTCCATGCGTCCGGAAATTTTGCTTTCTGCCGCTGATGTTTTGTTGCAGGGCTTGACCCCGGGCGTCGATGCACCTATTGTTTCCATCGGTATGCAAGACCTCGTGACCATCTGCTCCTACGATGTCGAGCGTCAGAATCAAGCATGCGAGGACGACGAGGGCCGACTCGTCAGCCCCATACCTGTGCGAACTTGTGGATTTGCTCCACATACTCGTTGACGGGGGTATTATCGCCTGCTACTATATTCGGCTGTTGCACTAACTGATGCATGAAGGGCAAGTAAACATGTACGCAATCGTTAACACGGGCGGCAAGCAGTACAAGGTCGCCACCGACGATGTCATCACCGTCGAGAAGATCGAGGGCAATGAGGGCGATAAGATCACCCTGCCGGTTATCTTCCTCAACGATGGTAAGAAGATCGTCACTGATCCCGACAAGCTGGCCAAGGCCAAGGTTACCGCTCAGATCGTTGAGCAGTTCAAGGGCGAGAAGCAGCTGGTCTTCAAGTTCCACAAGCGTAAGCGCTATCGTCGTCTGAAGGGTCACCGTCAGCAGCTCACCAAGCTGAAGATCGTGAAGGTTCAGGCTACCTCCCGCGCCAAGAAGGCTGTCAAGGCAGAGGCTGAGGCTGTTGCCGAGGCTCCCGTCGCCGAGTAGATTACACTCGTAACGAAAGAGTAGGTATACACAATGGCACACAAAAAAGGACTCGGTTCCTCCCGTAATGGCCGTGACTCCCGCGGTCAGCGCCTTGGCACGAAGCGCTATGCCGGCCAGACGGTAACCACGGGCACGATTCTCGTCCGTCAGCACGGCACGCACATCCACCCGGGTGAGAACGTTGGCCGTGGCAAGGACGACACGCTGTTCGCGCTGGTCGACGGTACCGTTGAGTTCCACAAGGGTATCAAGCACAGGGTCAGCGTACGCCCGCTCGCGAACGCGTAATTCACCCTTCATAGAGCACATATGTGGGAGGCACTTGAGTTTTAGGATTCAAGGGTCTCCCTCTTTTTTGTAGGAGGCGATTCTGTTGTCACAGTTCACCGATATCAGCCGCATTAACGTTTGCGGCGGCGACGGCGGAGCCGGATGCATGTCGTTTAGGCGCGAGGCATTTGTTCCCAAGGGCGGCCCCGATGGCGGCGACGGCGGTCGTGGCGGCAATGTCGTCATCCAGGCCGATGCTCAGCTGTCCTCGCTGATCGATTACCGCTTTAAGCATCACTTCCGTGCCGAGCGCGGAACGCATGGCCAGGGTGCCCGCCGCAACGGCAAAAGCGGTGAGGACCTGATTTTGAAAGTCCCCATGGGCACCGTAGTCCGCGAGCTCGATCCCGAGACGCAGACCCCGATGTTCGAGATTGCCGACCTGGTGCACGACGGCGAGCGCGTTGTCGTGGCGCCCGGTGGTGCCGGCGGTCTGGGCAACACCCACTTTGTGACGTCGGTGCGCCGCGCGCCTGCGTTTGCCCAACTGGGTGAGCCTGCCGAGGAGCATTGGATCGAGCTCGAGATGAAGCTCATGGCCGATGCCGCGCTTGTGGGCTTTCCCTCTGTCGGCAAGTCCTCGCTCATCGCGCGTATGAGCGCTGCCCGCCCTAAGATCGCCGACTACCCGTTTACCACGCTCGTGCCCAATCTGGGCATGGTGCGTGCCGGCGAATATTCTTACGTCGTTGCCGATGTCCCCGGTCTCATCGAGGGCGCGAGCGAGGGTAAGGGTCTGGGCCATCAGTTCCTGCGCCACATTGAGCGCACGGCCTTGATCATGCATGTCGTTGACATGACGGGCGGGTTTGAGGATCGCGATCCGGTTGAGGACTATCGCATTATTAACCGTGAGCTTGAGCAGTATGGCGCTGAGCTTTCGGAGCGTCCGCAGATCGTCGTCGCCAACAAGTGCGATGCGCCGGGCATGGCCGACAAGATTGCCGACCTTAAGCGTGCGGCGCTCGACGACGGGCATATGTTTTTTGCCGTGTCCGCTGTGACGGGTGCCGGTCTCAACACGTTGATGCTTGCCGTGGGCGAGCAGGTGGCCAAGCTCCGCGCTGAGCTGGCGGTCTCTGATGAGCCGGTCGATTTGCGCGACGAGGAGTGGGAGCGTCGCCGCCTGCAGCGCGAGAAGCGCTTCCACATTGTCCAGGAGGAGCCCGGTGCCTTCCGCGTTGTCGGTCGCGCCATCGAGCGCTTGGTTATCCAGACCGACTGGGAAAATGAGGAGGCCGTCATCTACCTGCAGCATAAGTTTTCCCGCATGGGCGTTGACGATGCGCTCGAAAAGGCCGGCTGCCGTGCCGGCGACGAGGTTCGCATTTGCCAGCGCGCCTTTGACTTTGAGGGCGCCGAGGACTTCTCGGAGTTCGAGGACGAGCATGAGGACGGTAGCGAGGACGTCGCCGTCGAGGTCGTTGATGTCGAGGATGTCGCGGACGATAGCTTGGAGGCTGTCGACGCGGTGGATGCCATTGACGGTACCGATGACGCTGTTGCTGCGGAAGACGTCGAGACCCCGGAGGGCGAGTAGGCCATGTCGCTGCGCGGTGGAATCGGTCTGCCCGAGCTTCCCATAGAGGACGGGCAGGAGTTTAGGCTCGGCATTATGGGCGGTACCTTTGACCCCATCCATTACGGTCACCTGGTGACCGCCGAGCAGGCACGTGAGTCCCTCGACTTGGACGCCGTGCTCTTTATGCCGGCGGGCTCGCCTGCCTTTAAACTCGACAAACCGGTGACGCCGGCCGAGGACCGTTATGCCATGACGGTCCTCGCGACCGCCGCGAACCCGGCCTTTTTGGCAAGCCGCTTCGAGATCGATCGTGCCGGTGTCACCTATACAGCCGATACGCTGCGCGCCCTGCGCGACTTTTACCCGCCTCAGGTAAAGCTCTACTTTATTACGGGTGCTGATGCGATTATCGATATAGTGACCTGGCACAATGCTGATGAGATTGCCGAACTGGCAACCTTTATTGCTGCGACGCGACCGGGCTTTGATATCGATACTGCTCGCGCGCGAATCAAAGAGTCGGGCCTGCCGTTCGACGTGCGCTATATTCAGATTCCGGCGTTGGCGATTAGCTCGACCAACATTCGCAAGCGGGTTGCCCGCGGCATGAGCGTGCGCTATCTTACGAGCGAGTCCGTGCTTGGCTATATCCGTAAACGCGGCCTGTATGCCGATCTTGGGCAAGACGATTTTGAGTGATGGGGGAGAACGTTGTCGGTAGAAGATCAGTTTGAGGGCGACGAGCGCGCGCTCTTGACGCGTATCCACGAGTTGCTCGATGTGCGCATGAAGGATAAACGTAAGCGCTATGTGCATTCGCTCGGGGTTGCCGAGACTGCGCTGCACCTAGCCGAGGTATACGGCGTCAACCGCTTTGATGCCGCAGCCGCCGGCCTGATCCACGACTGGGACAAGGTACTCTCCGACGACGAGCTAGTCACGCGCGCTCTGCATTACGGCATTAAAATTGCCGGCTCTCCGTCTGCCGCGACGCCGCTTTTGCATGGCCCGGTTGCCGCCTATGAGCTTCCGCAGCTTTTTCCCGAGCTACCGCCGGCGGTCTTTCAGGCTGTCGACCGTCACACCGTGGGCGCTTGCGACATGACGCCGCTCGATATGGTGGTCTTTGTGGCCGATGCCATCGAACCCAACCGCCACGGTGATTATGCCCATGCGCTGCGCAAGATGGTGGGGAAGTCCTCGCTCGACGAGTTGTTCTTCTCCTGTTTTGCGCAGGGTCTGGTCTATGTGATCCAGACCGGGCGTTATCTTTATCCCACGGCTATTACGATTTACAACCATTACGCCCAGCTGCGCTAGCTCGGGCTGTCTAGAAAGAGGTATTCCATGGCCGACGAGACCATGACCGACGAGCAGATTCTTGAAGGTGTGGAGCACAAGAGTTTCGCTGCCACGTCCGACCGCACTGCCGCCTCGCTGTCCGCGAGCGGTGTCGCCGCCGAGGATGTCGCCCGCGCCGCCGCGCAGGCCGCCTACGACAAGAAAGGCGAGGACGTTCAGGTGCTCGACCTGACTGAGCTTTCTGATGTGTGCGACTACTTTGTTCTCGCTTCCGGCACCAACAACCGCCAGGTCGATTCGATTGTCGACGAGATTGAGGAGAAGGTCGCCGAGGCTTGCGGCGAGCACCCGTTTTCCATCGAGGGCCGCGAGCAGAAGACCTGGATGCTCATGGACTACGGTTCGGTTGTCGTCCACGTCTTCACTCCCGAAGCCCGCGACTTCTACCGCCTCGAGAAACTCTGGGGAGACGCCCCCCAGCTCCCCCTCAACCTCCTCTAAATGATTTTTCTGGGACGGGGATAAAATAATCATTGCTACCGTTTGCCGAACCGCTCACCTTTGTTGGGCGGTTCGGCCTTTTTCTTCCTTTCCTTTTGTATGCTGTGACTACTGCATCCTTGGAAGGGAGGGTTTCGATGACTCGTGTTGCCCGTGCGTTGTCCGAACTCGGCCATTATCACGTCATGCTCAAGGGCTGTGCTGGCCAGCTGATCTTCGAAGACGATGACGATCGCCTTTATTTTCTCAATCTATTGAACAGACGATTTACGTCCGCTCATATTCGTCTTCTTGCCTGGTGCCTCATGGACAATCATGTTCACCTGCTATTTGATGATCTCGATAATCAGATGAGCGTTGCTATGCATGCGATTGATACGGCATATGCGAAACACTTCAATCAAAAAACCGGCCGCCGCGGACCGGTGTTCCAGGAACGATTCAAGAGTGTGATCATTTCTGACGACAAACAGCTGCTCCGTTGCGTCCGATACATACACGACAATCCTGCAAAAGCAGGTATTTCTTCTGCTCCTCTGTATCGCTGGAGCAGCTTCCATGAGTATTTCTCTCATCCCGAAATTTGTGATTGTGAAGGTATTCTCAATCTGTTTGGGGGTACGGAAGCGTTTTATCTTTCGAGTACCGACGGCAAGCCTAATCCCTATTTTATGCCCGAAGGTAAGCATATCTCCGATATGGATGCGCTGGAAGTTGCCCGGGCTCTTTTGGCTCCGCATGAGCCTTATCAGCTTAAAACTTTGCCGAAATCAGAGCGAAATCGTCTTCTGGCAGTGTTGAGGCATCGGGGGTTTACGATTGACCAGATTTCGCGTCTGACGGGAATTGGGACCAATATCATTCAAAGGGCGAAATGACGCTCCAAATGATAAAAAAATCCCCGTCCTAGAATAATCATTCGCAGCTACCCGGCTTTCATTTTGCCTCAGGGACTAATCGTTGAAGCGGGATTGGCGGCCGAAGGATAGGGCGGTGTCGCCGAATTTGTCTCGGACGGCGTCGATGGCGACGGAGAGGTCGCGGCGGTCGCTGGATTGGGCTCCGCGGTCATCGATCTCGCAGAACAGGTCGGTTTGGATACCGCCTTGGTGGTTGAAGTCGCTCATGCTGATACCCGCCAGACGCACGTGCATGCCTTCTTGCCAGATATTGTTGAGCAGCTCGAGCGCTACGGCCACAAAGATATTCTCGTCGTCGGTGGGGTGGGGCAAGCGGCGCTGTGCCGTGCGTCCGCTGCCATACGAATACTTGAGCTTGAGCGTTACGGTTCCGCCTGTCAGCCCTTGACGGCGCAGGCGGCGCCCAACCGACTCGCCGAGCAGCGCGATCGCCGCCTCGATATCCCCACGCTCAGTCAAATCCTTCGCAAAGGTGCGCTCATTGCTCACCGATTTAACTTCACGTTCCTCGTCCAGGCTGGTGACCTCGGATACTTCGAGCCCCAAAGCACGTTGACGCATGCATTCACCATTCACGCCAAAGATTGCAGCTAGGGTGGACTCTGGCGCGCGTGAAAGCTCGCCAAGCGTATAGATGCGCATGCGGCGCAGTCGCTCCTCGGCCGAGCGCCCGATGCCGCTCATGGCAGATACCGGCAGCGCGGCCAAAAAGCGCTGCTCGGTTCCGGGGCGCACGATGGTCAGCCCAAACGGCTTATCCCGCTCGCTTGCGATCTTTGCGACCGTCTTGTTGCAGCCCACGCCAATGGAGCACGTCACTCCCAGCGCTGCCACGCGGTCGCTTATACGCCGCGCAACCAGCAGTGGGTCTTCGGGCGCAAAGCGACCCGGTGTGATATCGATAAAGGCTTCGTCGATGGATACGCGCTCAACACGCGGGGTCTCGTTGGCGAGAATCGCCATGACCTGCGCGCTCACCTCGCGGTAGCGATCAAAGTGCCCGTGCGTCCAAATGGCTTGCGGGCACAAGCGCCGCGCCTCGGCCGAGGCCATGGCCGAATGCACGCCAAAGCGGCGCGCCTCGTAGGAGCAGGTGGACACGACGCCGCGGGAATCGGCATCGCCACCCACGATGAGCGGCTTGCCGCGCCACTCGGGATGGTCGAGCATCTCCACGCTCGCAAAAAACGCATCGAGATCCATGAGGCCCACCGCCGGTCCCGTCCAGGGCGGCGGTGTGACGCCCGCAGCATCCTCATAACCGTATGTATGTTCGCGTCTTTTCATGGCATGAGTATACCGCGCAGCTCATGTGGGGTGCGTGGATGTGCTTGCAAATCGCGAATTCTTGTCTAAGATATGGATTTGCCTTCGACTACACCGAAGAAGTTGGTCTCACGGACTTCACCTGCCCGCGTCGATGGCGTATTATATTCAACTGTTTGTTTGTAGTTGCAGCCTAAAGCTGCTTGGTTGGAGGAGTTTCCTTTGGCAGTCAAGATTCGCCTTGCTCGTCACGGCGCTAAGAAGCGTCCGTACTACCGTGTCGTCGTCGCCGATTCCCGCGCCCCGCGTGACGGTCGTATCATCGAGGAGGTTGGCCGCTACAACCCGATGACCGCCCCCAAGACCATCAACCTCGATCTCGAGAAGATCGCTGACTGGCAGTCCAAGGGCGCTCAGCTCACCGACGCTGTCGCTGCTCTGGTCAAGGCCGCCAACGAGGGCGAGAAGACCGAGACCGTCGTCAAGAAGTCCAAGAAGCAGCTCGCCAAAGAGGCCGAGGCCGCTAAGGCTGCCGCTGAGGCCGCTGAGGGCGCCGAGGAGTAAATCGTGCCTGAGGTTGACGCTGCACAGCTCGAGGGTGAGGCAATGCTCTCAGATCGCATCGCCGATCTCGTCGAATATCTCGTTGTTCAGATCGTCGACGACCCGGATTCCGTGAGCCTTGAGGTCATCGATGGTGACGACGCCTCCACGATTGAGGTTTCGGTTGCCGAGGATGACGTCGCTAAGGTCATCGGCCGTCGTGGCCGTACCATCAAGGCCATTCGCACGCTCGCCCGTGCACTGGCCGCTCGCCTCGACACTGCAGTCGAGGTAGAGGTTCTGGGCTAGGACCTTGAGGTCCCAGTACAAAAACATCGCCCGTGTGGTCAAGCCGCACGGAAGGAAGGGGGAGGTCCTCGCGCAGCCGCTGCGGGGGCTTCCTTCTGTATTGACGCCGGGTATGCGCGTCGCCTTGACGCCGCCGGCGCTCAAGCGTGACCGTTTTTGCACGGTCACATCCGTCACCGATACGGGCGATGGCGATCTGGTCTCGTTTGAGGGCATTGATGACTTGACGGCCGCCGAGGGCATCACCGGATGCTACGTGCTGGCAAATCGTGACGACTTTGAGCTCGATTCGCTCGATGCCGCCTATACCGATCTGATGGGTCGCGAGGTGGTTGACGAGCGTTTCGGTTCGCTCGGCACGATTGTCGAGATCATGTCGACGCCCGCCAACGATGTTTGGGTTGTCGAGGGCGATCGGTACGGCGAGGTGCTGATTCCCGTGATCGAGCAGGTTGTGCTCGATCTTCCCGATCAGGGGACAATTTCCGTCCACGTTATGGACGGGTTGATTGATATGGACAAGTAGGGAGGACAACATGCTGATTGAGACCCTTTCGGTCTTTCCCGAGATGTTTGAGCCCGTCATGTCCACATCGATCTTGGGCCGCGCCCGCAAGGCCGGCCTTTTTGATTTTAAGGCCTATAACCTGCGCGACTGGACGCACGACCGCCATCGTACCGTCGATGACGAGCCGTACGGCGGCGGGCAGGGCATGCTTATGAAGGTCGAGCCCATCGCCGAGGCCATCGAGGCTATTAGTTCCGAGGGTCCCAAGCCCACCGTGGTGTTCTTTACGCCCTGCGGCGAACCCTTTACGCAGCATGTGGCCGAGCGCCTACTCAAAAGCGAGCGCCTGCTGTTTGTTTGCAGCCGCTACGAGGGCGTCGACGAGCGCGCTTATGCGTATGCCGACGAGCGCCTGTCGATCGGCGACTACGTGCTTACGGGCGGCGAGCTTCCCGCTATGGTCGTTGCCGATGCTGTCGTACGTTTGATTCCCGGCGCCCTTGGTGACGAGATGAGCAATGTCGATGAGTCGTTCTCGACTGCCGAGGACGGTGGCCTGCTCGAGTACGCGCAGTACACCCGTCCCGCCGAGTTCAACGGCGAGGGCGTGCCGCCGGTGCTCGTGAGCGGTGACCATGCCAAGGTTGACGCCTGGCGCCGTAAGAATGCCATCGAGCGCACCTGCCGCTGGCGTCCCGACCTGATCGAGACGGCGCGGCTTACGCCCGAGGAGCGCGCATACGCGCAGGACATCCTGGACGCATCGTATTCGCAGAGCAAGGAGTGAGAATGGTTCCATCGCAGCATTCCGTGCTAAAGGGTGCGTTTGAGTGGATCGTGGTCGTCGCGATCGCACTGGTCGCCACCTTCCTGATTCGCTCGTTTGTGGTCGAACCCTTTGTGGTGCCCACCGGCTCCATGGAGTCCACGATCGAGATCGGCGACCAGATCCTGGCGCAAAAGGTGAGCCTTGAGCTCGGCCAGCCCGTCAGCCAAGGCGATATCGTGGTGTTCCACAACCCCGATGGCACCTCCGAGCACGATGTTCTCGTCAAGCGTGTTATTGCCACGGCCGGCCAGACGGTCGACCTTCGGGACGGCAAGGTGGTCGTTGACGGCCAGGCGCTCGACGAGGACTACACGACCGGCATGAGCTGGCCGCTTTCGGTCCAGGCTCCCGGCGCTCAGGTAAGCTATCCCTACACCGTTCCCGACGGGTGCGTGTGGGTGATGGGCGACAACCGCGAAAACTCTGCCGACTCACGTTACTTTGGTCCCGTCGATCGCTCTGATTTGATCGCCGTGGCGCTTGTGCGCTACTGGCCGCTCAACCGCATCGGCGCTATCGACTAAAAACCGCTATAGTACAGTACCTAACCGTGTAATCGTTTCGACGAGGGGATATTAGAGGCATGAACGCTTCATCGCTTTCCTTCCAAGACATCATCCTGCGCCTCCAGCAGTACTGGGGCGAGCAGGGCTGCGTCATTATGCAGCCCTATGACTCCGAGGTCGGTGCCGGTACCTTCCACACCGCGACCACGCTGCGCTCGCTCGGCCCCGCCGAGTGGCGCACCTGCTACGCTCAGCCTTGCCGCCGTCCTGCCGACGGCCGCTACGGCGAGAATCCCAACCGCATGCAGCACTACTATCAGTTCCAGGTGCTCATCAAGCCGTCGCCGGTCAACGCCCAGGAGCTTTACCTGGGGTCTCTTGCCGCTATCGGCCTAGACCCCAACGACCATGACGTCCGTTTTGTCGAGGATGACTGGGAGAGCCCGACCCTGGGCGCCTGGGGCCTTGGCTGGGAGGTCTGGCTCAATGGCATGGAGGTCACGCAGTTTACGTACTTCCAGCAGGTGGGCGGCATCGAGGTCGACCCCGTGCCCGTCGAGATCACCTATGGTCTGGAGCGCATCGCCATGTACGCCCAGGGCGTCAACTCCGTCTACGACCTGGTGTGGAGCTATCTGCCCGACGGCACGCCCATGACCTATGGCGACGTGTTCCTGGAGAACGAGCGCGAGTTTAGTGCCTACAACTTTGAGGTCGCCAACGTCGAGATGATGCGTCAGAAGTTTGATGACTACGAGGCCGAGTGCCACTCCTGCCTTGAGCGCAAGCTGCCGCTGCCCGCTTACGACTGCGTCATGAAGTGCAGTCATGCCTTCAACCTGCTCGATGCCCGCGGCGCGCTGTCCGCGGTCGAGCGTGCCAACTACATCCTGCGCGTCCGCGCCGTCGCCAAGGCGTGCTGCGAGGCCTATATGGCCGAGGTCGCCGGAGTCAACGAGAATACCGACCAGGAAGGCGAGGTGGCGTAAGCCATGGCAGACGCTAAGGATTTCCTGTTTGAAATCGGTACGGAGGAAATGCCCTCCGCACCGCTGAACAATGCCGTCAAGCAGCTTGGCACCATGATCGCCAAGGGTCTCGACGAGGCCGGTCTGGCCCATGACGAGGTCCGCGTGATCTCGAGCCCGCGTCGCCTGGCTGCGCTCGTGGCCAACGTCGCCACCGCGACCGATGAGGTCCATGAGGTCAAGCGCGGCCCTGCGGCAAACATTGCCTTTGATGCCGACGGCAATGCCACCAAGGCCGCCCAGGGGTTTGCCCGCAAGTGCGGTGTGGCTGCCGAGGACCTGGTCCGTCGCGAGGACACCGACGGTCGCGAGTATGTGTTCGCCGAGAAGAACATTCCCTCCGCACCGGCTACGCCGATCCTGACGGCCCTGTGCGAGAAGACTATCGCTGGCCTGCAGTGGCCCAACTATCGCAGCCAGCGTTGGGGCCACGAGCACGCTACGTTTGTTCGTCCGGTCCGTTGGATCTGCTGCCTTCTGGGCGAAGACGTCGTGCCCGTGTCGTTTGCCGATGTGACGAGTGGCAACACCACGCGTGGTCATCGCGTACTTGGCCCCGGTGACCATGTGGTCGCCAGCCCCGCCGTCTACGAGCAGGTGCTCGAGGACGCCGGTGTGCTTTCTGCCGAGCGTCGTCGTAAGGCCATCCTTGCCGGTATCGCCGAGGTCGAGGCTGCTCGCCCCGGTTGCCATGTCGACACGCCCAAGAAGGTTTTTGAGGAGGTCATCAACCTCTGCGAGTGGCCGACGGTGCTCGTCGGTACCTTCGATGAGGAGTTCCTCAAGGTCCCGCATGAGATCATCTGCGAGTCCATGCTCACCAACCAGCGCTACTTCCCGATCTATGATGGCGAGGGCAAGCTTACGCGTGAGTTCGTGGTCGTCTCCAACAGCAAGCCCGAGAACGCCGAGCGCGTGATCGACGGCAACGAGCGCGTCGTGCGCGCCCGTCTGGACGACGCCAAGTTCTTCTACGAGGAGGACCTGAAGATCTCCCTCGACGAGTTCCGCGAGCGTCTGGCCAAGGTCGCCTTCCAGGAGAAGCTCGGTAGCGTGCTCGCCAAGTCCGAGCGCATTGAGCAGCTCGCGCTCGCCATCGCTCGCGAGGCCCATCTGGGCGCCCACCTTGCCGCCGATGCCGCTCGCGCCGCTCACCTGTGCAAGGCCGACCTGGTATCCAACGCCGTCGTCGAGTTCACGAGCCAGCAGGGCGTGATGGGCGGTTACTACGCTATCGCGATGGGGGAGAACGACGAGGTCGCCCACGCCATCCGCGATCACTATCGTCCCCGCTTTGCAGGCGATGAGCTGCCCGAGGGCACCGCTGGCTGCATCGTGGCCTGTGCCGACAAGCTCGATACCATCGCCGGTATCTTTGCCATCGGCGAGCCTCCGACCGGCTCTTCGGACCCGTACGCGCTGCGTCGCGCCGCTATCGGCATTATCAACATCCTGCGCGATCGTCTGCCGATCGACCCCACGTCGCTGATCGACTTTGCCCTTGAGCTCTATAGCGAGCAAGGCATTGAGTTCGACTCCGCCGAGGTCGCCCAACAGGTCCGTGACTTCTTCCATGGCCGCCTGGTGAGCATGGCCCGCGACGAGAAGATTCCTGCCGATACCGTCGCCGCCGTCTCTGCGGTGCACATCATCGCCCCGTCGGTCTTCTTCGCCCGCTGCGCCGCCCTCGACGAAGCCCGCAAGAACGATGCCGAGACCTTCGACAACCTGGCTACCGCCTATGCCCGCGCCGCGCACATCTCCAAGCCCGAACTGGGTGCGGAGTACGACCGCAGCCTGATGGGCGAGGTCGAGCTCGCGCTCGCCGACGCCTCCGAGGCTGCTCAGATCGCCGTCGATGCTGCACTCGCCGCCGAGGATTACCCGGCCGCATTTGCCGCCCTTGCAGCTCTGCGCGCCCCCATCGACCACTTCTTCGACGAGGTTATGGTCATGGACAAGGACGAGCAGCTCCGCGATAATCGCCTTAAGCTACTCAACCGCTTCGAGGCCGTTTTCTCCGGCATCGCAAACATCGGTGAGCTTGCTCGCAAAAAGTAAGCTAGCCTGCGCATAAGCGCAAAAGGAGCCCCGCATGGATTGCCCGGTCACCGCTCGTCCCACCGTTATCGTTATCTCCGACTCGCTCGGTGATACCGCTTGTGAGGTGGTGCTTGCGGCGTCCGGGCAATTTGATGAAGGGGCTTTTCGTCTCTTGCGCCTGCCCAAGGTGAACTCGGTGGAGCAGGTCAAGTCGTTTGTGGGTCCGCGCGTCGATGCGGACCATCGTGATATTGCCGTGTTCCACACCATTGTCGATCCGGCGCTTCGCGCCCGCGTACTCGATTACCTGGGCATGCTTCATATCCGTTCGGTCGACCTGATCGGTCCGACACTTGCCGTGCTGTCATCGCTCATCGGTGTGCCGCCCAAGGGCGTCGCGGGCGTGATTCACAGGACCGATGACCGCTATTTCCATCGCATCGAGGCCATGGAGTATTTCGTTGAGCACGATGATGGGCGCGGGTGCGATGATCTGTCGGGTGCCGATATCGTGCTGTTGGGCGTGTCACGCACGTCCAAAACGCCGCTGTCGATGTATTTGGCCTATCAAGGTTATAAGGTTGCCAATGTTCCTTTGGCCCATGGCATGGAGCCGCCGAAGTCAATTTACGAGGTCGACCCGATGCGGTTGTTTGGCCTGATTTCGACCGTCGACGTTATTTCTGAGATTCGCGATAGCCGCTTGGGCGATGACTACGCCCGTGCCGTCGCCGGCTCCTATGCCGAGCCCGAGAGCGTGCGCAGCGAGCTCGAGGAAGCCCGTGCCCTCATGAAGCGCCTGGGCTGCTTTGTGGTGCGTACCGACGGTAAGGCGATCGAGGAGAGCGCCTCCGAGATCATCGGTCACTTGGGGGAAGTCCAAGAAGCTCGTGCCCGTCGCGCCGCCCGCCGAGCCCAGCAAAGCTAACTCATTGGGGTAGCTAAAAATGCACCGTCTTTTAAAGACTACCAAAAATAATGCACGATATTGGTAAAGCGATTTAGCAAAGAACTTGCATTTGACCTGCAATTCTCTTGCAGTGATATCTTCATAAGGTAACCACCTTTACCTACCGTTTACCGTAACATTTATCACGTTTACCAAACCCCGCGCCCTCTACGCATGCCCGCTCAATGCCCGCCGTATAGTACCCTCACGGCTCGCAACCGGCGGGTCGATTCGTCACCACGGTCGTGTGCGTAAGTGCATGGAAGGGGAAGTATCGTGAGCGATTGCAAGAGGGTTTACCGTTTTGGTACCGACGCCCAGGGCACCTGTGTCACTGAGGGCGACAAGTCCATGAACTTTGTGCTTGGCGGCAAGGGCGCGAACCTTGCCGAGATGAGCCGTATCGGCCTGCCGGTTCCTGGCGGCTTTACCATTACCTGCCAGACCTGCGTCGAGTACTCCGGTGCCGGCAACGTCTGGCCCGAAGGCGCACTCGATGAGATCGTTGCCGCCGAGGCTGACCTCGAGGCCCGCTGCGGCAAGAAGCTCGGTGACGCCAACGACCCGCTGCTTGTATCAGTGCGCTCGGGCGCTCCGTTCTCCATGCCCGGTATGATGGACACGGTCCTCAACTTGGGCCTCAACGACGACTCCGTTCAGGGTCTCATCGCCCAGACGCAAAATCCGCGTTTTGCCTGGGATAGCTACCGACGCTTTATCCAGATGTTCTCCAACGTCGTTATGGGTGTCGATGCCGACCTGTTCGAGAACGCTCTGACCCAGGCACGCCTGGTCGCCGGCGTTCGCGTCGATTCCGAGCTTTCGGCCGAGGACCTGCAGGAGCTCGTCGAGACCTTTAAGGGCATCTTCTCCGAGAACGTCGAGGCCGCCCTGTATCCCGAGCTCGAGGTCGCCGACGGCAAGCCCGTCTTTCCGCATGACCCGGAGCTCCAGCTGCGTCTTGCTATCCAAGCCGTCTTTGGCAGCTGGATGAACGAGCGCGCCTGCATCTACCGCAAGCAGCATGGCATTTCCGACGAACTCGGCACCGCCGTCAACGTTCAGGCCATGGCCTTTGGCAACAAGGGCGAGACCTCTGCGACCGGCGTTGCCTTCACGCGCAATCCGGCCGACGGCACCAAGGAGTTCTACGGCGACTTCTTGGTTAACGCCCAGGGCGAGGACGTCGTCGCCGGCATCCGCAACACCGAGCCCATTGCCGACCTCAAGGCCACCCCGGGCCTCGAGTCCGCTGGTGAAGAGCTCGAGCGCGTGTTCCTGACGCTCGAGGACCATTACCGCGATATGTGCGATATCGAGTTCACCATCGAGCAGGGCAAGCTCTGGATGCTCCAGACCCGCGTGGGCAAGCGCACTGCCACCGCCGCCCTGCGCATTGCCATCGAAATGGTCGAGGAGGGCCTGATCACCCGCGAGGAGGCCGTCAGCCGCATCGACCCTGCACAGCTCGACCAGCTCCTGCATCCGCAGTTCGATGCCTCCAAAAAGTACGAGGCCCTGGCCAGCGGTCTGAACGCCAGCCCTGGTGCTGCCGTGGGCGAGGTCGTGTTCTCGAGTGACGATGCCGTCGCGCGTTCCGCCGAGGGCCACAAGGTCATTCTGGTTCGCTGGGAGACCAACCCCGACGACCTGAAGGGCATGGTCGCCGCCGAGGGTATCCTGACCAGCCACGGTGGCAAGACGAGCCATGCCGCCGTTATCGCTCGCGGTATGGGTACGCCCTGTGTCTGCGGTGTCGAGCGCTTTCACATTGACGCGGCTGAGAAGGTCGTGCGCATCGAAGGCAGCGATCGCGTGCTGTGCGAGGGCGATGTCATCTCCATCGACGGCACCCAGGGTATCGTCGTCGACGGCGCCGTTGATCTGGTTTCGGCCGAGCTCACCGGCGATCTGGACACCATCCTGTCTTGGGCCGACGAGATTCGTCTGGACGAGACCTGTGGTCACGCCAACCATGTGCGCGTCAACGCCGACAACCCCGAGGATGCCGCGCTCGCCCTCGAGTTTGGCGCCGAGGCTATCGGCCTGTGCCGCACCGAGCACATGTTCCTGGGCGACCGTAAGAACATCATCCAGAGCTTTATCCTGTCTGACGATGAGGCCGTGAAGCAGCAGGCCCTGGCCGACCTCCTCAAGGTTCAGACCGAGGACTTCCTGGCGATGTTCAAGACCATGTCCGGTCGCGATGTGGTCGTTCGTCTGCTCGATCCGCCGCTTCATGAGTTTCTGGATAATCCTCGCGAGCTCGAGGTCGCCATCACCAAGAAGGAGGCCGCTGGCGCCAGTGAGGAAGAGCTTGCCGCCCTGCGTGCCCGCCTGCGTCGCATCGACGGCATGGTCGAGTCCAACCCGATGCTCGGCCTGCGCGGCGTGCGCCTGTCCGTCGTCTTTAGCGATCTGCCGCTCATGCAGGTTCGCGCCGTGGCCACGGCTGCTGCCCGCCTTATCAAGGAGGGCTTCGACCCGCGTCCCGAGATCATGGTTCCGCTCGTTTCCATCACGGCCGAGCATGTCCAGACTCGCGAGGTCATCGAGCGCGTGATAGCCGAGGTTTCTGCCGAGGAGGGCGTCGAGCTCAAGATTCCCGTGGGCGCGATGCTCGAGCTGCCGCGCGCCTGCATGGTCGCTGACGAGATCGCCCATCACGCAGATTTCTTCTGCTTTGGCACCAACGACCTCACCCAGACGACCTTCGGCTTCTCCCGCGACGATGCCGAGGCCAAGTTCATTCCGCTGTATATGCACAAGAAGATCTTGAAGGACAACCCCTTCGAGACCATCGACTCTGCAGTACTTGAGCTGGTGAGCATGGCTGTCGAGAAGGGTCGCGCCACCAACCCCGACATGCACTTTGGCGTATGCGGCGAGCACGGCGGCGACCCCAAGTCCATCAAGGCCCTGTTTAACGTGGCCGATGTGGACTACGTTTCCTGCTCGCCCTATCGCGTGCCCCTCGCGCGCCTGGCTGCCGCTCAGGCCAAACTCGAGGCGAAGCGCTCCGCCTAACGTTTTGGGTTTAGACGCCTAGCGTAGCCCCCTTCATGCCGCCCGTCTCATTCGCGAGACGGGCGGTTATCATGTGCGGGTTTTGTCTTTTTGTCTGCGTAAAAAATTGT
Organism: uncultured bacterium; assembly: GCA_905215755.1. GTDB lineage: Bacteria > Actinomycetota > Coriobacteriia > Coriobacteriales > Coriobacteriaceae > Collinsella. Next base: position 23,786 of record CAJMRE010000003.1, read on the forward strand.
TCTTGCAGCAGAAACCCGCGCGTGTATACTCGAATACGTTTGTTCAACTACGTGCCGGCCAAGGTGGTACGGCACCTCTAGAAGAGTAAGGAATTGCACATGGATTACATCCGCGCAATCGAGCGTCAGCAGATCCGCGAGGACATCCCTCAGGTTCGCGTCGCCGACAACGTCAAGGTTCACTACCGCATTAAGGAAGGCGACCGCGAGCGCATCCAGGTCTTCCAGGGCGACGTCATCCGCATGGCCGGCGCCGGTGCCCGTGAGACCTTCACCGTCCGCAAGATGTCCTTCGGTGTCGGTGTTGAGCGTACCTTCCCGCTTCACAGCCCCAAGATCGCCAAGCTCGAGGTCGTTCGTCATGGTCGCGTCCGTCGCGCCAAGCTGTACTACCTCCGCGACAAGGTGGGCAAGGCTGCTCGCATCCCCGAGAAGCGATAAGAAGATCGCAGCGTCTGTCCACTCGTTTGGACACAAGGGTCACCTTCGGGTGGCCCTTCTTTTTATCTGATTTGCATGCAAGGAGGGCCTGGTATGGCCAACATGACGAGCTCGGTTTCGGCATCGCAGGTTGCCGGCGAGCTGGCGAGCGCCACGTTCGAGGAGATTCCCGCCCTCGTGGAGCATTATCGCGAGGATCCGCGCCAGCAGGTGATTAAGGCTTGCGAACGCGCGCTTAAGCGCCATGCCAAGGAACTTTCCGAGCGCGAGCGCGTCAACGACATGTATGAGCTTATGCATGAGCTCGGCGGTGATGGCGTGGTCGTGGGCGTCGACGAGGTGGGCCGTGGCTCGGTAGCGGGGCCCTTGACCGTGTGTGCCGTGTGTCTTCCGATGGAGCCGCGCATCTGGGGCATCAACGATTCCAAAAAGCTCACGCCGGCGCGCCGCGAGCTGCTCTCGGTGAAGATTGCCGAGGTGGCGACGGCGATCGGCTTTTGCCATATCGCTCCCGCGGATATCGATGAGATGGGCATGGCCCGCGCCATTCGAGCTGCTGTCGCGGGCGCGGTGGCGGATACGGGGCTTGAGCCCGATTGCGTGCTTATGGACGGCAACCCCCTGGGCGCCGTTCCCAACGAGCGCGACGTGGTCAAGGGCGACGCCAAGATCGCCTGTATCGCCGCGGCGTCCATCATGGCTAAGGTCACCCGTGACGAGATGATGGTTGAGTACGATGCCGAGTATCCTGAGTACCATTTGGCTGAATCGAAAGGCTATGCGAGTCCCGAGCACATCGAGGCCATTCGCAAACATGGTCTTTCTCCGCTGCATCGTGTGAGCTTTTGCGGAAACTTTCTGCAGACTGAGCGCCTTTTTTAGGCCAATTGTGGAGACAGGGACCTGAAGGGTTCTATAAACCTGCTGGTAGGGGCCGCGTGCAACGCTATTGTTGCGTGCGGCCCCTCATTTGTCGACATTTGGTTTGCTTTTGGTTTGCTTCCAGTACTTACCCGCATGAAACCCGCCCTCATTATCGAGGCAATGCAGAGAGCGGGAAAGGAGACCCCATGTGTGCCGCAGGCAAACTGAGTAAGACGCAGCAGCTCAAGGAGCGTTGGGAAGAGGGGGAGCTCGATTGCGGGTCGATCACGCCCGAGTTTATTAAGGGACTCAGTCCTCGCGAGCTCGGCATGCTGGGCGAGCTTATCGCAATCGATTACTTTAACGAGCGCGGCTATGCATTGCTGGAACAAGGCTATCGATGCTCGGAGGGCGAGGCCGACCTGGTGCTGCTCGACGAGCTCGATGATGTGGTGGTGATGGCCGAGGTCAAGACCAGGCGTGTTGCGCTGGATTGTGACACGCGGGTGTTTCCCGAGGAGGCGGTGAATGCCCAAAAGCAGCGGCGCTACCGTCGCATCGCGAGCTGCTACCTCATGGAGCATTATCCGCTCAAGGCGATTCGATTCGATGCCGTGGGCGTCACCATTCGCGGCGGGCATATCGCCGAGATCGAGCACCAGTACAACGCGTTCGATTGGCAGGTGTCGTGATGGCGTTCGAAACCTTTGCCGTTCACGCAGCCTGTATTCGCGGCGTCGAGGCGATTCCCGTCACGGTCGAGGTGTCGCTTGCGGGTGGCATCCCGGGCATCCAGATGCTCGGGATCCCGAGTATGGAGGTCATGGAGTCGCGCGGGCGCATTCGCTGCGCGATGCGCTCCGCCGGATTCGAGATCCCGCGCTCGGGTATTACGGTCAATCTGGCGCCTGGCGATATCCGAAAGACCGGTAGCGGCTTTGACCTGCCGATAGCCATTGCGGTGCTTGCGGCCGACGGGCAGATTCCCCGCAACAGTCTCGACCGCTGCCTCATTGCCGGCGAGCTCGGCCTGGATGGCACAGTGCTTCCCGTCAAGGGCGAGGTGGCGTTCCAGCTGCTGGCTCGCGACATGGGGCTGTCTTTTATCGCCGGCAGGTCCGACCAACATGTTCCGCTTGCAGGCGTCGACTGCGGTTTTATCGATCATCTGTCGCAGCTTGCCCGCGGTATGGGCGAGGCGGCTCGGCATTATCTGGATTCCGAGGGCGTGGAGGCCACCTTTGAGCCCGAGCTCGATTATGCCGACGTGTTGGGGCAGGAGGTCGCCAAGCGCGGCATGGCGCTTGCGGCGGCAGGGGAGCTCGGCCTTCTCATGATCGGCTCGCCCGGTTCGGGCAAGACCATGCTTGCGCGCCGCATGACGGGTATCTTGCCCGAGCTTTCCGTCGAGGATCAGCAGGAGGCGCTGTGCATCCATTCGGTCTTGGGTGAGAACATCGATGGCCTACTTGCTGGGCATCGGCCGTTTCGAAGCCCTCATCACAGCATTTCGACAGCGGGCCTTATTGGCGGAGGGCGCCCGGTGCATCCGGGCGAGATCAGCCTTGCCCATGGCGGCGTGCTCTTTTTGGACGAGCTTGCCGAGTTTCCCACCGGTGTGTTGCAGACGCTCAGGCAGCCTATCGAGCGCGGCTATGTCAGGATCGTGCGCGTCGACGGCGCCTTTACGTTTCCCTCTCGCTTTCAGCTGCTTGCGGCGAGCAATCCCTGCCCCTGCGGCTTTTTGGGCGATCGCGAGGTTCCGTGTCGTTGCTCGGCATCGATGGTCGAGCGCTATCGCTCCAAGCTGCGCGGCCCCTTGGCCGACCGTATCGACCTGATGATCGACGTGACCCGCCCCGATCCGCAGGTGATTATCGAGGGCGCCGAGGGCATGTCGTCGGCCGAGCTTCGCGACTATGTTGTCCACGGTAGGGCTTTTCGTGCCTGGCGCGAGTCCCGTATGGACGATGCGGATGCCGAGGCCGAGGCTGTCGAGTCCCGCTCTATCGATGGTGTTGTATCGACCTTTGCGCTCGATCGGGCAGCGGAAACGTGCGTGCTTGGATTGTCGAAGCGCACGCATCTCACGGGGCGCGGCATCGTGCGCCTGGTGCGCATCGCCCGCACTATTGCCGATGTCGCCGAAAGCGAGCGGGTGACGCAAGACCATGTGCTCGAGGCCGCCATGTATCAGGGACGGAGGGATCAGTGATGGGTGAGGCCCGCTATGAACTGCATCCCGGGGATGGGCTGTTCCCCGCAACTGTTCTGGAACTTCCCGATGTGCCGCAAACGCTGTTCGTGCGCGGTGACCCGGAGGTGCTTTCGACGCCGGCGCTCTCGATTATCGGTGCGCGCAAGGCGTCTCCCTACGGTCTTGCCGTCGCGGAGCTTGCGGCCAAGGTTGCCGTGGAAGCGGGGGTGACAGTGGTCTCGGGCGGCGCGGTCGGCTGCGACCAGGCCTCGGGTTGGGCCGCGGTCAACGCCGGAGGCAGGCACGTCGTGGTGTTGGGTACGGGCGCCGACGTGGTCTACCCGCGTTCGAGTGCGGGGCTCATCGCGCGCACGATCGATACGGGCGGCGCGGTCGTGTCCATCTCGCCTTGGGGCATGGGTCCGCGCAAGTTTGCCTTCCCGCGGCGTAACCGGGTGATTGCCGCGCTTTCGCAGGCGCTCTTCGTGTCGGAGGCTGGCATGCCTTCGGGCACGTTCTCGACGGCCGAGGCCGCCATGGACTTGGGACGCGAGCTGCTTGCCGTGCCGGGTTCGATTTTGTCTCCCGAGTCGCGCGGTACCAACTACCTCATTGCCAACGGGGCCTGCTGCATTATTGACGAGGAGTCCATCGAGATGGCCATCTCGCGAATCTACGGCACCCTGCGCTACTCGCGCCCCGATGCTCCCGGCATCGCCGACCTGGATGCCACACAGCAGGCCGTGATGCATGCCCTCATCGCCTCGCCGCTCAAGGTCGACGACATCGCCGCATTCGTCTCCCTCGATGCCGTCGGCGTGCTCAAGCTTCTGGGCTCGCTCGAGCTCGAAGGTCTCATCGAGTGCATGATGGATGGAAGGTATGCGCCCTCCAAGTTTGCCCTTCACGCCCAGACGCCCTTCGGTCACAATGGAAAACGTGTCAATTAGAAAGGTGTTTGCAGATGCTGTTTGATCAGGTGACGGTTATCGGTGGCGGTCTGGCGGGATCGGAATGTGCGATTCAGCTGGCAGATCGCGGGTTCGCCGTAAAGCTGTGCGAGATGCGTCCGCAGGTGAGCTCTCCTGCCCACCATACCGATCACCTGGCCGAGCTCGTCTGCTCCAATTCGTTTAAGTCGACCCGTCCGGATTCCGCCGCCGGTCTGCTGAAGGCCGAGCTTGAGCGCATGGGCTCGGTGCTGCTCGACTGCGCTCATCGTGCCGCTGTTCCCGCTGGCGGCGCCCTGGCGGTCGACCGCGTCAAGTTTTCCGAGCTCGTCGAGGCCGAGGTTGCCGCCCGCCCCAATATCGAGGTCGTCCACGGTGAGGTCACCCAGATTCCCGAGGGCCATGTGGTTATCGCCGCGGGCCCCTTGTGCTCGCCGGCATTGAGCGAGGAGGTCATGAAGCTTGTCGGTGGTGACGCCCTGGCGTTCTTTGACGCGGCCGCCCCGATTGTCGATGCCTCGACGCTCGATATGGACGTGCTGTTCTCGCAGTCGCGCTACGAGGAGCAGGGGAGTGGCGACTATCTCAATGCCCCGCTCAACAAGGAAGAGTACGAGGCCTTTATCGAGGCGCTCACCACGGCCGATCGCGTGGTGCTCAAGGATTTTGAGGGCGGGGACCTGTTTCAGGCCTGCCAGCCTGCCGAGGAGGTTGCGCGCACGGGCAAGGATGCCATCCGTTTTGGTGCCATGAAGCCCGTCGGGCTCACCGATCCGCGCACCGGTCGCCGTCCCTGGGCGGCGATCCAGCTGCGCGCCGAGAACAAGGAGAAGACGGCCTATAACCTGGTTGGCTTCCAGACCAACCTGACCTTCGGCGAACAGAAGCGCGTCTTTCGTATGGTTCCCGGACTGGAGAACGCCGAGTTCTTCCGCTACGGCGTCATGCACCGCAACACCTTTGTCGATGCGCCGCACGTGCTCGATGGCACCTTTGCCGTGCCCGGCACGAGCGTGCGTCTTGCCGGCCAGATTACCGGTACTGAGGGGTACATGGAGGCCGTTGCGACGGGTCTACTCGCCGCGCTCAACACCTATGCCGAGGCTATCGGTGCTGCGGGCGTCGAGCTGCCGCGCGTGGGCGCCCTGGGCGCGCTCGTGGGGTATGCGACCGACCCGGCTACGGTGGGCTACCAGCCCATGCACGTTAACTTTGGCCTCGTACCGCCGCTCGAGGACGGTAAGCGTCGCAGCAAGCGCGATCGTTATCAGGCCTACGCGGATCGCGCCCTTAAGGCCCTGGATGCCTATCTGGAATCGCGCTCCGATCTGTTTGGAGGCGAGAGGTCATAGCCTTTGACCTGTACGATGCCGTTGACTCGTTCATTGCCTACATTGCACGTGTCGAAGGGCTCGCCCCCAATACGGTAATCGCCTACGCCTCGCGACTCGAGCGCTTCGCCGCGTGGTGCGAACGTGAGGACGTCGACGCTCGCGCCGCCGACGTAAGGACCGTTCGTTCCTATTTGGCCGAGCTGTCGGGTGGCCAAGTGGCGGCTCGGACCCTTGCGGCACACCTGTCTGCCATTCGCTCGCTCTATCGGTGGATGGCTGCCGAGGGAATCGTTGAGGGCGATGCGGTCTCGGCGATATCCTCTCCCAAACTGCCGCGCGATCTTCCCGGTGTGCTGACGACCCGGCAAGTCGAGTCATTGCTCAAGACCCCCGATACCTCGGCGCCTGCGGGGCTGCGCGATGCGGCGATGCTCGAGCTGCTTTATGCCTCCGGCGCGCGAATCTCGGAGCTCGCGGCGCTCAACGTGGAGTCCATTGCTTGGTCCGAGCGAACGCTGCGACTTTGGGGCAAGGGGAGCAAAGAGCGTATCGTACCCCTGTATCGGCGCGCTCTCGAGGCGACCCGTCACTATATTGAGGAGGGGAGGCCACAGCTCCTTGCACAGGCAAAGCGCGGCGACGGTGCAAACGGCGTGCATCCGCTGTTTATCTCGGCGCGCGGAAACCGTATGAGTGCCGCCATGCTCAGGAGGCGGTTCCATATGCTTGCGGCACTTGCCGGCATTCCTGCCGACATCGCCCCTCATGCGATGCGCCATACCTTTGCGACCGACCTGCTCGAGGGCGGCGCGGATCTGCGCTCGGTTCAGGAGCTGCTGGGGCATGCGAGTTTGTCCACGACGCAGATCTATACGCATCTCACTCCCGAACGCCTCAAGCGTGCCGTGAGTCAGGCACATCCCCGCGGCGAGTAGGAGAAGGGCCTCCCGCGCCGCGCCAAGGTGTGTGGTTTTGATTGCGGGTTGGCAGGAAGAGGCAATCCTGCTATCATTCATCGGGTTGCTTCACGGCAACAGGTTTTTATCACGCACGCGCGGCTACTCCATACCGTGGTGCTCGGGCTTTGGTAGCACATGTCCGGGTTGGTTTTGGAGGATGACCCCGCGCGGAGGCAAACCACAGGAGGTTTAACATGGCTACCAAGATTAATATCCGCACCCTGCTCGAGGCCGGCTGCCACTTCGGTCACCAGACCCGTCGCTGGAACCCCAAGATGAAGCCGTTCATCTTCGGTGAGCGCAACGGCATCTACATCCTCGACCTCAAGCAGACCATCCTTGACGCCGACCAGGCCTACACCTTCGTCAAGAACGTCGCCAAGGGCGGCAACGTGCTGTTCGTCGGCACCAAGAAGCAGGCTCAGGAGGCCGTCAAGAACGCCGCTGAGCGCGCCAACATGCCCTACATCAACCAGCGCTGGCTCGGCGGTATGCTGACCAACTTCGTCACCATCCGCTCCCGCATCAACCGCATGGAGGAGCTCGAGGCCATGGTCGAGGACGGCCGCATGGCAGTGCTGCCCAAGAAGGAGCAGGCAGTGCTCGGCAAGGAGCTCGCTAAGCTTCAGACCAACCTCGGTGGCGCCCGCGACATGAAGGGTCTGCCCCAGGCTCTCTTCGTCATCGACACCAAGCGCGAGGAGAACGCCATCAAGGAGGCCCAGCGCCTGAACATCCCCGTCGTCGCTCTGATCGACACCAACTCCGATCCCGACGAGGTCGAGTACGGCATCCCCTGCAACGATGACGCCATCTCCGCTGTCACCCTTATGTGCGAGCTCATGGCCGACGCCTGCCTCGCTGGCTCCGGCAAGGAGCAGGTCTCCGAGGCCGAGATGGCCGCCGAGCCCAAGGCCGAGTAAATCAGTCCTATTTAAGTCTTTTTCATCTCTTTGAAAGGAACCACAATGGCCCAGATTACTGCCGCTATGGTCAAGCAGCTCCGCGAGATGACCGACTCCCCGATGATGGAGTGCAAGAAGGCTCTCGTCGAGGCTGACGGCGACATGGACGCCGCCGTCGACGTTCTGCGCAAGAACGGCCTCGCCAAGGCTGCCAAGAAGGCTGGCCGTGAGACCAACGAGGGCGCTGTCGCCGCGTTCGTCTCCGAGGATGGCAAGACCGGCGCTCTGCTCGAGCTCTCCTGCGAGACCGACTTCGTCGGCTCCAACGCCAAGTTCACCGGCTTTGCTTCCAAGGTCGCCGAGGTTGTCGCCACCACCGAGCCGACTGACGTCGACGCTCTGCTCGAGAAGCCGATGGGCGAGGAGACCGTTTCCTCCGAGCTCACCGAGATGATTCACATCATGGGCGAGAACATGAAGATCTCTCGTTTCGCCGCCCGCAAGGCCGAGAACGGCGCTCTCGCTTCTTACATCCACATGGGTGGTAAGATCGGCGTCCTCGTCGAGTTCGCTTTCGAGAAGGCCGAGACCGCTCAGGCCGACTCCTTCAAGACCTTCGCTCACGACGTCGCCCTTCAGGTTGCCGCCGTCGCCCCGATCTGCGCTACCCGCGATCAGGTTCCGGCTGAGACCGTCGAGCACGAGAAGCAGATCTACATGGCTCAGGCTGCCGAGTCCGGCAAGCCCGAGGCTATCCAGGAGAAGATGGCCGTTGGCCGTCTGGAGAAGTTCTACAAGCAGTCCGTGCTCACCGAGCAGGAGTTCATCAAGGACAGCTCCCTCACCATCAAGAAGTATGCTGAGCAGGTCTCCAAGGAGCTTGGCGACACCATTACCGTCGTTGCGTTCGACCGTCTGGTCCGTGGCGAGTAAATAAGCTTTTGTAGCTGGTAATGAGCAGGCTGTGGGTTTTACTCACAGCCTGCTTTTTCATGGCTCTTATCAGAGCCTTTGCTATCATATTGAGAGTCTAATTAAAGGAGGATCGCTTTGTCCGACATCCGATATAAACGCGTGCTTCTTAAGCTTTCCGGCGAAGCACTGATGGGCGACGGCCAATATGGCATCGACCCCAAGGTTACCGACCACCTTGCCAAGCAGGTCAAGGAGCTGCTCGCCGTTGGCCATGAGGTTGGCGTTGTTGTCGGCGGCGGCAATATTTTCCGCGGCATGGCCGGCGCTGCCGGTGGCATGGAGCGCGCCCAGGCCGACTACATGGGCATGCTGGCAACCGTTATGAACGCGCTCGCCCTGCAGGATGCCTTCGAGCACAACGTTGTTCCCTGCCGCGTGATGAGCGCTATCCAGATGAACGAGATCTGCGAGCCCTATATTCGCCGTCGCGCCATCAACCACCTTTCCAAGGGCAGCGTCGTAATTTTTGCCGCCGGGTCGGGCAATCCGTACTTTACGACCGACACCGCCGCGGCTCTTCGTGCCTGCGAGATCGGTGCCGAGGTCCTGATTAAGGCCACCAAGGTTGACGGTATCTACGACAAGGATCCTGTCAAGTGCGACGATGCCGTCCGTTTTGACAAGATTACCTATCACGAGGTTCTCGTCCGCGGTCTGCAGGTTATGGATTCCACAGCTACGGCACTGTGCCAGGATAACCGTATGCCGATTTTGGTCCTCAACATCGATGGCGAGGACACCGTCAAGCGCGCGCTTTCGGGTGAGCCCGTCGGCACGCTCGTCTATCAGGAGGATTAAGCATGGCAGAGAACATCACCGCCCACATGGACAAGTCGCTCGAGTCCCTCAAGCACAACTTCTCCAAGGTTCGCACGGGCCGCGCCAACGCTAACATTCTGTCCGACATCTCGGTCGATTACTACGGTGTCCCCACGCCGGTTACCCAGGTTGCCGCCGTTAAGACCCCCGAGGCCCACATGTTGCTCATCGAGCCCTGGGATAAGGCGCTCGTCAACGCAATCGTGAAGGCTATCAGCGCTTCCGATCTGGGCATTACCCCCAACTCTGACGGTACCGTCGTGCGCCTGCCGTTCCCGGCTCCCACCGAGGAGCGTCGTCGCGAGCTCGTCAAGGAGTGCCGCGAGTATGCCGAGCAGGCCAAGGTCTCCATTCGCAACATCCGTCGTGACTTTAACAACAAGCTCGAGCGCGACGAAGATCTCACCGAGGACGATGTCCGTCGCGAGCAGGCCAAGGTCCAGAAGCATACCGATGAGTATGTTGCCAAGGTCGAGGAGCTTCTGAAGGAAAAAGAAGCCGAGGTCATGGAGATCTAAGGTGCAATACGACGAGAACAAACTGGTCGAGTACTTTGCCGACGCCCCTGCGGGCGTCGGTTTTTCCGACCTTGACCTCAATAAGATTCCGCATCATATTTCGTGCATCATGGACGGTAACGGTCGCTGGGCCACAGCGCGCGGTCTTGCCCGCACCGAGGGCCACAAGGCCGGTATCGTCTCCCTGCGCGAGATTATTACCGCATGTGTGCGCTTGGGCGTCGACGTCCTTTCGGCCTATGCGTTTTCCACTGAAAACTGGAATCGTCCACAGCACGAGGTCAACGTTTTGATGCATCTGTTTGCCAAGACGTTTATCGATGAGTTGCCGCTGCTTAAGCGCGAAAACGTGCGCGTTGTCTTTTTGGGCGATATTTCCGCACTGCCCAAGAAGACCCGCGATGTCTTTGAGCGCGGTCTTGCCGAGTGTGCCGACCACACCGGCATGACACTGGCGCTTGCCGTCAATTACGGCGCCCGTGCCGAGATCACCCGTGCCGTCCGTCAGATTGCGCTCGACGCCGCTGCCGGCAAGATCGACCCTGCCGCCATCGACGATGATATGGTTGCCTCCCATCTCTACACCGCTGGGCTGCCCGATCCGGAGCTTGTGATTCGCACCTCCGGCGAGCTACGCCTTTCGAACTATCTGCTGTGGCAGGTTGCCTATTCCGAGTTTTATGTCACCGATACCTATTGGCCCGACTTTGATCGCTGGGGCCTTGTCGACGCCATTTTGGCCTACCAGGGCCGCGACCGTAGGTTTGGTGGACTGAGCAAGACCGAGGAGGCTTAATCGTGTCCGATCGTCCCAAGGCGTCTGCTCCCAAGACGTCATCTCCCAAGGCGCCTTCCGCCAAGAGCGGCGCGGCTACGACTTCGTGGTTGGCCGGCTTTATTACCCGCGCCGCCGCAGGTATCGTCTACGCCGTCGTGTTTATTCTCTGCTTGGTTTTGGGTATCGTTCCCACTGCCATCTTCGTCTCCGTCATGAGCGGCCTGTGCTGCTATGAGTTTTTCCGCATGACGAAGCTCGATGGCAAGGTGGCCAACGAGCGCCTGGGTATCGCTGCCGCCGTGCTCTTTCCGCTCTCGGCGCTGGGCGACTCGCTGCTGTTGAATGCCCTGCTTTTTGCACTGATGCTTGCGGTGGGTATTTGGTACGTCTGGTCGTCGCGTACCCGTATATCCGATGTAGCCGTGACGCTCATGGGCCCCATCTACACCGGTTTTATGCTGTCGGCCATCGTGCTGCTGCGCGATGCCGTGCCCGGTTTTGCCGGCGCCCTGCTTTCGGTGGGTGTTTGCGCGTCTCTCTGGGTCTCCGATTCGTTCGCCTATATCGTGGGTAGCCGTATCGGCAAGCACAAGATGGTCCCCAAGATTTCTCCCAAAAAGAGCTGGGAGGGCTTTTTCGGCGGCATCTTGGGCTCGGTTCTCATCTGGCTTATTTTGTGGGCGACCCATTTCTATAAGCTGAGCTTGCCCTATGCGCTGCTGTGCGGCGTGGTCGTGTCCATCCTGGGCGTTATCGGCGACCTCATCGAGTCACGCATCAAGCGTGGCGTGGGCGTCAAGGATTCCGGCAATCTGATTCCGGGCCATGGCGGCATGCTCGACCGTAGCGACTCGCTTATCTTTGGCTGCATTACCGCGCAGCTGCTTTTGATGATCGGAGGCGTGCTGTAATGGCCTTTCAGACGACGTACAGCCCCGATGGCCGTCTGCGGGTTGCAATTTTGGGCTGTACGGGCTCTATTGGCACCCAGGCGCTCGATGTTTGCCGTCAGCATGCCGACCGTCTGCAGGTGACGGCGCTTTCCGTTAATTCCAGTACCGCTGAGCTTGTTGCGTTTGCCCGTGAGTTTTCTGTTCCGGCCGTTGCCGTGGCCGACACCTCCCACGGCGCGGACGCTGTGCTGCAGGAGCTGCCCGAGGGCACCGAGCTCGGTGTTGGTGCGCAGGCAGTTTGTGAGCTCGCACGTCGCGATGACGTCGACTGTGTGCTTGTTGCCATTGTGGGCGCTGCCGGGCTTGAAGCGAGCCATGCGGCGCTGACCTCGAACAAGCGCCTTGCCCTCGCCAATAAGGAGTCGCTCGTCGTTGGCGGTGACTTGCTGATGCCGTTGGCGCAGCCGGGTCAGCTTATCCCGGTCGACTCCGAGCACTCCGCCATCTACCAGTGCTATCTGGGGGAGAATCCGCGCGAGGCTCACTGCATTTGGCTCACTTGCTCGGGTGGTCCGTTCTTTGGTCGTACGCGCGACGAGCTCAATCGCGTGACACGCGCCGATGCGCTGGCACATCCCACGTGGGCCATGGGCGCTAAGATCACCATCGACTCCGCGACTCTTATGAACAAGGGCCTGGAGCGTATCGAGGCGATGCATCTGTTTGGTTGCGACCTCGACTTTATCAACGTGGTCGTTCAGCGTCAGTCAAAGATTCATTCGTTGGTCGAGTTTGCCGACGGCTCCGTGATGGCGCATCTCGGTGCGTCCGACATGCGCATTCCCATCCAGTTTGCCTTTTCGTATCCCGAGCGCTGGGATACTCCGGCGCCGCGAATCGATTTTCGTGAGTTGGGGCAGCTTACCTTCGACGCGGCCGATATGGACACGTTCCGCTGCCTGGCGCTGGCCGAGCGCGCCGGCAAGACGGGCGGCACCATGCCATGCGTACTGAATGCCGCCAACGAAGTTGCTGTCGATGCCTTCCTGCACGATGCCTGCACCTTTACCGATATCGACCGCATCGTGGAGTCGTGCATGGATGCACACGATACGCAGGCGGTCGCATCGTTTGAGCAGCTTCGCGATATCGATACGTGGGCTCGCGCCAAGGCCGCCGAGGTGCTTGCTGCAACCCGTTCCTCATCGTAAGGATTGCTTTTCGTTTTATGGATACTGTTCTGAGTGTTCTTTCCTCGGTTTTTTGGGGCCTTTTGATGCTATCCGTCCTCGTGTTTCTGCATGAGGGCGGCCACTTTTTGGCGGCTCGTGCGTGCGGCGTGCGTGTCACCGAGTTTTTCTTGGGCCTGCCGTGCCGCTTCGACATTCACCATACGTCGCGTCGCATCGGTACCAAGTTTGGCGTGACGCCGCTGCTGCTGGGTGGTTATGCCGCTATCTGCGGTATGGACCCGACCGATGCCTCGTGCGCCGACCGTGTGCTTGCGGCGATCTATCGTCATGGTCGCGTTTCGGTTGCAGATCTTTCCGTCGAGCTGGAGCTGCCCGAGGAGGATGTTCTCGAGGCTTGTGCCTTGCTTTTGGGCTGGGGTTCCATTGCGCCTTGGTACGAGGAAGGGGAGAAGCCTTCACCCAGCTACTATCCGGTTAGGTACCAGACGCTGCCGCGCGACGCTGCAGGATATACCACCTTTGACGGCCGCCGGTTTGATCGAGAGCATGCAACTGCCGAGGGCGATGTGTGGGAGCTGCCGGTAGCCGCTTCGGAGTTTCTTGAGCAGGAGCGTTCGCATACCTATCTGGGACAGGGTTTTCTCAAGCGTGCCTTTATGCTGCTCGCGGGTATTCTCGTCAATATTCTGACGGGTTTTTTGCTGCTTATGAGCATCTACTCTGTCGCCGGCGTATCGGTTCCGGTCGATAGCAATGTGATCGGTCAGGTCGACGAAGGCTCAACTGCTGCCAAGGCGGGCATCGAGGCCGGTGACGCAATTCTTTCGGTCGACGGCGTGTCCTGCTCTAGCTGGATGGATGTATATGATGCCATCGGCAAGGCTGCAGGTCAGGGCGATTTCGCCATTGAGTACCAGCGCGGCGGCAAGAATCTTTCGACCTCGGTTGCGCTCAAGGAGGGCGAGCGTTTGGGCGTTTATGCCTCCACGCAAGTGGTCCATTTGGACCTCATTACGTCGGCTCGCTTGTCGTTCTCCTATGTTCAGCAGACAGCTGAGGGCGTGATGCGCCTGCTGCAGCCGCAGCATACGATGGAGATACTCGATCAGTCCTCCTCGATTGTGGGCATCAGCGTCATGTCTTCACAGGCTGCTGCTGCCGGTCCTGCCACGTTCCTTTCGTTTGCCGCCCTCATTTCGTTCTCGCTTGGCTTTATGAACCTGCTGCCCATCCCACCGCTCGATGGCGGTAAGCTGGTTATCGAGATCATTCAAAAAATCGCGGGCCGCGAGCTTCCGCTCAAGGTCCAGACGATTGTGAGCTATGTGGGCATCGCACTCTTTGCGCTGCTGTTTGTCTATATGCTTCGTTCCGACATCCTTCGATTTATTCTGTAGGGGAGTGTTTGGATTGTCTTTATCCCATCCTTTGCCGCGCGAGCTGACGCGCCCCGTGCATGTGGGCGGCGTGCAGATCGGTGGCGGCGCGCCGGTGGTGGTTCAGTCCATGACCTGCACCGATACCGCCGACGCCCAGGCAACGCTTGCGCAAGTGCGCGCGTTGGCGCAGGCTGGCTGCGATATCGTGCGCGTGAGCGTGCCCACCGAGGCCGCGCTTGAGGGTTTCCGCACGATTTGTGCCGAGTCTCCGGTGCCGATCGTTGCGGATATCCACTTTAATTACAAGCTGGCCATTGGCGCTGTGGAGGCCGGTGCCGCCAAGCTTCGCATCAATCCCGGCAATATCGGCGATTGGGCTAAGGTTGACGCGGTGATCGATGCTGCGGGTGCCGCGGGCTGTGCGATTCGTATCGGCGTCAATGCCGGTTCGCTTGAGCAGGATATCGCCGAGCGCGACGACCTTACGCAACCCGAAAAGCTCGTGATGTCGAGCGAGCGTTTCGTCAAACATTTTGAGGATCGCGGCTTTACCAATATCGTGCTTTCCGCCAAGGCGCATAGCGTGTCAACGACGCTCGACACCTATCGTGCCCTTTCGCGCGAAATCCCCCATGTTCCACTTCACTTGGGCGTGACTGAGGCCGGGACCAAGCTCCAGGGCACCATTAAGAGCTCTGTGGGCTTGGGTATTCTGCTTTCCGAGGGCATTGGCGATACCATGCGCGTCTCGCTTACGGCCGATCCGGTCGAGGAGCCGCCGGTCGCCTGGGGTATCTTGCAGTCGCTCGGCCTTCGCCGCCGCGGTCCCGAGATCGTCTCGTGCCCCACATGCGCTCGCTGCCAGGTCAACCTCATTCCTATCGCCGAGGAGGTCACCGAGCGGCTTAAGAACTACTCTGCGCCGCTTTCGATTGCCGTGATGGGATGTGCGGTCAATGGCCCCGGCGAGGCCTCTGACGCCGACTTGGGCGTTGCCTGCGGACGAGGTCAGGGCCTGCTCTTTTCGCACGGCCAGATCATTGGTAAAGTAGCTGAGGACCAAATTGTCGACGCGCTTATGGCCGAGGTCGACAAGCTTATTGAGGAGAAATAAATGACTCGAGCAATGTATATGTCTAAGCTGTATGCTCCGACGCTCAAAGAGGATCCGGCCGACGCCGAGCTTGCGAGCCATCGATTGCTGCTTCGTGCCGGCATGATCCGCAAGGAGGCCGCCGGTCTCTATTCCTATCTGCCGCTCGCGTGGCGCTCGATTCGTAAGATCGAGAACATCGTGCGCGACGAGATGGATGCTGCCGGCGCCCAGGAGCTCATGATGCCCATCATGGTCGATGCCGAGCTGTGGCGTGAGTCCGGCCGTATCGATGCTTATGGCAAGGAGCTCGTGCGCTTTGATGACCGCCACGGACGCGAGTTCGTGCTCGGTCCCACGCACGAGGAGACCGTGACTGCCCTGGTGCGCAATGAGCTGCGTTCCTACAAACAGCTGCCGGTGAATCTCTATCACATCCAGGATAAGTTCCGCGATGAGTTCCGTCCTCGCTTTGGCCTGATGCGCGGCCGCGAGTTCATCATGAAGGACGCCTACAGCTTCTCCGCCACGCAGGAGAGCCTGCAGGAGGAGTACGACAAGATGAAGCAGGCGTACGCCAACATCTGCGAGCGCTGCTACATCAAGGCTCTGCCCGTCGTCGCCGATTCCGGCGAGATCGGCGGCGACACCTCCGTCGAGTACATGGCGCTGGCAGAGGCCGGCGAGGCTTCGCTGGTCTACTGCGACGACTGCGGCTTTGCTGCCGATGACGAAGCGGCAAGCACTAAGGTTGTCGTGACCGAGGGCCCCGGAGACGGTACGCTCACCAAGGTCGAGACTCCGGGCATGGGCACCATCGAGGCCGTTGCCAAGTTCTTCGGGTTCCCCGAGAACGGCACGCGCAAGTCCCTGGCGTTGATCGATGCCGAGGGCAAGCCCGTTGTGGCCATCGTTCCGGGCGATCATGAGCTCAACGACTGCAAGGCCGAGCACGTCTTTGGCAAGGGCTATCGCATGATGACCGACGAGGAACTCCAGACCTACGGCCTGCATAAGGGCTTTATCGGACCGGTTAACCTGCCCGAGGGTATTCGTCTGGTCTGTGACGAGAGCCTGCGCCAGTCCAAGCAGTGGGCCTGCGGTGCCAACGAGGTCGACTATCACTTTACCGGCGCCTGCCCTGAGCGCGACTTTACCGTTGACGAGTGGGCCGACCTGGTCACCGTCGTTGCCGGCGATCCCTGCCCGCACTGCGGCAAGCCGCTCTCTGCTGCCCGCGGCATCGAGGTCTCCCAGGTGTTCCAGCTGGGCACCAAGTATTCCGAGGCCATGGGTGCCACCTTTATGGACGAGGACGGCAAGGAGAAGCCGCTCATAATGGGCTGCTACGGCGTTGGTGTGTCCCGCTCGCTCGCTGCCGTCGTGGAGCAGCACAATGATGAGCACGGTATCGTCTGGCCGGTCTCTGTCGCTCCGTACGAGGTCGCGGTGATTCCGCTCGATCCCAAGAAGGAGGAGTGCGCGACCGTTTGCGAGCAGATTGTTGATGGCCTGTGCGCCGAGGGCATCGAGGTTGTCGTCGATGACCGTGACGAGCGTCCCGGCTTTAAGTTTGCCGACAACGACCTTATGGGCTTCCCGTATCAGGTGATTCTTGGCAAGCGCGGCCTTAAGAACGGTACCGTTGAGCTCAAGGACCGTGCTAACGGCGAGCGCGAGGATGTGGCGATCGATGAGGTTGTCGCCAAGGTTGCCGAGCTTGTGAAGGCAGCACGCCGTTAATTGGCCCCGCTGCGTTGAGCGCGCTTTCGAAGCGGCTCTGCGTCTCTCGAGGGAGAGGCGTAGGGCCGCTTTTGCGTCTAAGAATCTTTAGTAGCTAAAAGGAAAACCCCACAGCCCAAATGAGCTGAGGGGTTTTCCTTGTGCCTCCGATGCGAAATAAATCGCTCAGATATTACTGATAATCGACGACGTCGATCCAGTTCTTAAGGAACTCATCGTTCACGTTGCGCTTACGAGCGAGCTCGGAAGCGGCGACGATGCTCGTCCACTGACGCACGACCTGCATGGGCATGTCGGCGCGGTCGCAGTAGAGCTCTAGGTAGGCCTCGGCCTGATCCTTGCTGTTGAGGGCAAAGAGCAGGTAGGTGGTGGCAACGTCGGCAGCAGGGGAGCCCTGGGTGGCATGTGCCCAGTCGCAGACGTACAGCTGGCCGTCCTCGCCGACGATGACGTTGGAGGGGTTGAAATCGCCGTGGCAGACCTTGAACTCCTTGGTCATGCCGTCCAGACGCTCCTGAAGGTTGTAGCGCGTAGTGGCATTGAGCTGATCGAGGCTGTCGATCATGCGGGCGAACTTATCGCGCTGACGGTTGAGCAGCGGGGAGGTGTAGCCGTGGATCTCGATCTGGAGGTCGACGAACATCTCGAGGTACTCACCAAAGCGCTGGGGCTCGGCAGTCATCTTCTCGGCAAGCGTGGTGCCCGGAACCTTCTCGGTCACGAGCGCCCAGCCGTTGGCGTTCTCGAGCTGAGAAACCTCGAGAGCCTTGGGGCTGCGGATGCCGCACTCGTTGATGCGGGCAAGATTCAAAGCCTCGTTGAACACGTCGGAGACGGGCTTGGTCTCGTTAAAGACCTTGACGATCTTGTCGCCCAGGTCGTAAACGACCTTGTTGCCGCGACGGACGAGCTCGGTCTTGGAATCGGGGAGCAGCATGATTGCATCCTTTCAACGATGCGATAGAAGCAACGGCGGGGGCGTGCGTACACCCGTGCACCCCCGCCGCAAATAACCGTGCTAAAACTAGCAGACGGCGTAGTCCTGGGGCTCGCGGCCGTAGTAGGCGTCCAGGTAGAGCTCCTTGATCTCGCTCATGAGCGGGTAGCGCGGGTTAGCGCCGGTGCACTGGTCGTTGAATGCCTGCTCGGTCATCTCGTCGAGGGTGTCGAGGAAGTACTGCTCGTCAACACCGTAGTCGGCGATGGTCTTCTTGACGCCGATGAAGTCCTTGAGCTCCTCGAGCTTCGTGATGAAGTTCTCGAAGACCTCCTTGTCGTCCTTGCCCTCGATGCCGCAGTACTTGGCCATCTCGGCGTAGTTGTGCAGCGCGTTGGGGTAAGGATACTGGGAGAAGGTACCCATCTTGACGGGAGCCTCGGCGGCGTTGTAGCGCATGACGCGAGTCAGGATGACGGCGTTGGCGAGGCCGTGGGGCAGGTGATGGAAGGCGCCGAGCTTGTGAGCCATGGAGTGGTTGAGGCCCAGGAAGGCGTTGGCGAAGGCCATACCGGCCATGCAAGAGGCGTTGTGCATCTCCTCGCGGGCATGCGGGTCCTTGGCGCCGTTCGTGAAGCTGGAGGGCAGGTTCTCGAAGACGAGCTTAGCAGCGCGCTCGGAGAGGCCCTTGGTGTAGTCGGAAGCCATGATGGAGACGTAGGACTCGATGGCGTGGGTCATGACGTCGATGCCGGAGGCAGCGGTCAGGCCGCGCGGAGCGGTCATGCAGTTGTCGGCGTCGACGATAGCCATGTTGGGGAGCAGCGCGTAGTCGGCGAGCGGCCACTTGATGCCGGTCTCCTTGTCGGTGATGATGGCGAACGGCGTGCACTCGGAGCCGGTACCCGAAGAGGTCGGGACGGCGACGAAGTAGGCCTTCTTGCCCATCTCGGGGAAGGTGAAGATACGCTTGCGGATGTCCATGAAGTCCATGGCCATGTCCTCAAACTTGCACTCGGGGTGCTCGTACATCATCCACATGATCTTGCCGGCGTCCATAGCGGAGCCACCGCCGACGGCGATGATGACGTCCGGCTCAAAGAGAGCCATCTGCTTGGCACCGCGACGTGCGCACTGCAGCGACGGATCGGGCTCGACGTCATAGAAGCAGTCGTGGGCGATGCCCATCTCGTCGAGCTTGGCCTCGATGGCGCGGGTGTTGCCATTCTTGAAGAGGAACTGGTCGGTGACGATGAAGGCGCGCTTCTTGCCCATGACGTTGCCCAGCTCGTCGAGGGCGACGGGCGTGGAACCCTTCTTGAAGTAGACCTTCTCGGGAGCGCGGAACCACAGCATGTTCTCACGGCGCTCGGCCACAGTCTTAACGTTGATCAAGTGCTTCACCCCAACGTTCTCGGAGACGGAGTTGCCGCCCCAGGAGCCGCAGCCCAGGGTCAGAGACGGCTTCATGCCAAAGTTGTACAGGTCACCGATGCCGCCGTGCGAGGACGGGGTGTTGATGACGATACGGCAGGCTTTCATGACGTGCTCGAACAGGCTGATCTTCTCGGCCTGAGCGGGGTGCACATACAGAGAGGCGGTGTGGCCCGGGCCACCGGCGAGCACCAGGTGCTCGGCCTTGTCGACGGCCTCCTGGAAGTCCTTGGCGTGGTACATGGCCAGGACCGGGGAGAGCTTCTCGTGGGAGAACTCCTCCTTGGCGGGGTCGGTGGAGGTGACCTCGGCGATCAGGATCTTGGTCTTGGCGGGAACCTCGATGCCGGCGAGCTCGGCGATCTTGGCGGCAGCCATGCCGGGGATGCGGTGATCGAGGGCGCCGTTCTTGAACATGGCGGCACGCAGGGCCTCCATCTCGGCACCCTGCTTGACGAAGTAGCAGCCGCGCTTCTGGAACTCGGCCTTAACCTGGTCATAGATGGTGTCGATGACGGTCACGGACTGCTCGGAAGCGCAGATCATGCCGTTGTCGAAGGTCTTGGAGTGGATGATGGAGTTGACGGCGAGCAGCACATCGGCGGTGTCGTCGATGATGACCGGGGTGTTACCGGCGCCAACGCCCAGGGCGGGCTTGCCCGAGGAGTAAGCGGCCTTGACCATGCCCGGGCCACCGGTGGCGAGGATGATGTCGACGTCGCGCATGACCATGTTGGTCAGCTCGATGGAGGGGACATCGACCCAGCCGATGATGCCCTCGGGGGCGCCGGCCTTGACGGCGGCGTCAAGCACGAGCTTGGCGGCGGCGATGGTGCACTTGGCGGCTGCCGGGTGCGGGGAGATGATGATGCCGTTGCGGGTCTTCAGGCTGATCAGCGTCTTGAAGATCGCGGTGGAGGTGGGGTTGGTCGTCGGGATGACGGCGCCCACGATGCCGATGGGCTCGGCGATCTTGGTGATGCCGTAAGCCTCGTCGCGCTCCAGGACACCACAGGTCTTGGTGTTCTTGTAAGCGTTGTAGATGTACTCTGCGGCGTAGTGGTTCTTGATGACCTTATCCTCAAGAACGCCGCGGCCGGTCTCCTCGATGGCCATCTTCGCCAACGGGATACGAGCCTTGTTGGCGGCCATGGCGGCCTCATAGAAGATCTTGTCGACCTGCTCCTGCGTGTACGTAGCAAAAAGCGCCTGGGCCTCTCGCATCTGAGCGAGCTTAGCCTCAAGCGCCTCTACGTTGTCCACAATTGCGGGAGTAGTGTTTTCCGGTGACTTTTTCACCATTTGTGTCTCCTTGCGATCGGAGATTTACCCTACGCCTTGCATGATAGCAAGAAATTATTCGGCGAACGGTCAGATTCCTCTAAAAGGCACACTAAAACGCTTCAATAAAATGAAACGTTTTAAGCAAACTAATTGCCAGTGCATCGCCTCGTTCATTGGGGATCGACTTATATGAGCGCTTTCACTCATGTAAGTCTGTCCCCAATGAGTGCAAAAAGGCGCCCTCCGTAGGGGAGGACGCCTTTGGTAAGTTCTATTTGAACGCGAGGTCTTTGACCCGGAGAGTCCGAGGTACTTGTTGGTAAGACCTTATTTAGGAGCGCGCAACCTTGCCGGACTTGAGGCAGGTGGAGCAAACGTTCATCTTGCGACGGTGACCATCGACGACGACGTAGACGCGCTGGATGTTGGGGCGGAACTTACGGTTGGTGACGCGGTGAGAGTGGCTGATGGAGCGACCGGCAACGGGGTGCTTACCGCAAACTTCGCAAACTTTGGACATAACTGACCCTCCTTGGGCGACAAACGAACATGTCGCGTTAACAAACAAGCCTGAACTATAGCACAGAAGCAGCTCCCTGTGCGTAATCTACACAGAGATATTTCTCTTTTGGCGATAGTGCTCACGCCACGGCCCTGGACGTAGATCCGATTTGCGTGCAGCAGAGGGGATTATGCCAGCTCGTGCGTACGTTTTCAAGCTCGTCCACAAATATATATAGGTTTATTGAGCGTTGGGCACCGTTTACGGATTGCCCTGTATTTATGCTCGCAATTAAGCTCGAGGTTGGCTACACTATCCCTTGACCATTAAAGGGGTACGAGATACCCACATGGAATTACATAGCTGCCAAAGAGCAGCCCTTCCTGTGGGTGTCTGGTCCGCTTTGAGCGGTCGGGCATTTATTTTTTTGACTGTGTCAGCAGTCAAGACATGTGAGGAAGGAGATCGATGGGCACGACTTCCCCCAAGGCGGTCATCATGGACGAGACCGCCGTCAATCGAGCGATGACCCGCATCGCGCACGAGATTCTCGAGCGCAACGAGGGCTGTGAAGACCTCGCTCTGGTCGGCATCGTCACGCGCGGCGACCTTCTGGCAAAGAAGCTCGCCGAGGAGATCAAGGAGATCGAGGGCGTCGACGTTCCGCTCGGCAGCCTCGACATCAGCTTCTACCGCGATGACTACGCTACCAATTTCGCTCCCGCGATCCACGCCACCAACATTCCCTTTAGCGTCGACGGCAAGCGCGTCGTGCTGGTGGACGACATCCTGTATACGGGCCGTACCATTCGCGCCGCTCTCGACGCCGTCATGGACCTGGGCCGTCCGAGCCGCATCGAGCTGGCAGTCCTCGTTGACCGCGGCCACCGCGAGCTCCCCATCTCGCCGGACTTTGTCGGCAAGAACGTTCCCTCGTCGCATGAGGAGAACGTGCACCTATATATGAAGGAAGTCGACGGCCACACCGCTGTCGAGATTAACGACGTCGCGCCGGGTTCCCACGTGGGCTCCGCGCCGCTGGGAGGTGAGTAGTACCGTGGCGTTCAACCATAAGCACCTGATCGACATTACCGAGTACTCCGAAGAGGACATCAAGCTCATCCTCGAGACCGCCAAGGCGTTCTCCGAGGTCAACGAGCGTGCGATCAAGAAGGTCCCCACGCTCAAGGGCAAGACCATCGTCAACATGTTCAACGAGCCCTCGACGCGCACCCGCAGCTCCTTTGAGCTCGCCGAGAAGCGTCTTTCGGCCGACAGCCTCAACTTTGGCGGCTCCTCGACCTCCACGGTCAAGGGCGAGAGCCTCGTCGACACCGTCGAGACCCTCAACGCCTATAAGATCGACTGCATCGTCGTGCGAGATAAGCACGCCGGTGCTCCCTACATCGTCACGCAGAACTCGCCCGCGAGCGTCATCTGCGCCGGCGACGGCAAGCACAACCATCCCACGCAGGCCCTGCTCGACCTGTACACCATCTGGGAGCACAAGGGCGACTTCCACGGTCTGAAGGTCGCCGTCGTCGGCGATATCGCGCACTCCCGTGTTTGCGGTTCGCTGATCCCCGCCCTTAAGATCATGGGCTGCGAGACCTACGCCGTCGCCCCCGGCACGCTGCTGCCGCCGGCGCCCGAGGTCTTGGGCTGCGACCACGTGACGAGCGACCTTGATTCCGTCCTGCCCGAGCTGGACGTCGTCTACATGCTGCGCGTGCAGCAGGAGCGCCTCGAGGGTGCCCCGTTCCCGACCATTCGTGAGTACCACAAGCTCTTCGGTCTGACCAAGGACCGCGAGAAGCTCATGAAGCCCGATGCGATCATCTGCCACCCGGGCCCCATCAACCGCGGCGTCGAGTTCGACTCCTATATGGCCGACCACCCGCAACGCTCCGTCATCCTGGAGCAGGTCTACGCCGGTATCTGCGTGCGTATGGCTATCCTGTATCTGCTGCTTGGAGGTGCCGATAATGGCCTTGCTTCTTAAGAATGCCCACGTCGTCGACCCGTCCGTCGAGCTTGACGGTGTCGTTGACGTCCTGATTGACGGCGATAAGATCGCCGAGGTCGGCGAGAATCTCGCCGTCGAGGGAGCCGAGGTCCGCGACCTTTCCGGCAAGTATCTCGTCCCCGGCCTGGTGGATATGCACGTTCACCTTCGTGAGCCCGGCTACGAGGTCAAAGAGGACATCGAGAGCGGCACCCGCGCTGCTGCCAAGGGCGGCTTTACCGGCGTGTGCGCCATGCCCAACACCGATCCCGTCACCGATAACGGCACCGTCGTGGAGTTCGTCAAGTCCCGTGCTGCCGAGGTCGGTCACTGCCGCGTCTATCCGTCGGGCGCCATGACCCGCGGTCTTAAGGGCGAGGCCATGTCCGAGATGGGTGATATGGTCGCCCACGGCGCCGTCGCCTTCACCGACGACGGTCGCGGCGTGCAGGGCGCGGGCATGCTCCGTCGCTGCATGGACTACGGCAAGATGTTCGGCAAGGTCTTTATGAGCCACTGCCAGGACGAGGACCTGGTCGGCCACGGCCAGATCAACGAGGGCAAGGTCTCGACCCGTCTGGCTCTCGAGGGCTGGCCGGCTGCCGGCGAGGAGCTCCAGATCGCTCGCGACATCGAGATCGCCAAGCTGACCGGCGCCAAGCTGCACATTCAGCACATCTCCACCGCCCATGGCCTGGAGATCGTGCGTGCCGGTAAGGCCGCTGGTGTTCAGGTTACCTGCGAGGCCACTCCGCACCACATGTTCCTGACCGAGAACGACCTGGACGAGACCTACAACACCTCGCTCAAGGTCAACCCGCCGCTACGCACCGACGAGGACGCCGAGGCCATCCGTCAGGGCGTCATCGACGGCACCGTCGACGCTATCGTCACCGATCACGCTCCCCACACCCCGTGGGAGAAGGCGCGCGAGTTCGAGCTTGCGCCCTTTGGCATGATCGGCCTCGAGACCTCGCTGTCGCTCGTACTCACCGAGCTGGTCAACACGGGCAAGATGAGTATGGGCCGCATGGTCGAGCTCATGGCCATCAAGCCGCGTGAGATCCTGGGCCTCGACCAGGTTCAGGTCAAGGCGGGCTCCGTTGCCGACCTGACCGTGTTCGACGCGTCCGCCACCTGGACGGTCGGCGAGGATGGATACGAGTCGCGTGCCGAGAACTCCGGTTTTGCCGGCCGCACGCTCACTGGTCGTGCCACCGATGTGTTTGTCGGCGGTAAGCAGACGCTCGCCGACGGCTGCATCTGCTAGCATAGCCTTATCGCTTTTGTGCGCGGTGCCCTTGCGGTGCCGCGCTTTCTGTTCGTTTTGACCATGCAACCGCATGGGGGATTGGAGCGTCTATGCCCACACCTTCCACTGCACGCATGCACGACTTTGAGGTCGTCTCGAACCGGGAGATTGCCGACGGCATCTTCTCGCTCGTCATCTCGGCCCCCAAGCTTGCAAGTGCGCTCAAGCCCGGTCAGTTTGTGAACATTGCCGTGCCCGGTGATGCGTCCTCGCTGCTTCGCGTGCCCCTGAGCTTCTATCGCGCCGACGCCCAGGCCGGCACCGTCGAGCTGTGGTACGCCGTCGTGGGCGACGACACCCGTCGTCTGTCGCAGATGGCCCCCGGTTCCACCTCTAATCTGCTGGGCCCCGGCGGACGCGGCTGGCTTGTGCCCGAGGGCACTAGGAAAGCGCTGCTCGTTGCGGGCGGCATCGGTGTTCCGCCCGTGCTGTGCCTTGCCGGTAAGCTTGCCGAGCAGGGTGTGGCCGTCGACGTGTGCCTGGGCTTTGGCACCGCGTCCAAGGCTGTGGGTATCGATGAGTTCCGCGCTCTGTGCGATACGGTCGACGTTTGCACCGACGACGGCTCGCTCGGCACGCACGGTTTTTGCACCGATCCTGCCGCCGAGCTGCTCGGCGAGGGCGGCTACGACTACGTCGCCAGCTGCGGTCCCGCCGTCATGATGAAGAAGGTCGCCGCCGCTGCTGCCGAGGCCGGTGCGTACTGCGAGGTGTCGCTCGAGCGCATGATGAGCTGTGGCTTTGGCGCCTGCAACACCTGCAATGTCGAGACGGTCGACGGTATGAAGGGCGCCTGCATGTGCGGCCCCGTGTTCGATGCTTCCAAGGTGGTGGTCTTCTAGTGGGTACTGTGAACATGGCCGTCGATTTCGGCGGCGTCAAGATGCAAAACCCCATCAACACCGCAGCCGGTACCTTTGGCTACGGTTGGCAGTTCCAGAACTTCTTCGATGTCTCCCAGCTGGGCGCCATCACCACCAAGGGTTGTGCTGCCGAGCCCTGGCCCGGCAACCCCGCGCCCCGCATGGCTGAGATCCCGGGCGGCATGATCAACTCCGTGGGCCTTCAGAACCCCGGCGTGGCTGCCTTTGCCCGTGAATCCGGTCCGTGGCTCGAGCAGCTCTCCAAGGACGGTTGCCAGGTCATCTGCCAGGTCGCCGGTCACTCCGTCGAGGAGTTTGTCCGCGCGCTCGAGATGTATGTCGAGCTGTGCCCCTGGGCTGCCGGCTACGAGATCAACGTGAGCTGCCCCAATATCGCCGCCGGCGGTGCCGCCATGGGCTCCTCGCCCGAGGGCGCCTCTGCCGTTATGGCTGCCTGCCGTAAGGTGACCGATAAGCCGCTGTTCGTAAAGATGGCTCCGGTTAACGTCGCCGAGATTGCGAAGGCTCTCGAGGCCGCCGGCGCCGACGGCCTTTCGGTCATCAACTCTATCCAGGGCATGGCCATCGACGTTCACACCCGCAAGTCCCGCGTGGCCAAGCCCAAGGGCGGCCTTTCGGGCCCGCTGTGCCACCACATCGCCGTGCGCATGGTCTGGGAGGTCGCTCAGGCCGTCGATATCCCCATCAACGGTGTCGGTGGCGTCATGACGGGCGAAGATGCGGCCGAGTTTATCCTGGCCGGCGCCACCTGCGTGTCGGTCGGCATGGCCAATTTTGTCAATCCGTGCGCTTCGATTAAGATCGCTCGTGAGCTCGAGGCCTGGGCGGAGTCCCAGGGCGTGAAGGACATCAACGAGCTGGTAGGTGCTTTCGAATGCTAGAAAACGATGCCCGCGACCGCGTTATCGTCGCCCTCGACTGTGACCGTGAGCGTGCGCTCGAGCTCGCCCACGAGCTTTCTGGTCACGCCGCTTGGCTTAAGGTTGGCATGACGCTCTATTACGCTGAGGGTCCCGAGATCGTCAAGACGTTCAAGGACCTGGGCTTTAAGGTCTTCCTCGATCTCAAGTTCCATGACATTCCGCATCAGGTGCGCGGTGCCGCCCGTTCTGCCTCGCTTGCCGGCGCCGACCTGCTTTCGGTCCACGGTCTGGGCTCAGGTGCTATGCTCGCTGCGTGCCGTGAGGGTGCCGAGGAGGCGCGCGAGGACCGCGCCAAGCTCGTTGCCATCACCGTGCTCACGAGCATGAATCAGGATTCGCTGGCCGAGATCGGCGTCGTCTCGCCCGTGGCCGAGGAGGCTGCCCGCCTGGCAAAGCTTGCCCAGGCCAACGGCATCGACGGCATCGTGTGCTCGCCGATGGAGGCCCATGACATGCGCGAGCTGCTCGGCCCCGACGCGCTGATCGTGACTCCGGGCGTGCGTCCGGTTGGCGCCGCCTTGGGCGATCAATCCCGCGTGGCGACGCCCTCCCAGGCTATCGAGCGCGGTGCGAGCCACATCGTGGTGGGCCGACCCATCACCGGTGCCGACGACCCGGTTGCCGCATTTGACGCCATCGTTGCCGAGCTGGTCGAAAACGTCGCCTAATAGATTCCCTCAAGTCACCACTTTTGGGTCTCATTAGCACAAATTAGCCCCTGTGCCTGCGAAAACTTTCCCATCCTTTGTGTGGAATCGCAGGTCAGGGGCTTAACTTTGACCTCCGTATATTGCACTTTTCGCAGGTATCGTCTAACCTATGGAGCCGTCGATTGGGCATTTAGTGCGTTTGACGTGCTAAAATGCCAATTATTGAATCAGATATAACCCAACTATTTGGAGGTTCGAATGGCACTCCCTCAGCTTACCGACGAGCAGCGCAAGCAGGCTCTTGAGAAGGCTGCCGCCGCACGTCACGCTCGCGCTGAGCTTCGCGAGCAGATCAAGAAGGGCGAGAAGTCCCTCGAGTCCGTGCTCAACTCCGATGACCCCATCGCTTCCCGCATGAAGGTTTCCACCCTCATCGAGTCTCTGCCCGGTTATGGCAAGGCCAAGGCCGCCAAGATCATGGAGGAGCTCGGCATCTCCGCTACCCGTCGCGTCCAGGGCCTCGGTGTCCGTCAGCGCGAGCAGCTTCTCGAGCAGCTGACCAAATAAGTGAGCGCTCAGGATTCAAAGCTCTTTGTGATTTCTGGACCGTCAGGTGCAGGCAAGGGCACGCTCGTCACTCGTGTGCGCGAGCGTCGCTCGAACCTGGGCCTGACGGTTTCGGCTACCACTCGAGCACCACGCAAAGGTGAGGTCGACGGCGTCAACTACTTTTTCCTGACGCACGAGGAGTTCGACCGCCGCGTGGCAAACGGTGAGTTTGTTGAGTGGGCTGAGGTCCACGGCAACTGCTACGGCACGTTGGTGAGCGAGGTCACATCCAAGCTCGCCTCTGGCTCGTCTCTGATCTTGGAGATTGATGTCCAGGGCGCCCTGCAGGTC
The DNA here is from genome assembly GCA_905215755.1 of uncultured bacterium. GTDB lineage: Bacteria > Actinomycetota > Coriobacteriia > Coriobacteriales > Coriobacteriaceae > Collinsella. The sequence goes on from CAJMRE010000003.1 coordinate 51,658, forward strand.
AAGGAGCGTTTCCCCGAGGCCGTGTTGATCTTTATCAAGCCGCCTTCGCTCGAGGTGCTTCGCGATCGCCTGGTCGGTCGCGGTACCGAGACGCCCGAGACGATTGAGCTGCGTATGGCAAACGCCGCCGATGAACTTGCCCTTGCCGACCGCTACGACGACGTCGTGGTGAATGACGATCTCGACCGCGCGACCGATGAGCTCGTTCGCGTTCTCGATATGCATGAAAGGATCTGAGGTCCGTGTCCGTTGTAAAGCCTTGCATTGACGATCTTCTGGAGAAGACCGATCACAACCGCTTCCTGCTCGCCTCGCTTGCCTCTAAGCGCGCCTGCGACATTAACAGCATGCTGCGTGGCCAGCACAACCGTGTGCTCGCCGTCCAGGATGTCGACGACATCACCATTGCGCTCTCCGGCGCCGATACCATCTCGATGGCTATGGACGAGATTGTCGACGGCGATATCTCCTACGACGAGGCCCGTTACGAGAAGGCGCTCGGCCACAAGGTTGCTGAAGCCTAAATGGCAGCCCGCGTCTGCCTGGTCCACTATCACGAGGTTGGACTGAAGGGCAAGAACCGCGCACATTTTGAGCATATCCTCATGGATAACATCAAGGCGGCCTTGGCCGCCTTTTCCGTGAATGCCGTGTCTCGAATTTCCGGTTATATCCTCGTGACCTTTAACGAGCATCAGGCCGACGAGGCGGCGCGCGTCATTCGCACCGTCCCCGGCGTTGCCCGCGTGTCCCTGGCATATCACACGAACCGCGACCCGCAGGAGTACTGCGCCGCCGCCGTGAAGGCGCTGCGCGAGTTTGGTCCCTTCGAGTCGTTTAAGGTTCACGCCAAGCGTTCGAACACCGACTATGAGCTCACCTCGATTGATATCAATCGGCAGGTAGGCGAGGTGCTGTGCGAAGCGTTTCCCGATAAAAAGGTCCAGATGCACGACCCCGACGCGATGGTGCACGTGCTGGTGGTCCAGGGTAGCGTCTATGTGTATGCGCGCTCTGAGCGCGGTGTGGGTGGCCTTCCGGTGGGGTCTGCCGGCAAGGTCGTGACGCTGCTGTCGTCGGGTATCGATTCCCCGGTGGCGACCTGGATGCTCGCGCGTCGCGGCGCGGTGTGCGTGCCGGTACATTTCTCCGGTCGTCCGCAGACACCCGATACGAGCGAGTATTTGGTGCAGGACATCATCCGTGCGCTTGAGCCGGGTGTCCAGATCGGCCGCCTGTATGTGGTGCCGTTTGGCGACTGCCAGCGTGAGATTTCGGTCACCTGCCCCAGCAACCTGCGTGTGATCATGTATCGCCGCATTATGTATTCGGTTGCCGAGCGCATCGCGCATATCGAGGGCGCCAAGGCCATTGTGACGGGCGAGTCGCTTGGTCAGGTTGCCTCCCAGACGCTTGAGAACATCATGGCCGTCAACGAGGCCGTGAAGATTCCCGTGTTCCGTCCGCTCATTGGTTCTGATAAGCAGGAGATCATCGCGCGTGCCCAGGAGATCGGCACGTTTGATATCTCGACCGAGGCTGCTCCCGATTGCTGCACGCTGTTTATGCCGCGCCGTCCCGAGACGCACGCTAAACTCGATGCCGTGCATGAGGCGTGGGAGCTGTTCGATCACGAGGAGATGATTGAGCGTTTGCTCAAACAGACCGAGTATATCGACTTCGAGAGCAACACGTATAAGGCCCCTAAGACCTTAAAACGCAAACATTCCGAGCTCGCTCCACGTGAGATTTACCAAGATCACGAATAATATTGTGTATAGACCGGCGGTGATTTTGCATCGTCGGTCTTTTTCTATCTGGGCATTAGGCGACAAACGGTTCATCTGTCGACGTCTGCCTGAATAAATGGACACTTTTCAGCAAGGTTTTGGTCAGCTTTTGGTTTGACCGTGGAAACTGGTGTGGGCGTGCGGAGTCTGCGGCGCTCGTTTCCTGACACGATGGTGTTGGGAGGTGTTTGCTATGGCGCAGCGCGAGCAACATGAACGGGTTAAACGGATGGACCGCTGGGCAGAAAAGCTGCTCGGCCATAAGGCGGTGGTCGTGGCGATTCTGGTTGCCATTGCCGCTGCGAGTGGCCTGGCGATGGCAAATTTTGGTGGCCATTCCAGCAACGTGTCGTTTGAGCGTAGTGACGAGGCAGGCGCCTCGGATGTGCGAGGGGACGGGGATGTGTCACCTGATGATGCCGATGAGTCGTCTGCCAAGAGTTCTTCTGCCGCCGAGGTGTACGTCGATGTGGATGGCGCCGTTGTGAGGCCTGGCGTGTACCGGCTCAAAGGCGGAGCGCGGGTATCCCAGGCAATCGATGCTGCCGGAGGGCTTACGGCCGAGGCGGATGTGACAGGGCTTAATCGTGCGTCCAAGATCACAGATGGTCAAAAGATCTATGTGCCGACGGTGGGGGAGCAACAAGCGGCTGTGGCGGTCGGCGGGGCCGAAAGCGGTGCTGCCACGACTCCTGGTGCGGGGTCTTCGTCGGGGCTCGTGAACATCAATACGGCAAGTGCGGCGGAGCTGCAGACGCTTTCGGGCATCGGGCCTTCTATGGCCCAGTCAATTATCGACGAACGGACGCAAAACGGGGCCTTTGCCTCGGTTGATGACCTTATGCGCGTATCGGGGATCGGTGAGAAGAAGCTCGCCAAAATCAAAGATTGCATCTGCGTATGAGTGCGACCGAGCGCGAGCATGTGATGCCATCGCGGCCCTTGATGCCGTGGACGATGGTACTTTGTGCCGGTTTGTGTGCGAGCTGTGGCTTGGTGCTTAACGTGGCAGCCGATGTGCTGCTGGGAGAGCGGGCAGCGCCCGTTATATTGCTTATGGCCATTCCCGTTGCGGCTGCGGCGTGCATCGTATTGGCTCGGTCCTGCATGCGTCTTGTGCGATGGAAGCGATGGCTGTATGCCGCGGCTCTCGGCCTCGTGGCGGGGGCGGTCGTGTCCGCTGGTTGGGCGATAGGGGCGCTGCGCGCTTCGAGGGCATTGGATAATCGGGCTGCGAGCAGTCTCGAATTTTATGTGCAGGGCGATCCGTCCATCAATGACGGTTCGTACTCCTATACCTGCGATGCGTATGCGGGCGAAAAGCGCTTGGGTCAGGTACGGCTGTCGTGTGATCATGAACTCGACGCCGGTTCGCATGTACGTGCTATCGGTCGAATTTCGCGGTTTGAGAATGATGCGTATGGGCGCTCACGCGTGCTTCGGGGCGAGCTTCGAAAGGTTAAAGTCGTCCGGTTGGTATCGGTCGACGAGGGTTCTCCGGGGCCGTTGCTTTGGCTTCGAAACGAGCTCCTTGCCCTTATCGCGCCCGCGACCGATCCAGCGCGCTCGCTTATTGCCGGCGTTGTCTGCGGACGCTCGGCCGAGCTGCGTGCCCTGCCGGCGGGCGATTGGTTTTCGGTAACGGGCACCGCACATCTTATCGCCGTTTCGGGCAGTCATCTTGCCATCGTGGGGTTTGTGATTGAGAGCGCCCTGCAAAAGACGCGTCTCTCTCGTGGGCTGCAGCGGGGGTTGCTGGTGCTGGCCCTCGCTGCCTATACCGTCTTTACGGGCGCCTCGCCCTCGGCCGTGCGCGCGTGCTGTATGGTGGCGGTGACGCTTGTCGCCAACGGCGCCGGACGTCGTCGGCATGGCCTCTCGGCTCTTTTTTTGACCATGGCAATTTTTGTGTTGCTGCGGCCGACGGTATTGTTCGAAATGGGTTTTCAGCTATCGTGCGCCAGTGTTTTTGCCATCCTTTGTTTTTGCCCCTACGCCACCTACGCCTTGGGCGAGTTGGGTGTGCCATCGGGCGTCGCCAGTATTTTGTCTGTCACGCTGTGCTCGCAGCTGGCGACACTTCCCGTTACGATTCCCGCATTTGAGACGTTTTCGCTCATTGCCCCGCTCGCAAATGCCGTGATCGGTCCGGTGATAAGCGTGCTGCTCGCTATATCGATTGTGCTGGTGCCCTGCTCGCTTGTGCCGCTGTTGCGTCACGGGGCGCTCGTGGTGCCCATGATTGTCGCTCGCTGCGCCCTGTTCTTTGAGCAGCTCTTTGCTGCCGTTCCGGGCGCATCCGTAAGCGTGCCGCCCGGTACACCCTTGGTATACGTGGTGCCGTTTACGCTGACCGTCCTCTTGGTCTGGTGGCCACGCCCCTGCGCACGGCCCATGGCAGTGGGGCTGTTGTGTTTGATGCTTGCAGCGGGTGTTCCGTATGTCTATTGGGATCGATGCGCACCGCCTTCGGTAACGGTCCTCGATGTTGGCCAGGCCGATGCGATTCTGGTTCGTCAGGGTGGCACTGTGGCGCTCGTCGACTGTGGGCTCGATGAGCGCGTGGTGTCGGCGTTGGTTCGCAACAATGTCCACCATATCGATGCCGTCTTCGTGACGCATTGGGACGAAGACCATTGGGGTGGTCTTCCCGATGTGCTCGATCAGTTTTCGGTTGGAACCATTGCGGTCGCGGCCGATGCGCTAGAAGGCGCGCCTGCTGAGGTTCTGAATCGCCCCGGCGTTACGTATCGGCAGGTGGCCCGCGGAGACACGTTCGATATCGGCGCATTTCGGGCTCGTGTGATATGGCCGTTTGACACGGTGGATGGCGAGGGCAATGAGGACTCGCTTGTCTTGCTGCTCTCCTATGCTCAGGAAGGCAAGAGCCTGCGCGTGCTCCTCACCGGTGATGCCGAGCTCGATCAGGAGTGCGAGTTTGTGCAGGCGGTGGGCGATATCGATGTGCTCAAGCTGGGGCATCACGGCTCAAAAGTTTCCGTCGACACTGACCTACTGGAAACGCTTAAGCCCGAGCTCTCTATCGCGAGTGCGGGCGAGGGCAACCGCTACGGTCATCCATCCGATGCCTGCATCGATGCCGTTCGCGATGCGGGTGGCGCGTTCGCATGCACCATCGAACAGGGAGATATCACTGTCTCGCCGACTGCAACCGGTTTTGCCATGCGATGTCAGCGACCTTGATGCTGCCGTTGGCGTGGGACCAACCCGTGGGATAGAATGACACGGTACGAGCACGAGAGCCTGCGGGAGGGGAGCGCGATGTCCGAAACCGGTCTTTTGCCGGCGTATCTGATCGTCGGTACCGACGGAGTCAAACGCGACCACGCCGTCTCGCGTATGAAGGCTCGTCTGGAAAAGACGGGCATGGTCGAGTTCAACCTCGACGAGCGCGATATGACCAAAGACCCCGATATCGAGTCGATTATCGGGTCGCTTAACACCTTTCCCATGGGCAGCGAGTTTCGCCTGGTAATCCTTGACGGCTGCTCAAAACTCGTCAAAGCGATCTCCGAGCCGCTTGTCGAGTATCTGGCGAGTCCCAGCCCCACGACGGTTTGCCTCATCATCGCCGATTCGCTTGCCAAGAACACGCGCCTGTACAAGGCAATCGCCAAGATTGACAAGAAGGCCGTGATCGACTGTTCGGGCACCAAGCGCTGGGAGCTCCCGCGCCGCGTGCAGCAGATGGCGACGCAGCACGGAAAGTCCATCTCGACGGCGGCCGCCGAGGAGCTCGTTTCGCGCTCGGGTGAGAACACCCGCATGCTCGATAACGACTTGGCCAAGCTTGCCCAGATGGTCGAGGCGCCGCAAATTGAGCTTGCCGATGTGGAACGCTGGATCGTGCGCACGGCCGAAGTCCAGCCCTGGGATTTTCTCAACGCGGTCTCGGCTCGTGATATGCGCCGCTCGCTTGAGCTCTTTGGGCTGTTACCCACCAAGAGCTATGTGTGGACCTACACGCTGCTGTGCGGACGCATTCGCGAGCTTATCGTCGCCAAGGCACTCGATGCGCGTGGACAGGGCCGCGAGCTTGCCGCGACGCTCAAGCTCCAGTCCTGGCAGGTCAAGAATCACCTGACCTGGGCACGTCGCTTTTCGATGGCAGAGCTCGTTGCCGCGCTCGAGGGCGCGGTCGATGTGGAGCTCGCACTGAAGGGTTCGGCCGATTCTCAGACCGCGCTTTTGCTCTGGATTACGAACATCTTGAGAAAATCGTGATGATACCTGCCTATTTGACAAATTCGTTCTATCCCTTTGAGGGGGAGCGTGCTATAGTAGGCGCTTGCATGACCTCACCGTGTCTCAGAGGTGTCATACATTTTTTGCAAGGAACTCGAAAGGAACTCCAGAAGTGGCAAACATCAAGTCTCAGAAGAAGCGTATCCGCACCAATGAGGCAGCTCGCATGCGTAACAAGGCTGTCAAGTCCGAGCTCAAGACGCTGACCAAGCACGTCCAGTCCGCCGTCGCCGAGGGCGACGCCGAGAAGGCCCAGGCTGCCCTCAAGACCGTCACCAAGCGTCTCGACATGGCTGCCGCCAAGCATGTTATCCACAAGAACCAGGCTTCCAACCGCAAGTCCGGTCTTGCCAAGCTCGTGAACAGCATCAACGCCTAAGTTGTAAATTTCACACCACACAGATTACGCGCATAAATGGAGCCTGTTTTATGGAACAGGCTCCATTTTTTGTATCGCTCGGGTAAGATAGTCCGCATGAATACTTCAATTGACATTTCCCACATCCGCAACTTCTCAATTGTTGCGCACATCGACCATGGCAAGTCCACGATCAGTGACCGTATCCTCGAGCTCACCCATACCGTCGACGAGCGCGACATGGAGTCGCAGCTGCTCGACACCATGGATATCGAGCGCGAGCGCGGCATCACGATCAAGTCCAACGCCGTCCGCGTGTCCTATGACGCCGACGACGGCGAGACGTATCAGTTCAACCTCATCGATACGCCGGGCCACGTGGACTTTACCTATGAGGTCTCGCGTTCGCTGGCCGCCTGCGAGGGCGCGGTGCTCGTCGTCGATGCCACCCAGGGTGTCGAGGCGCAGACCGTCTCCAATGCGACGCTCGCCATGAACGCCAATCTGGACATTGTGCCGGCCATCAACAAGATCGACCTGCCCTCGGCTCATCCCGACGAGGTTAAGACCGAGATCGAGGATGACCTGGCGATTCCTGCCGATGATGCCGTGTGTGTCTCGGGCAAGACCGGCGAGGGCATCCACGATCTGCTGGAGTCCATTGTCTTTTTGATCTCTCCGCCCAAGGGCGATGCGAACGCGCCGCTCAAGGCACTCATCCTGGATTCGTACTTCGACGAGTATCGTGGCGTCGTCGCCACGGTGCGCATCTTTGACGGCTCCATCAAAAAGGGCGATACCCTGCGCATGATGCAGGCAAAGGGCGACTTTTTGGTCGATGGCGTGGGCGTCAAGCGTCCCGCCGAGACCCCGGTCGATGCGCTGACGGTCGGCGAGGTGGGCTACGTGGTCACGGGCCTGAAGGACCCCGAGGCCGTTCGCGTGGGCGATACCCTCACGTGGGCGTCGAATCCCTGCCCCGAGCCGCTTCCCGGTTACCGCGAGGCCAAGCCCATGGTCTATACGGGCCTGTTCCCGATCGATAACAAGGACTACGAGAACCTGCGTGACGCGCTCGATAAGCTGCACGTCAACGACCCGTCGTTGGTGTGGGAGCCCGAGACCTCGGTGGCGCTCGGCTTTGGCTTCCGCGTGGGCTTCTTGGGCCTGCTGCACATGGAAGTCGTCAAGGAACGCCTGGAGCGCGAGTTCAATCTTGACCTCATTGCCACGAGTCCATCGGTCGACTATCACGTCTATAAGACTGACGGCGAGATGATTGATGTCCGCAGCCCGCAGGATCTGCCCGAGGCTACGCGCATCGAGCGCATTGAGGAGCCCTACCTCAAGGCCAAGATTATCTGCCCGCCCGAGTATACGGGTGCCGTCATGCAGCTCGCTATCGAGCACCGCGGCATTACTACCGACATGATCCATCTCACGAGCAAGTCGGTCGAGATGCGCTTCGATATGCCGCTTGCCGAGCTCATCTTGGATTTCTTTGACCAGCTCAAGAGCCGAACCAAGGGCTATGCCTCGCTCGACTACGAGTTCAACGAGTATCGTCCCTCCGAGCTCGTGAAGCTCGATATCTTGCTTTCGGGCGACGAGGTGGACGCGCTGTCGTTTATCGTCCACAAGGACAAGGCCTACGGTCTTGCCCGCGGTCTATGCGACAAGCTCAAGGAAATCATTCCGCGTCAGCTGTTCGAGGTTCCCATCCAGGGTGCTATCGGCAACAAGATCATTGCCCGCTCCACCGTCAAGGCGCGTCGCAAGGACGTGCTTGCCAAGTGCTACGGCGGCGATATCTCGCGTAAGCGCAAACTGCTCGAGAAGCAGAAAGAGGGCAAGAAACGCATGAAAGCCATCGGCTCGGTCGAGGTCCCGCAGGAGGCCTTTATGGCGATTCTCAAGGTGGACGAGTAGGCCTATGGCGCTTTCCGAATACAGCGAGCGGTTGCTGGGCGCCTATGCCGAGCAACCGTTCCTTATGGCTCCCATGGCGGGCGTGACCGACCCTGCCTACCGCATCATGTGCCGCCGCCGCGGTGCCAACCTTGCCTACAGCGAGATGGTGAGCGTGGCAGGCCTTGCCTATGCCAGCAACAAAACGTGGCGCCTGGTGCTGCCGGCCGACGAGGAGCAGCAGATTTGCGTGCAGCTCTTTGGCTCCAAGCCCGAGCAGTTTGCGAGCGCCGTCGCCGCCGTCGAGGATCGTGTGGGCGATCGTCTGTCGCTCATCGATATCAATATGGCATGCCCCGCCCGCAAGGTCGTTACCAAGGGCGAGGGCTCGGCGCTTATGCGCACACCCGATCTGGCCGAGAAGATTGTTGAGGCAGCTGTGGGCGCGGCTCATGTTCCCGTGACCGTGAAGATCCGCAAGGGTTTTTATGCCGAGGACCGCAACGCCGCAACGTTTGCCCAGATGCTCGAAGGGGCGGGCGCCTCCGCAGTTGCCGTGCACGGTCGTTGTGCCACGCAGCTCTATACGGGGCAGGCCGATTGGTCTGTCGTCGATGAGGTCGCAGATGCCGTCGAGATTCCCGTGATTGGTTCGGGCGATGTGTTCTGCGCCGAGGATGCCGCGGAGCATCTGCGCAGTTCTGGTGCCAGCGCGGTGTTTATCGCGCGCGGCATCTATGGTAATCCCTGGGTGTTCGGCGATGCTCGCGCCCTTGCACTCGATGGCATACCGGTGCCGGCACGCAGCTCCGTCGAGCGCCTGGACGCCCTGCGTGAGCACCTTACGCTGACGCATGAACTCTTACCGCTCATGTCGCGTGCCCGCACGTACGCAAGCTGGTACTTAAAAGGCATGCCCCATGCCGCCGCTTGGCGTGCCCATGTGGTGCGCTGTTCCACTTACGAGGAGTTTATGGCGCTGGTCGATGAGATCGAGCGCGATGTGGTGGCCTGCGAGGCCGCCCTTGCCGCTGGCAAGTCGGTGCCTGCTCATCCGCTGGGGGCCTAATAGTGGCCGTTACCGCGCTGTACGTGCACGTGCCGTTTTGCGCCCAAAAGTGCCGGTACTGCGACTTTGACTCGCGCAGTTTTGCTCCGTGCGACCTGAGCGCTGCGCTCGATGCCTATTTTGAGCAGTTGTTCGCGCGCCTCGATGCTTTTGGCAAAGCTGGGGCCTTTGACCAGATCCGCACCGTCTATGTTGGCGGCGGTACGCCGTCGCTGGCGGGGGAGCGCTTGGTGGAGCTGGCGCGGCGTATTCGTGCGTCGTGTGCCCCCGTTGAGTTTACCTGCGAGGCCAATCCCGAATCGCTGACCGCCGAGCTTGCCGCTGCGCTTGCCAAGGTTGGTGTCACACGCATTTCTCTGGGCGTGCAAACGCTCGATAACGCCGAACTTACCGCCATCGGCCGCATTCACGATGCCGATCGGGCGCTCGCTGCCATCACGACGGTTAAGGACGCTGGGCTCGATGTGTCGTGTGACCTGATGTGTGGCCTTCCCGGGCAGACCGCCGTAAGCTGGCAGCGCACGCTCGATGGCGTGCTGGCGGCGGCTCCGCATCATGTGTCGGTCTACCCGCTCACGCTCGAGGAGGGGACGCCCCTTTATCGCATGGCGTGCCGTGACGAGTCGCTCGAGCCTGATGAGGATTTTCAGGCCGCATGCATGGACGTGGCACGCGAGCTCCTGGGTGCCGCCGGCTATCACCCGTATGAGGTGGCGAGCTACGCGCTCGACGGCCATGAGTGCGCCCATAACATTGCCTACTGGACCGGACGGGGCTACCTGGGCCTGGGTCGTTCTGCCGCGGGCATGCTCGACGCCGAGGATTTCGACCGTCTTGCAGGTTTGTTCCCCGGTGTATCTTCTCGAGGCGATGCGTACCGCGTGCGTCTGGTGCAACGTGACGATGACGCGACGGCGTTCGAGGCCGAATATCTCTCGCAGCGCGAGGCTGCGGCCGAAGACCTGATGCTTGCTTGTCGCATGACGCGCGGTGTCGCGTCCGACCTGTTGGTTCGCGCGGCTCGTGTCATCCCGGCCGATGGGCTGACAGCCGCTTGCGATCGCGCGCTCGAATTAGGTCTTGCCACTTGGGTGCCCGAGACGCTCGGGGTCCATGAGGGACCCTTCACTTCGGCAGATGTCGTCGCGGGCCATGTTCGAGCTCGTTTAGCACCGACACACCTGGGCTGGCTCGATGGAAATGTTCTGTTCGAGCTGTTTTGGGATCTAGCTTAGGCCGCTCGGGTAGAATTACCGGAATATATACGCTGCTGTGAGCAGGAGGTTGCCGCGCATGGCGACGATGAACGAAAAAGATTATTACGAGATTCTGGGTGTCTCCAAGGACGCTACCTCGCGTGATATACAGAAGGCCTTCCAGCAAAAGGCCCGCAAGCTCCATCCGGACGTCAACAAAGAGCCGGATGCCGAGGAAAAGTTTAAAGAGGTTTCCGAGGCCTACGCCGTGCTTTCGGATGAGCAAAAACGTGCGCGCTACGACGCCATGCGTTCTAGCAATCCCTTTGCCGGTGCTCCTACAGCTTCGCCCTATGGTGGCGGCTACGCCGGCAACACGGGCTATGGCAATCCCTTTGAGGGCGGCTTTCCCTTTGGTGGCGCCTGGGGCCAGCAGCGTCGCGGCCAGGCTGCCTACAATCCCGAGAACGGCGCCAACGTGGTCGTCGATATCAAACTGGACGCCAAGGAGGCCAAGGGCGGTGCCCGCAAGACCGTCCGCTATACGCGCTTCGATACCTGTGGTCACTGCGGCGGCTCGGGTTCTGTCTCCTCCGAGCATGCCCATACCTGCCCAAGCTGTGGCGGCCGCGGCCACATCGACGTCGACCTGTCCTTCCTGTTTGGTGCGGGCACGTTCCAGTCGGTCTGCCCCGAGTGCGGCGGTTCCGGTAAGGTCGTGGCAGACCCCTGCCCTGATTGCGGTGGCAGCGGTCGTACTCGCGTAACCTCCGAGCAGACGATTGAGTTTCCTGCCGGCACGCACGATGGCGACGAGGTCCGCATTAGCGGCATGGGTCATGCTGGCACCAACGGTGCCGCGGGCGGCGACCTGGTGGGCCGCGCCCATGTTGAGGCCGAGCGCTTGGAAGGCAAAGCTCGTACCGGTTTTTACCTGATGGGCATCGTGGCGCCGTTTTTGGTACTCTCGGCCATCTCGGGCGTGTTCTCTGCCTTTGCCGTGATGTGCTTTATTCCGTTTACCATGGGCCTGTTCATGGTGCTTTCGGACGGCGTGCTTCATCGCAGCTTGCTGTGGTGGAAGCGCGGTGCGATGCAGTTTGCCAACGGTTTTGCCAACGGCTTCATGTTCGCGCTCGTGTCGGTTTGGTTCGCGAGCTGCTCGCAACGGGCCATGCTTTCGCCGTACCAAATGCAATAACATCAAACCCTCTGTTTGCGGCCGGCCTTGCTTGGGTATAGGACGCACTGTGACAATAATGAAAGTCGGAAGGATTCGGTCGTGTCGGAAAATAGGGATTACTACGAGGTACTTGGCGTCGACAGGGATGCCGACGCGCGGACGATTAAGCGCGCGTTTCTAAAGAAGGCCCGTACCGTACACCCGGACGTTTCGGACGACCCCGAGGCCGAGGCCAAGTTTAAAGAGCTTAACGAGGCATATTCCGTTCTTTCCGATGAGCAGAAGCGTGCTAACTACGACCGTTACGGCACTGCCGACGGCCCTGGTGGTTCAGGCTACGTCGATATCAACGATATCTTTGGTGGCATGGGCATGGACGACTTGTTCTCGTCGTTCTTTGGCGGCGGTGCCGGCGGTGGCGCCCGCAGCCGTCGCGAGCGCCGCCGGGGTCGCGATATGGCCATCTCCCTTTCGGTGACGCTCGAGGAGGCGGCACTCGGCTGCAAAAAGACGATCAGCTATGACCGCCTTGCTCCTTGCGAGGACTGCAATGGCACCGGTAGGGCAGAGGGCGCACAGGAAAAGCAGTGCGGCCGCTGCCACGGTACGGGCTATGTGACGACGGTCCAGCGTTCGTTCCTGGGCCAGGTTCAGTCTTCCTCGCCTTGCCCTGACTGCCATGGCGAGGGCACGGTTATCGACCATCCCTGCGAGACCTGCGACGGTCAGGGCCGCACGCCTTCGCATGAAAAGATTGACATCGATATTCCCGCCGGCGTTTCGACCGGTCGCCAGCTGCGTGTGAGCGGCTTTGGCGAGGCCGGCCTTCGCGGCGAGCCTTCGGGCGACCTGATTGTCAACGTGCGCGTTGCCGACCATGAGCGCTTTAAGCGCAACGGTGACGACCTGTACCTGGTGAGTGATATCTCGATTGCGCAGGCTGCGCTTGGCTGCGAGATCGAGGTCGAGGGCATTATGCCCGACGAGGTCGTTAAGGTGACGGTTCCCGCCGGCGCCCAGTACGGTGATACCGTGAGCGTCAATAATTACGGCATGCCGCGCATTGGCGGTGGCGGTTCGCGTGGCCGCCTGATCGTGCAACTGCGCGTGGTCGTTCCCACCAATCTTTCCAATAAGCAGCGCGAGCTGCTCCGTGCTTTTGCCGATGAGATGGGCGATGACGTCGCTTCCGGTAAGAAGTCGGTGACCGACCGTATCAAGAGTGCCCTCGACGATATCCTCGATTAAGGAGCCCGCGTGCTCGCACCCCATATTTCCGTCGTCAACCTCGGTTGCCGTGTCAACCGGGTTGAGTCTGACCGTATCACTGCCGATCTTATGCGCCTGGGCTTTGCTATTGTGGAGCCCCAGGATGCCGATCTGATCGTCATTAACACTTGTGCCGTTACGGGCGAGGCCGAGGCCAAGACCCGTAAGGCCGTCCGTCATGCGCTGGCCCATCCAAACGAGCCCTATGTGCTCGTGACCGGATGCGTGGTCAATTTGCATCCCGAGGAGCTGCCGGAGCTTTCGGATCGCGTGATTGCCGAGCCGTCCAAGATAGATGTCGCCGAACGTGTTTGCGAGGTGCTGGGTGTTGAGTCCGATAGCGTTCCCGCCTGCAGCGATGGCGAGGTGGTCGACGTTCTCGGTCGCTCTCGCCTGGGCGTGAAGATTCAGGACGGCTGCAACCATCGCTGCACCTATTGCATTGTGTGGAAGACGCGCGGCCCCGAGCGCTCCGTGCCGGTCGAGTCCGTGCTCGAGCAAGTTCGCGAGGCCCAGGAGGCCGGCGTGCCCGAGGTGGTGCTGACCGGTGTGAACCTGGGTGCCTACGATGGCAAGAGCACGACCGACGAGCATGTCGAAATCGATGAGCTGCTCGAGGCCATCATGGAGCGCACGTCTATTCCGCACGTGCGCATCTCCTCGGTGGAGCCCATGGATATTTCCGAGCGCTTGCTCAAGGTGATGGCTCGCTATCCGAAGCGTATCGCTCCGTTTTTGCACCTGCCCGTGCAGTCCGGCTGCACGGCGACCCTGCATCGCATGGGCCGTCCCTATAGCGCCGTGGCCTTCGAGGACACGGTGCGTATGATACGCGCCAATCTGCCGCAGGCGTCCCTTTCTTGCGACGTTATTGTCGGCTTCCCCGGTGAGACGGACGAGGAGTTCGAGGAGTCGCTGGCGCTGTGCCGCCGTGTGGGTTTCTCGCGTATGCACGTGTTCCGCTACAGCAAGCGTCCCGGTACCCTTGCCGCCGATATGCCCGACCAGGTTCCGCCCGAGGTTATGGCCGAGCGCAGCCGCCGTATGCGGGCCGCTGCACAGGAGCTCGCTATTGCCGACGCTCGCCGTCGCGTGGGCACGGTTGAGCGTGCCGTGCTCGAGTATGGTGACAACCTGACGCTCGGCTCGTTCCATCATGCCCGTCTTGACGATACCTGTGGACTTACAGCCCCGTGCCTGCTCGATGTTGCTATCATCGGAGTCGATGATTCCGGCTTGGTCCATGCACGCAGGGAGGTTCATGGAAGCCTCGAAGATTAGACTTACCGTTCCCGAGGGAATTGATCCCTCGCGCGTTTTGGGCGCCGGCGACGGCGTCCTTCGTGCGCTTGAGAGCTTGGTTCGCGCCCATGTGGTCGCCCGTGGCGATAGCATCTCCGTGAGCGGCGACCCGGACGAGGTCGAACTCGTGGCGCGCTTTTTCGAGCACGCTTTTCGCGAGGCGGCCGCCGGGCGCACGCTGTCTGCCGACGATGTCTCTCGCTGCCTGGCCGTCTTGCGCGACGGTGAGCACGAGGCTACGTCGCTTCGCGATGACGTGCTGCTTTCGTATCGCGGCCGTGCCATTCGCCCCAAGACGCTGGGCCAAAAGCGCTATGTGGATGCCATCCGCACGCATACCATCACGTTTGGCCTGGGTCCTGCCGGCACCGGTAAGACCTATCTGGCCATGGCGCTCGCCGTTGCCGCGCTCAAGCGCCACGAGGTGGGCCGGCTGATCTTGACGCGTCCGGTTGTCGAGGCGGGGGAGAACTTGGGCTTTTTGCCCGGCACCCTCGAGGAAAAGATCGATCCCTACATGCGTCCGCTCTACGACGCCCTTTTTGACATGATGGATCGCGAGCGCACCGATGAGCTTATGGAGCGTGGCGTGATCGAGATCGCCCCGCTTGCCTACATGCGCGGCCGCACGCTGAGCGATGCCTTCGTGGTGCTCGACGAGGCGCAAAATACCACGCCTGAGCAGATGAAGATGTTCCTGACGCGCTTGGGCTTTAACTCCAAGTTTGTGATTACCGGCGACCTGAGCCAGCGCGACCTGGTGGGTCGTCGTGGCGGTCTTGCCGACGTTGAGCAGATTTTGGGCCGTGTCGACGATGTCGCATTTTCGCACCTCGAGCGCGCCGACGTGGTGCGCCATGCCTTGGTGGGACGTATCGTCGAGGCATACGACACTTATGATGACGTGCGCGAGCAGCGCCCGCGCGACCGAAAGGAGTCCCGTTGAGTGTATTGATCAGCAACGATGCCGAGCTCGATACGCTGCTCGATGCGCAGGAGGTGGAGCACATCTGCGAGGTCGTGCTTGCCGCCGAGGGCGTTGAGCGTGAAGTCGAGATTTCCCTTTCGTATGTCGACGAGGACGAGATGCACGAGCTCAACCACGAGTGGCGCGGTATCGATCGCACCACCGATGTACTCTCGTTTGAGTGCGATTCGGCCTTTGACGATGACATTCCCGCCGATGAGACGCTCGAGCTCGGCGATATTATCTTGGCCCCGCAGGTTATTGCCCGTCAGGCCCCCGGTTTTGGCAATAGCCCCGCTGACGAGTGCCGTCTGATGCTCGTTCACGGCATGCTGCACCTGCTGGGCTATGACCACATCGAGGACGACGAGGCCGAGGTCATGGAGGCCCGCGAGGACGCCATCCTGCGCGATTTGGCGCTCGAGCGCGGCGAGGACCCCAAGCTAGTCCACGTCGGCCCCATCACCAACCACGCCCACGACTAGGAGCCGTCTATGATTCCCGGATCGAACAAGGACCATCCGTCCTTCTTAAAGTCGTTTTCTTACGCTATGGAGGGCTTCGTCACCGCCGTCAAGACCGAGCGCAACATTAAGGTCATGCTCGTGGCGGGCGTGTGCACCGTCATTGCAGGCTGCATCGTGGGGCTCGACATTGCCGAGTGGGCCACGATTATCATCTGTTGCGGCCTGGTGATCCACGGCGAGCTTTGCAATACCGCCATGGAGGCCATCGTCGACCTGGCGACCCAGGAGCTCCATCCGCTGGCCAAGCGTGCGAAGGACATCGCCGCCGCCTCCGTATACGTTCTTTCCATCACCGCCGCGATTGTGGGCTTGCTGGTATTTGCCCACGCGCTCGGCTTTATTTAGAAAGGGATTCCCATGTCCGACAATATGCAGCCTACCGATGAGATTTTGGACGACGAGTCCCTGGACGCGGTGGATACCGAGGAGCTCGAGGATGTCGAGGAGTTCGACCCGTTTGAGGGTATGAGCGACGAGGAACTCGACGCCCTGTGCGACGAGGACGACAACCTCGCGGGCTTTGGCGACGTGGAGCCCGGTTTCCGCAGCGGCTTTGTGGCCCTGGTCGGTCGTCCCAACGCTGGCAAGTCCACGCTGCTTAATGCCTGCTATGGCAAAAAGGTCGCCATCACCTCGCCGGTGGCCCAGACGACCCGCCGCCGCATGCGCGCCGTCGTTAACCGTCCCGGCTACCAGCTGGTCTTTGTCGATACCCCGGGTATCCACAAGCCCAAGGACGGTCTGGGTTCCGAGCTCAACAAGAGTGCGTTGTTCGAGCTGAACGATGTTGACGTCGTCGCGTTTTTGATTGATGCCACCAAACCTATCGGCAGGGGAGACGCTTGGGTTGCCGAGCGCGTCAGATGCGCCCGTTCCAAGAAGGTTCTGGTGCTCACTAAGGCCGATGAGGCCGACCCCGCACAGGTCATGGAGCAGCTTAAGGCTGCCCACGAGCTCATGGAATATGACGATGAGATCGTGACGTCGTCGGTCAAGAACTTCAACGTCGATGCCTTTATCGAGACCGTTGCGCACTTTTTGCCCGAGGGTCCGCGTTGGTTCCCCGAGGACATGGGTACCGACGCTTCCGATGAGACGCTCGTTGCCGAGTTTGTGCGCGAGAAGGTCTTGCGCCGCACCCGTGATGAGATTCCGCACTCCGTTGGCGTGATCTGCGATGCGCTTGAGCAGACCAAGAAGGTGCTGCGCGTGCACGCCACCATTTACGTCGAGCGCGAGGGCCAAAAGGGCATCATCATCGGCAAGGGCGGCGAGATGATCAAGCATATCGGTATCGACGCCCGTCGCGATCTTGAGCGCATCTTTGGCACGCAGGTCTTTTTGGAGCTGGACGTGAAGGTCAAGGCCGGCTGGCGTGACGACGAGGCCCAGATTCGCCGCTTTGGCTATAACGCCGAGGACTAAGGACGCGCGGCGCGCATGGCAGGCTCCCGGACATATCGCACGAAAGTGGTCGTGCTCGATAAGACTAAGCTCAAAGAGACCGACCTGATCTTGACGATGCTTGACGAGCGGGGGCGGCAGGTTCGTGCCGTGGCAAAGGGCGCCCGCAAACCCGGCGGACGCCTGGCTGCGCGCTGCGAGCTGTTCTGTACGGTCGATATGCTGCTCGCACATGGACGGTCACTCGACGTGGTTTCCCAGGCCGAGCTTATGGAGGCGCCGCTCGGCGCTGCGCCCGATTACGAGACGACCTGCGCCGCAAGCGCGATCGCCGAGGTTGCGCGCGTGTGCTCGTTCGAGGACGCCGAGGACCCGTTTACCTTTGCCATCACGCAGCGAGCGCTTGCCCTGGTGGGCAGCGGGCTTGACACGGCGCATATGGACCTACTTGTGGCGGCATATGTCTTTAAGCTGCTGTCGCACGTTGGCTATCGACCCGATTTTTCGGCCTGTGTGCTGTGCGGAGACCCCATGCTGTCGTATTTTTCAGCCCAGGCGGGCGGTCTCATGTGCGGGTCGTGCGCGTCGAGCGTTCCAGGTGCCGAACTGGTGTCGACCGGTGAGACCGCATGGCTGCGCGCCCTCATGTCCATGACCTTCGATGCGCTCATGGCCGAGCGAATCGACCCGCATACGGCGGCATTCCTGCTCGGGCTTTCGCATGTTTGGGCTGCGACGCACACCGATCAGCGCCTCCGCGCGATGGAATTCATGTTGGGTCGGTGATGATGCGCAGGCGCGGGCTGCTTGTGGTAACATACCGACCTGTTGGTACCTCGACCTTGGTTGTTCGCTCCACCGGCGGCTTCCCAGTCCGAGGCGAATCGAGTCGCCCGTGGGCGACGCAAAACGAAAGGTGAAACAATGACTGTTTCCAAAGAGCGCAAGGCGGAGCTGACTGCCCAGTTCGGTAACACCCCGGTCGACACCGGCAACCCCAAGGTTCAGGTCGCCATCCTGTCCGAGCGCATCAAGGAGCTGACCGAGCACATGAAGTCCCACCAGAAGGACTTCCACACCCGTCGTGGCCTGCTCATGCTCGTCGGTCGTCGTCGTCGTCTTCTTTCCTACATCAAGAAGAACGACATCGTCGAGTACCGTGAGCTCATCAAGGCTCTGGGCATCCGCGACAACATCCAGTAGGATTTGTACATGCTAAGAGCGTCCTGCGCAGCGGGGCGCTCTTTTTGTGTAAGGGCGCGAACAATCACGCTCTGAAGCGTGGCGGGGGCAGGGGGCCCGCGTCACATGAGAAGCCCGCAGGCAAGGGGCCTGTGGGGTAAAGGAGAACAATGACACTCGTATCCAAGACCTTTGAGCTGTACGGCAAGACCTACACCTTCGAGTCGGGCGAGCTTGCCAAGCAGGCCACCGGCGCCTGCCTGGTCAAGCAGGGCGACACCACGATGCTCGACACCGTGGTCGTCTCCAAGGAGCGCAAGAACTACGACTTCTTCCCGCTGACCGTCGACTTCAACGAGAAGATGTACGCCGCAGGGCGCATCCCGGGTGGCTACCTCAAGCGTGAGGGCCGTCCCAGCGAGAAGGCCACGCTCACCGCGCGCATGATCGACCGTCCGATTCGCCCGAGCTTCCCGGACGGTTTCCGCAACGAGGTGCACATCGTCGCCACCTCGCTTGTTGCCGACCAAGTCAACCCCTTTGACGTCATCAACGTCATGGGTGCTTCCCTGGCCATGACGCTCGGCGGCGTGCCCTTCGAGGGCCCGCTTGCCTGCGTGCGCATCGGCCGCAACGTGGAGACCGGCGAGTTTATCGTCAACCCCACCTACGAGGAGCGCGAGAACTCCGATCTGGACCTGGAGCTGGGCGGATCCGCCGACTTCATCTCGATGGTCGAGGCCGGCGCCGAGGAGATCTCCGAGGACGACATGCTCGCCGCCATGAAGTTTGGCCAGGAGGCCCTTGCCGCTTTCTGCCAGGCTCAGGACGAGTTCGTCGCCGAGTGGGAGCAGGTCAACGGCCCCATCGTCAAGAAGGAGTACCCGCTCGACCAGCCCGTCGAGGAGGTCCAGGAGCGCATCTTCGCCCACTACGACGAGATGGCAGCCGCCCTTCGTGACGCCGACAAGCTCTCCCGTATCGGCAAGGTTGAGGCTCTGAAGGAGTCCATCCGTGCCGAGTTCACCGAGGAGGAGCAGGCCGCTTGGGAGCGCGAGATCCCCGTGGCGCTCAAGAAGCTCGAGAAGAAGGCCATGCGCACCATGGTCGTCGAGACCGGTGAGCGCGTCGACGGTCGTGCCGCCGACGAGATCCGTCCCATCATGGTGAAGGACAACTACCTGCCGCTCGTTCACGGCTCCGGTTTGTTCCAGCGTGGCCAGACCCAGGTGCTCTCGGTTCTTTCGCTCGGCATGCTCAACGAGGGCCAGCGTCTGGATACCATCGAGCCCACCGAGGGCAAGCGCTACATGCACCACTACAACTTCCCGCCTTTCTGCACCGGCGAGACCGGCCGCATGGGCAGCCCCAAGCGCCGCGAGATCGGCCATGGCAATCTGGCCGAGCGCGCTCTGCTTCCGGTGCTTCCCGACGAGAACGAGTTCCCCTACGCCATCCGCGTCGTCTCCGAGGTCATGGAGTCCAACGGCTCCTCTTCGATGGCTTCGACCTGCGGCTCCACGCTCGCCCTTATGGACGGCGGCGTGCCCATTAAGCGCCCGGTCTCCGGTATCGCCATGGGCCTGATCCAGGAGGAGGGCAAGACCGTGGTGCTGTCCGACATCCAGGGTCTCGAGGACTTCCTGGGCGACATGGACTTTAAGGTCACCGGCACCACCGAGGGCATCACCGCCCTGCAGATGGACAACAAGGCCACCGGCCTCACCTTCGACATCCTGGCCCGCGCTCTGCAGCAGGCCAAGGAGGGTCGCGCCTTCATCCTGCAGAAGATGCTCGATGTGATCCCCGAGCCGCGCCACACCACGCGCAGCACCGCTCCGCGCATCGTTTCCATCCAGGTTCCGACCGACAAGATCCGCGACGTCATCGGTTCCGGCGGTAAGGTCATCCGCGGTATCCAGGACGAGACCGGCGCCTCGGTCGACATCCAGGAGGACGGCACCGTCTTTGTCGGCGGCACCGGCGAGTCCGTCGACCAGGCCGTCGAGCGTATCAAGCTCATCATCAAGGTTCCCGAGCCGGGCGAGGAGTACACCGGTCGCGTGGTCTCCATCCAGCCCTTCGGCGCCTTCGTCAACCTGCTGCCCGGTAAGGACGGCCTGCTGCACATCTCCCGCGTCGCCAAGGGCCGCGTGGAGAAGGTCGAGGACGTCCTCAATGTGGGCGACGAGGTCAAGGTCGTCGTCATCGAAGTCGATGACCGCGGCAAGATTTCGCTCGATCGTCTGGATAAGCCCGAGGCCCCGGCTCGCGCCGAGGGTGCCTCAGAGGGCGACGGCGAGCACTTCCAGCGCCGTGAGCGTCCGCGTCGCGAGCGCTCCGAGCGCAGCGACCGTCCGCGCCGTCCCGGCGACAACGGAGGCCGCAAGCCCCGCCGTCACCACGACGCCGAGTAACAGCTACACATAAGCAGCTCAACAAGGGCGACTCCGGACTGGGGTCGCCCTTTTGCTATTCCCGGCGGGGTCCGCGGATAAAGTTTCCTGCTCTACAGTCCTGCTCACGACGGAGGCCACATTAAGTGGTCTCCTGTTCGTGCGGAACTCGCGATAAACTTTATCCGCGGACCCCGCCGGGAATAGCAAAAGGGCTGGTTGATGCGGGTTTCGATTTTGTCAGACAGTCTATTCAGTTATATGAATTCAGATCTTTAGATAAACGCATGTGCGGCATTACCCCAGATACAACCGACCAAAATAAACCTGTCCCTATTTGTCAGGTCTGGGGCCATCGGGGGCCGGGGCGGGTTAAGTTTGTCGCGAGTTCCGCACGCAAAGGAAAGCACTTAATGTGCTTTCCGTCTTGCGCAGGACTGTAGAGCAGCAAACTTAACCCGCCCCGGCCCCCGATGGCCCCAGACCGGCGGGATGGACCAGTTCAGATGGGGCTTTGATGCATGGGTGGTCTGTTGGTGGGCAAATGGGTATCATACTGTGGTTACTGCGTCGACTCTATGATGCATGTTTGTACGTTCCCGACGGTCGGTTTGCCAGAAGCGCCCCGTCGGTTGTTTCAGACCCGTTTCGAAGAAAGGAAACAACACTAACCTATGGCAGCTAAAAAATCATCTCCCTTGAAGATCATCCCGCTCGGCGGCCTTGACGGCATCGGCAAGAACATGACGGTCTTCGAGTGCGGCGACGACATGGTGCTCGTCGACGCCGGCCTCATGTTCCCGGATGACTCCCAGCCCGGTATCGACCTGGTGCTTCCCGACTACACCTATGTTTTGGAGAACGAGGAAAAGCTCCGCGGTATCGTCGTCACCCACGGCCACGAGGACCACACCGGTTCGCTTCCGTACCTGCTGCAGGACCTCAACAATAAGGTGCCCATCTTTTCGAGCAAGCTGACGCTTGGCTTTATCGAGGGCAAGCTTTCTGAGTTCCGCATCCGCGCACCCAAGTTCCGCGAGGTCAAGGGCGGCAGCCATGTCAACCTCGGCGGCATCTCGCTCGACTTCTTCTCGATGACGCACTCCATTCCCGGCGCTCTGGGCGTGTTCATCCGCACCAACCAGGGTACCGTTATGCACACCGGCGACTTTAAGCTCGACCAGACGCCCATCGACGGCGTCACGCCCGACTATGCCGCTATCAGCCGCTTTGCCAAGCAGGGTATCGACCTGCTGCTTTCCGACTCCACCAACGCCACGGTTCCCGGCTTTACCAAGTCCGAGGCCGAGGTTGGTCCCAACCTGCTGCACGCCATCAAGAACGCGCCGGGTCGCGTGTTCGTTGCGTCGTTCTCGAGCCACATCCATCGTTTGCAGCAGATCTGCGATGCCGCCCGCAAGTGCGGCCGTAAGGTCGTTGTGACCGGTCGCTCCATGCTCACTAACACCCGCGTGGCGCGCGAGCTTGGCTACCTCAACATCGACGACGCCGATATCATCGATGCCTTTGACATTGATAACCTGCCTGACGACAAGATTGTTGTCATGTGCACCGGTTCGCAGGGCGAGCCGCTGTCGGCCCTGTCCCGCATGGCCAATGGCGAGCACAAGACGCTCTCCATCCACGAGGGCGATACCGTTATCCTCTCGGCAACTCCTGTTCCCGGCAATGAGAAAGCCGTCCAGCAGGTCGTCAACAGCCTGGCCAAGCTCGGCTGCGACGTGTGGGATAAGAACCGCGCCCTCGTTCACGTTTCCGGTCACGGTAGCCAGGAGGAGCTCAAGCTCCTGATGGCCATGGCCAAGCCCACGTACTTTATGCCGGTTCACGGTGAAGCCGTGCATCTGCGCGCCCATGCCCAGCTGGCCCGCAAGATGGGTCTCAAGGACGATCATATCTTTATCCTCGACAACGGCGACACGCTCGAGATGCGCGGCGGTATCGTTAAGCGCGGTACGCCCGTCGAGTCCGGCGTCGTTTACGTCGACGGCCTGCGCATCGGCGATACCGACCCCATCGTCCTGCGTGATCGTCAGAAGCTCGCCAACGACGGTATGGTTACCGCTGTTGCCATCGTCTCGCTCAAGCACAAGAAGATCGAGGCCATCGAGTTCTCGGGCCGCGGCGTCTCGTTTGCCATCGACGACCAGTTCTCCGAGGATGCCTCCGCGTCCATTATGAAGACGATCGAGAAGGGCAAGTTCAGCTTTACGAGCAGCGGTTCCGATGCCATTCGCAAGGCCGTGCGCGATTCGCTCTCTAACTTTATCTGGAGCCGTACTCGCACCCGTCCGATGATCATCCCGGTCGTCATGGAGGTTTAGTTTGGCGCGCGGATCTGCACAAAACGCCAAAGGCAATAAGGCCAATAACCAACCGGCATCTGCTAAGGGTGCCGGTTCCCATCTGCGTGCCAATAAGGGCCACGAGTCCGAGTTCGATGATTTCGAGCCCTTGGTCGAGCCCTCGGCCAACCGCGATATCGCCGGCGTGGTCATTGCCGTTTTGGCGATTGCGTCCTTTATTGCCGTGATTTCGCCGGCGACTGCGCCCGTTACGGCTGCGGTTGCCGGTTTCTACCACTTGGGCTTTGGTCTGGGCGCCTACGTGCTGCCGATCGTCATTTTGCTGTTTGCCGCCACGCTCTTTTTAGGCGAGGACTCGCCGCTCAACGTGCGCTCGGTCGCGGGCGGAGCCGTGGTCTTTATCACCGTTGTCTCCATTCTTTCGCTGATGGTGCCGGGTACGAGCGACTCGTGTGACCTTATGTTCACGCCGCAAAATCTGTCCGCCTCGGGTGGCTACATCGGTGCGTTTATTGCGAGTGCGCTGCAGAATGCCCTGGGTAAGCCTATCGCGATGGTGGTCCTGTTGGGTCTGGCCGTCGTTGGTTTTGTCATCATCGGCTTTTCGGTGGGTGGCGTGCTGCGCTCTGCTCGCGACCGCGCGGCCGATTTTGCCGAGCGCCGTCGTGCCGATGTTAACGCGAGCCCGTGGGGTGACGACGAAGCCCTGTCGGTGCCCGGCGTTGCCCGTCCGCACCTGAGCATTCTTCGTCAAAAGGGCTCCGATGCTGCCGTGACCACGGTCATGGGCAACGATGTGGACCCGGTTTTGGACGATGACGACGAGGACGAGGATCCGTTTGTCGACGTATCCGATGCCGTGGAGGCCGAGCGCGCTAAGACGACGCTGCTGCCGCGCCGTCATGTCAAGAAGGGCAAGGCCACGCCCAAGTTGAATACAAGCGAGCCCGACCCGTCTTGGTCCGATAGCGAGATTGAGCTTACCGAGGGCGATGACGAGGACGACGAGGCTCCGATTGAGACCGCAAAGACAACTTTGCTGCCGCGTCGCCATGCTAAGCGCGAACAGGTAACCGGCCAGCTTTCGATGGAAGACGACCCCGATAAGATCGACGAGTCCGAGCCGCCGTTTGCCGTGAGTCCTGTCTCGGCAACACCTCAGATTCCCGACTTCTTGAAGCATCCCAAGGTTGCCGATACGGCTGTCGCGGGCGCTGCCGAGGCGCCTACTCCTAGCGATGGGGGAGCGGTCAATGCCCCCGCGGATAACGAGGGCGAAGAAGAGGACGGCCTCAAGCTTCCGCCGCTCGAGATCCTGCACGCCAACCCGCAGTCGGCGTCCTCCGCGTCATCTGACAAGGAGCTGGAACAGACTGCCGAGTCACTGCAATCCACCTTGCTTGAGTTTGGCCGCAGTGCCCGCGTGGTCGGCTGGATCGCCGGCCCCACGGTGACGACCTTTAAGCTGCAACCTGGCGAGGGCGAGCGCGTGAGCAAGATTTCGAGCCTCGAGGACGATATCGCGCTTTCGCTCGCTGCTCAGTCGGTGCGCATCTTTGCCCCGATCCCCGGTACCTCGCTTGTGGGTATCGAGATTCCCAATCGCAAGCGCCAGAACGTCAACCTGGGCGACGTGCTTCCCTATGTGAAGGGCGGTCCGCTCGAGCTGGCCATCGGTCGAGATGCCGAGGGCACGCCGGTCGTCGCTGACCTCGCCAAGATGCCCCACCTGCTGATCGCCGGCACGACCGGTTCTGGTAAGTCGGTGATGATCAATTCCATCATCACGACCCTGCTCATGCGAGCCCTTCCCGAGGACGTTCGCCTGATCATGGTCGACCCCAAGCGCGTCGAGCTTGCGGGCTATAACGGTTTGCCGCATCTCTATGTGCCCGTGGTGACCGAGCCCAAGCAGGCCGCGAGCGCTCTGCAATGGGCCGTGTCCGAGATGGAGCGTCGCCTGAAGGTCTTCGAGCGTCTCAACGTGCGTAAGATCTCGACCTACAACGAAAAGCAGGCCGCCGGCGAGTTTGAGCATTACGACAACCCGCCCCAAAAGATGCCCTATCTGGTCATTATCATCGACGAGCTTTCGGACCTGATGATGGTCGCCGGCAAGGATGTCGAGGCCTCGATCGTTCGTATCGCCCAGCTGGGCCGTGCCGCCGGTATACACCTTATCGTGGCTACGCAGCGCCCCAGCTCCAACGTGGTGACGGGCCTCATCAAGGCCAACATCACCAACCGCATCGCCTTTAACGTCGCCACGGGCATCGACTCGCGCGTCATTATTGACCAGATGGGTGCCGAAAAGCTCACCGGTTTGGGCGACATGCTGTTCTCCAAGGTCGACTGGGGCAAGCCTCGCCGTATCCAGGGCTGCTTTGTCTCGGATGACGAAATCAACGAGATTGTCGAGTTCGTCAAGTCGCAGAGCGAGCCCGACTACCACGAGGAGATTCTGTCTGCCGTGGCGCCCGCTTCCATGTCCATGGCGGGTGGCGGCGGTATTGTCCGCACCGGAGTAGCCGAGCCGCAAGACGATGATCCGCTCATTTGGGAAGCCGCCCATATTGTGGTGGAATCGCAGCTTGGCTCCACATCTGGCCTGCAACGTCGTCTGAAGGTTGGCTATGCGCGTGCCGGGCGTATTATGGACATGCTGGAAGAAAAGGGTGTCGTCGGCCCGCCCGACGGTTCCAAGCCGCGTGAGGTCCTGTTGGACGAGGAGGGGCTTGCCGCGCTGGAATCTGTCGACGCCGAGATGGCACGTGAAGATCGTGAGTTTGGAGGATTCTGATGGCTGCACGCTTTGGTGACATGCTGCTCGAGCAGCGTCGCCGGATGGGCCTTTCCATTCAGCAGGTCGCCAACACCATCAAAATCAGGCCGCAGATCATCGAGTTTTTCGAGACCGGTAACTTTGCTTCGATGCCGCCGCGCGGCTATGCGCAGGGCATGATTTCGAGCTATGCTCGCTTTTTGGGCCTCAATCCGCGCGAGGTCGTCAATGCCTACTTTGACGACCTGATGGCATACGAACGCGAGACGTCGCAGCAGGGCGGTCGTTTTCAGGACGCCGCCGGCTACGTCAATTCGCGTTCCTCGGTCGATAACGGGCGCTTCCTGATGGTTCAGGGCGGTCGTTCAACCCGCTATGGACAGCGTCCTCAGCAGGCCGGTTATATTACTGAGACGGGTTCGGGCGAGGAGATTCGCTCACAGCGTGACCGGTTCCGCAGTACGCCGATGCCCGAGGACCGTGCACTTCCCGCTGCCCGCGGCGTGGCGCGTGACCCTCGTGCCGGCTACGGCGACGGCGGCTATTCCGATCGCGGTTACCGTGGTGCCTCTATGGGACGCTCTCGCGGTGGCTATTCGGATGCCGATACCACGCAGGTGACGCCGCGTCTTCGCTCTCAATCACAGCCGTATGGCCAGCGCTCTTCGGCTCCGCGTTCGGTCCAGCGTGGCTATCAAGGCCGCGGTGAACTTGCGCCCCGCTCGGGTCAGCGCAGCCTTCAGGGCCAGGGCGGCTATCGCGGCCGTTCCGATAGCAATCGCGGTCGTATGCCTCAGGGAAGCGGCCGCAGCAGTTCCGGTCGTGGACGCGGCGGATCACGTACTCCTCAAAACAACGGGCTCGATCCGCGTATCGTCTACGCCGGCATCGGTGCCGTTGTGCTGCTGTTGATTGTGCTCATCGTGGTGCTTCTACGTGGCTGCGCATCTTCGGCGCCCGAGAACACGCCCGAGACGCCCACTGCTACCAAGATGACGACCAAGAAGTCTTCTAAGAAGACCGAAACGGTCGACGAGGACGATGACACCGATGAGGCGACGGATGAGTCGACTGATTCGGACGCTACCAAGACGACGGCCAAGAAGGAAGAGAACGAGGTCACGAAGGTCAAAGTCTCCGTTGCCAAGGGAAAGACCGCGTGGATTGAGGTCAAGGTTGACGGCAAGTCGGTCTATGGCGCCCAGGCGACTGGCCCCTTTGAGCAGGAGTACACGCCCGAGTCTTCGATCGAGATCACCACGTCCAAGCCTTCCGATGTCACCGTTACCAAGAACGGTGAAAAGGTCCGTTACGATACCAAGACCTCGGGCGTGGCGCGCGTGACGATTACCGTTCCCAAGAAGGAGACGTCTGATTCCGAGAATGGTGAAAGTTCTGATGGTACCGACACCACCGATGGTACCGATACCACCGACGGTACCGATACCCAGTCCACGGATGGCGCCGATACCGCAACTGACGGTCAGACGCCCAGCGATTCTACCGACTATTCGTACGATAGCTACTAGGCCTCTCGTACGCGAAAGGAAACATCATGGCTAAAGATTCCAGCTTCGACGTCGTGTCCGAGGTCAACATGCAAGAGGTCGACAACGCCTTCCAGCAGACCACGCGCGAGATTTCCCAGCGCTATGACCTTAAGGATTCCGGTGCCACGATCGAGCTTTCGAAGGGCGACATGCTCTTTACGATCAACGCCCCGGCCGACTTTGTCTCCAAACAGATTGTTGACGTGCTGAGCTCCAAGCTCATCAAGCGCGGCATCGACCTCAAGGCTGTCTCGTGGGATGCGCCGCAGGCGGCATCGGGCGGCACCGTGCGCGTGCTCGGCCATATCGTCGAGGGTATCGACCAGGCGACCGCCAAGAAGATCAACAAGGACATCAAGGACCAAAAGCTCAAGGTTAAGGTGACCATCGAGGCCGACAAGCTGCGTGTTTCCTCTGCTTCGAAGGACGCGTTGCAGACCGTGATCCAATTCCTGCGCGACCAGGACTACGGCCAGCCGCTGCAGTTCACCAACTACCGCTAATATCAATCGAAAGGACCGCTCTCCAACATGGATACACCGTTGGGCTCCGTGCTCTACATCACCCTCGGGTGCGCTAAGAACGAGGTTGACACCGACCGCATGCGTTCTCTTTTGACCGCCGCGGGCTACGAGGAGGCATTCGACCCGCAGGACGCCGATATCGCCATCGTCAATACATGCTCGTTCCTCGCCTCCGCAACGTCCGAGAGCATCGAGACCACGCTCGAGCTCGCCAACGAGGTTCAGGACGGCGTTCGTTCTTGCCCCATCGTCATGTGCGGCTGCGTGCCGTCGCGCTATGGCGACGACCTGCCTGATGAGCTGCCCGAGGTCGCTGCCTTTGTGAAGGCTGACGAGGAGGACGGCATCGTGGCGGTCATCGATGACGTGCTGGGTGTCGAGCGTGAGATTGCAGCCTATATCCCGCAGGTCAAACGTACCGTCGAGGGCGCTGTCGCCTACGTCAAGATTTCCGATGGCTGCAACCGCTTCTGCAGCTTCTGCATGATTCCCTACATCCGCGGCCGCTATCACTCGCGCAATGCCGAGAGCATTATCTCCGAGGTGCGTGACCTGGTTGCCGGCGGTGTGCGTGAGATCGTGCTGATCGGCCAGGACACGGGTATTTGGGGCACCGACTTTGCTGACGAGGACGTCGCCGAGGGCTTGCCGCGCAATCTGGCGCAGCTGCTGCGTGCCGTCGCCGAGGCCGTGCGCCCGCACAACGTCTGGGTCCGCGTGCTCTATCTGCAGCCCGAGGGCATGACTGACGAACTCATCGAGACGATTCGCGATACGCCCGAGGTGCTGCCCTATATCGATATCCCCGTGCAGCACTGCGACGCGCGCATCCTCAAGGCTATGCGCCGTTCTGGTTCGCGCCAGGAGCTCGAGGACCTGTTCCGCGATCTGCGTGAGCGTATCCCCGGCATCGTGATCCGTTCCACGGCCATGGTCGGCTTCCCGACCGAGACCGACGACGAGTTCCGCGACCTTATCGACTTTATGGACACCGTCGGCTTTGACTACACGAGCGTCTTTGCCTACTCGCAGGAGGAGGGCAGCCTGGCCGCTAAGATGGAGGGTCAGGTCGACGAAGAGGTCAAGCTCGAGCGCGCCCAGGAGGCCATGGACCTGGCCGAGTCGCTCGGTTTTGCCGCCACTGCCGCACATGTGGGCGAGCGAGCCCAGGTGATCGTCGACGGTATCGAAGAGACCGAGGATGGCGCCGAGCTGATCGGCCATGCCTGGTTCCAGGCGCCCGATTCCGATGGCGCGGTGCATCTGGACGCCAGCGAGGCGTCCGTGGGCGATATTCTGACCGTCGAGTTTACCGATAGCTTCTGCTATGAGCTTATCGGTCATGTTGTGGAGTAGGAGAGCGTCGTGGCTAACGAGAGCAATAAGGAACTGACGAGTGTCTGGACGCCCGCCAACATCGTGACGTGCGTTCGCATCGTCTTTATCCCGGTGTTCATGATCGTGTCGGCGCTGTCTCACACAAGCGTTGCCGGTACGGATTTGAGCACCTTCGACGGCCCGCTCGCCGCTGCCGCCTTTGTTCTGTACGTCATCCTGTCGTGCACCGATAAGGTTGATGGCTACCTGGCTCGTTCGCGCAACGAGATCACCGACTTCGGTAAGTTCCTGGATCCCATCGCCGATAAGTTGCTCGTGTTCTCGGCTCTGCTTCTGTTCTTGGATTTTGGTACCGTAACCGTGTGGTCGGTGTTCATTATCTTGTTCCGCGAGCTGCTGGTGAGCGCCCTGCGCATGGTCGCGAGTGCGGCCGGTGTGGTCGTTGCCGCCGATAAGCTTGGCAAGTACAAGACGGCGACGACGATGGTTTCCATCTGCGGCTATCTGTGCGTCTTTGCGATGGCCGGTCTCCAGCTGGGGCCGGTGTCGCTGCTGCTCGGTGTCTATTCGGTGTCGCGCTTCCTGTACGTCATCGCCGTGATTTTGACCATTGTCTCGGGCGCCCAGTACTTCTGGAACTGTCGCAAGATCGTCTTTTCGGTCTAGGTCCTGGTGGGTATGACGGAGTCTTATTTGCTAATCGCCGCAAACAACGAGGAACTGGCGCGCGATATTGTCGAGCGCGCGAGTGCCCGTGGTGTGACGGTCTCGACGGCGGAGTCGCTGACGGCGGGTATGATTGCCTCGACGATTGCCGATATCCCGGGTGCCTCGGCGGTGCTTCGTGGTGGCGCGGTGACCTACTGCGATGAGATCAAACATCGCGTGCTCGGCGTTAAACAGGAAACGCTCGATCGGTTTAGCGCCGTGTCGCACCAGACGGCTCGCGAGATGGCCGCAGGCTCGCTGGAGCTTTATCAGAGCGATATAGCCGTAAGCGCAACGGGCTACGCTGGGCCCGGTGGTGGCACCGAGGACGATCCGGCTGGAACCTTTTATATTGGCTGGGCGTATCGCTCGGCCGATGGGGGAGCGCCGGTCGTGGACTCCATTCGTTGCCACTATGAGGGCGATCGTTCATGCGTCCGTGCCCATGCGGTCGCTGAGGCACTGGGTCGCATTGTCTACGTGCTCGATTCTATGGAATAGACGTGTTTTAAGGGGCCTCCGGGCCCCTTAATTGTGGAGATAGGGACCTTTGACGGAATTGGTGTTTGCGCTGGTATAAGGCCTAAATTTATTCGTGCACCTCTATTTGTGATTGGCGTGGTCAAGCGTTTGGTCGGTGATTGGTCGGCGTTTGGTCGGGTTTTGGAATGGTCGGGTACATATGATGAATCTGAACGGTTGACCACGAACAGCCGTTCGTTTATTATCGATGCAGGTTGTTAAGAGGAGGGCTATTCATGGCCAAGAATTCAGGTCCCGTACGTACCGTTCATGCTCGCACGACGGGTAAAGAGCGCGATGAGATGATCGCCACCACCAAGGCCGAGATCGAGAAGAAATTCGGCCAGGGTTCCATCATGAGGTACGGCGACGGTGGTCCCGAGCTCGAGGTCGAGGCCATTCCCACGGGCGCTCTGGCCCTCGATGCCGCTCTGGGCATCGGCGGCGTGCCGCGCGGCCGTATTGTTGAGATTTACGGCCCCGAGTCCTCCGGTAAGACAACGCTTTCGCTCGAGATTTTGGCAGAGGCCCAGGCTATGGGCGGCGTTGTGGCGTTTATTGATGCCGAGCACGCGCTCGATCCCACGTATGCCGCGCGTATCGGCGTGGACATCGATGAGGTCCTCATTTCCCAGCCCGATACGGGCGAGCAGGCGCTCGAGATCGTCGACATGCTCGTGCGCTCTGGCGCCATCGACGCCATCGTTGTCGACTCTGTCGCCGCTTTGACTCCGCGTGCCGAGATCGAGGGCGAGATCGGTGATACTTCGGTCGGCCTTCAAGCCCGTCTGATGAGCCAGGCGCTCCGTAAGCTCGCCGGCTCGCTCGCCAAATCTAAAACGACCTGCATCTTCATTAACCAGCTGCGCGAGAAGATCGGCGTCATGTTCGGCAACCCCGAGACTACGACGGGCGGCCGCGCCCTCAAGTTCTTCTCGTCGGTGCGTATCGATATTCGCCGCATTGACAGCATTAAGCTCAAGGACGAGGTCATCGGCAATCGTGTGCGTGCCAAGGTCGTTAAGAACAAAGTGGCCGCACCGTTCCGCTCGGCTGAGTTCGACATCATGTACGGCACGGGCATCTCTAAAGAGGGCTCGATTCTGGACATGGCCGTCGAGTGCGGTATCTGCAAAAAGATGGGCTCTTGGTTTGCTTACGGTGAGGATAAGCTCGGTAATGGTCGCGAGGCCGCCAAGGCCTTCCTGCGCGAACACCCCGATTGTGCTGACGAGATCGAGCATAAGGTTCGCCTCGCCTGTGGCCTTGAATTCGATGACGATGCTCCGTCCGAGGTCGAGCTGACCGATCAGCCCGAAACTGAGGAGTTCGATGAGCTTTACGCCATCGATGGCTCCGCGATGCTCGATGATGACGACGAGTAGCGGATGCCCTCATGTCGTATATGGTGACCGAGGCCACGGTCGTCTTTCCCGATAAGAAGGCGGCCTCCTCGTTCTCGAGTGGGTATGCATCAAAAAAGCCTTGTGCACATATCGACTGTGAGCTCGAGGGCGGTTTTGAACGATCCATCTGGATTCCTGTTCGTGTTGCTCGCCTGTTTCTTAAAAATCGCCCCGATCTTCCCTGCGATTGGGATGAGTTTCGCGAAGCGGTACAGCTCATTGAGCGTAAATGCGCGCTTACCATGGTGACTGAGATGCTGTCGCGCCGCGACCATGCCACGGGTGAGGTCCGTGACAAGCTGGCTCGTTACGGATTTCGCCAACCCGCAATTGATTTTGCCGTCCAGCGTGCCACTGAGTATCGCTTTTTAGATGAGAACCGCTTTTGCTCCTACTTTATCGAGGAGCGCAAACGACGCGGCTGGGGACAGCGCAAGATTGAGACCGAGCTCAAGCGCCGCCATGTCGTACTCGATGATATCCCCGGCTATCCCGAGGATTATTTTGCCGTTGAGGACGACTTGGCTCGCGCGTCGGCTTTACTCGCGAAGCGTCGCGTTCCCGAGACACGTGGATTCGAAAAACTCGTTCGGTTTTTGATGGGTAAGGGCTTTTCGTACCACATCGCCGCCGATGCCGTTAAGGCGCGTCTCGATGCCGAACGTGAGGAATGTGCAGTTTAGACACATGTGTTTTGCGCACCTGCCGTTCACCGCCTTTTAGCCGCCGTGCTGGGTCCATTTATTTGACAGTTGTTGCGGTTCAACGTACGATAAACACTGTCATTTGCTTTGTGATATGTGCTCATCTTTGATGAGTTTGTTTATATGTTTATCTGTATCCGACCCGCATAAGCTGCGCCCATATTACTCAAATGTCGCGAGCCGTTCGTAAGGACGGTTCGCTTTGTTGTGTAACGAATCCATAAAAAGGAGTGAGCATGCCTATCATCGCAGCGCTCGTTGGCATTGTTTTGGGTGCCATCGCCGCCATTGCCTACATGCGCACCGCCAAGCAGGGTAGTCTTCACGAGGCCGACGAAAAGATCCAGTCGGCTCACGCACAGGCTGAGTCCCTAATCGGTGATGCAAAGCGCCAGGCCGAGACCCTCAAAAAAGAGGCTCTGCTTGAGGCAAAGGAAGAGATCATCAAGAATAAGCAGGCTGCCGAGGCCGAGGACAAGCAGCGTAAGAGCGAGATTCGTACGCTCGAGAACCGTGTGATGCAGCGCGAGGAGTCCCTCGATCGCCGCAACGATGCCCTCGACAAGCGTGAACATCAGCTGTCCAGCCAGGCTGGCCAGGTCGAGAAGCGCTCCCGCGAGCTTGAGGAGCTCTGCGCCAAGCAGACCTCGGAGCTCGAGCGCATCGCCGACCTGACCCGCGAGGACGCTCACAAGGAGCTTCTCGATAAGGTTCGCGGCGAGGTTACCCACGAGGCCGCCACGATCATTCGCGAGTCCGAGCAGCAGGTTCGCGCCGAGTGCCATAAGACCGCTCAGGAGATCCTCTCCCTGGCGATTCAGCGTTGTGCCGCCGACCACACTGCCGAGGTTACCGTTACCTCCGTGCACATTCCTTCCGATGACCTCAAGGGTCGCATCATTGGCCGCGAGGGTCGCAACATCCGCACCTTCGAGCAGGTTTCCGGTGTCAACCTCGTGATCGATGATACGCCCGAGACCGTTGTGCTTTCGAGCTTCGATCCGGTCCGTCGCGAGACCGCCCGCGTGGCCCTTGAGAACCTTATCGCTGACGGCCGCATTCACCCTGCCCGCATCGAGGAGATGTATCACAAGGCCGCCGACTTGGTTCAGCAGCGCGTGCGCGAAGCTGGCGAACAGGCTGCCTTCGATACCGGTATCCACGATCTGCACCCCGAGATCGTTAAGACCCTGGGTGCTCTGCGCTACCGCACCTCGTTTGGTCAGAACGTGCTCCAGCATTCCCTCGAGGTTTCCGACCTGTGCGGCGTGATGGCTTCCGAGCTTGGCCTGGACGTTGTGACTGCCAAGCGCGCCGGCCTGCTACACGATCTTGGCAAGGCTATCGACCATGACGTCGAGGGTCCGCATGCCGTTATCGGCGCCGAGCTCGCCCGTCGCTATGGCGAGAAGCCCGTTATCGTTCACGCTATCGAGGCCCATCACGCCGACGTCGATCCCAACACGGTGCTCGATGTTCTGGTCCAGGCTGCCGATGCCGTTTCTGCCTCTCGCCCCGGTGCCCGTCGCGAATCGGCCGAGAACTACATCAAGCGCCTTGAGAAGCTCGAGGAGATCGCCAACTCCCATGACGGCGTCGAGCGTACCTATGCTATGCAGGCTGGTCGCGAGGTTCACGTCATGGTTCAGCCGGACAAGATTTCCGATGCTCAGTCCACGGTCTTGGCTCATGACATCGCCCATCAGATCGAGGAAGAGATGGAGTATCCCGGTCAGGTGCGCGTCGTCGTGATTCGCGAGAGCCGCGCTGTCGATATCGCTAAATAACATGAACGACGCGAACGAGCTCATCTCATTTATCGCGTCGATGTCGGGGGAGGGCAACCTTCGCGTCGAGGAGAACCTTGGCGAGGGGTATGTCCGCCTCCGCGTTTCGGAGGCCGAGCGGCGCCAGGCAAAGCACGACATTCAGCATGTCGAGGATATTGTCATCGAAATGCTGCGCAACGCTCGTGATGCCGGCGCCGACAAGGTCTATCTCGCCACGACCAAGGAAGATGGCGTCCGTACGCTCGTCTTTCTGGATAATGGCTCGGGCGTGCCGCAGGATATGCAGGAGCGCATCTTTGATGCCCGCGTTACCTCCAAGCTCGAGAGTATGAAGATGGACCGTTGGGGCGTTCACGGTCGAGGCATGGCTTTGTTCTCGATTAAGCAAAACACCGACGAGGCACGCGTTGTCACGTCGGATGTTGACCTTGGCTCGGTCTTTAAGGTGAGCGTCGCTACCGACCGCCTTGGCGAGCGCGCCGATCAGTCCAGCTGGCCTCAGGCCGTGAAGGACGAGGACGGTCACTATGTCTGCGCCCGTGGCCCTCACAACATCATTCGCGCCGCCTGCGAGTTTGCCCTCGAGGAGCTGCGCGCCTGTGATGTCTATCTGGGGTCTCCGTCCGAGATTGCCGCGACGCTGCATGCGCAGGCCTCCAGCCGTCTCGATGCTTCACGTCTTTTGTTTATCGACGACGAAGCCGAGCTTCCCGTGGTCGATCGTCTGGGTCTTGCTTCGGATGCGGAAGACTTTATCCGTATCTGTTCGGGTTTGGGCCTTGAGATGTCCGAGCGTACGGCGCATCGTATCTTGGCGGGCCAGATTAAGCCCGTTCGCGGTGTGACCGCACGCCTGCTACGCGAGCGCGATTCGTCCTCACATGCGTCTGCTCCGGTTGATCTCGCCAAAGATCGTCGCGGGTTGCGTATCGCCAAGGACGACATGGCGCAGTTCTCGCGAGCCGTCGAGCGCGATTTTAACGATCTTGCATCGCGGTACTATCTCAACCTTTGCGGCGACCCCAAGATTCGTGTTTCGCGTGATCGTATTACCGTGACGTTCGACCTTGCCAAAGAGGAATAGCATCTTTACCGAGTCCGTTCGGTACGATACAGTTATTGCAGTTAAAACGTACTTTTAAACGCAGGAGTTTCTTCATGGATTGCCTGAAGGTATCAAGCAAATCATCGCCCGCGTCCGTTGCCGGCGCCATTGCCGGCATGGTCAAAGATGGTGTTCCCGTCAATATTCAGTGTGTTGGCGCGGGTGCCGTCAACCAGGCAATTAAGGCCGTGGCTATCGCGCGCGGCTTTTTGATTCCGACCGGGTTTGATATTTCCTGCGCGCCGGTGTTCTCCGACATCCTCATCAACGGGGAGTCGCGCACGGCCATCCGTCTTTCTATTTACGTTCATCAGATTAATCGAGCTGCCATGGATAACGTTGTGATGGACGACGTTAAGCCTGTGGCATAGAGTTTTTACTCTTTGCCCGCCCTCTTTGATCCCGCTTATTCCACCTCGTTAGGACTTATACACATGGACCAGGGTTCCGTACGCGATATTCTTGCCGGTAAAACCTACTTTATCCGCACCTTTGGCTGCCAGATGAATCAGCACGACTCCGAGCGCGTGAGTGGTCTGCTCGACTCATATGGCTGCCTCATGGCGCTCGATCCGGAGCATGCTGACATTGTCGTGTTCATGACGTGCTGCGTGCGAGAGGCCGCCGATACTCGTCTGTACGGTCAGTGCAACTCTTGTAAGAGCCTCCCGCCTTCGCCCTCGGGCAAGCGCGTGGTCGCCGTGGGCGGCTGTATCGCGCAGCGCGACGGCGAGGGTCTGCTCACCAATGTCGATAACGTCAATGTTATCTTTGGCACGCATTCCATCGCGCATGTTGCCGAGCTCATTGCCGAGGCGTTCTTGGACGGCAAGCGTCATATTCGCACCAATGAACACGAGGACACGGATGCTATGAGCATGCCGTGGCATCGCGAGACCCAGTATCACGCCTGGGTCCCCATAATGACGGGCTGCAACAATTTCTGCACCTATTGCATCGTGCCGTATGTGCGCGGTCGCGAAAAGAGCCGCCCTTTCGAGGAGATTGTCGACGAGGTCACCGGTCTAGTACGCCAGGGCGTGCGCGAGATTACGCTGCTGGGTCAAAACGTCAACTCCTATGGTCGCGACCTGTTTGGCAAGCCGCGCTTTGCCGATCTGTTGCGTGCCGTGGGCGATACGGGTGTAGAGCGCATCTTCTTTACTTCCTCGCACCCCAAAGACCTGCTGCCCGAGACTATCGACGCTATGGCCGAGACGCCTGCCGTCATGCCGCAGCTGCACCTGGCAGTTCAATCGGGCTCGTCGCGCATCCTTAAAGAGATGAATCGTCGCTATACGCGCGAGGATTATCTGGGACTCGTCGATCGCATCCGAAATCGCATGCCCAATATCGCGCTTTCGACCGATATCATCGTGGGATTCCCCGGCGAGACCGAGGAAGACTTTGAGCAGACGCTCTCGCTTGCCGAGACCGTCCGTTATGCTCAGGCCTATACGTTTATCTATTCCAAGCGCGCCGGTACTCCGGCCGCCGAGATTGACGATCCCACGCCGCATGAGGTGATTCTTGAGCGCTTCAATCGTCTGGTGAAGGTTATCGAGACCACAGCGCACGAGTATAACCAGGGTGAGCTCCACACCGTTGTTCCGGCGCTTATTGAGGGTATGAGCAAAAAGAATGACGCGGTGCTGCTGGGCAAGAGTCCTAAGAATCAGACCGTTCATGCACCGATTCCCGCGGGCTACAGCATCGATCAGTTGATTGGCAAGATTGTCGATGTTGACATCGACGTCGCCAAGACGTGGTATCTGTCCGGATCCGTTGTGGGCGAGCCGCGCTAATGATTTCTCCCGGGGCAGGCCTTTCCGCCGTTGCGATTGTCGGTCCGACCGCGGTTGGCAAAAGTGATGTCGCAGATCGTTTAGCGGCTCGTCTTTCGTCCGAAGTGCTGTCGTGTGACGCGATGCAAATCTATCGAGGCATGGATATCGGCACTGCCAAGATGGCACCAGAGGAATGCACGGCGCCTCTACGCCTGGTCGATATTGTTGAACCGGGCGTTGCATATTCTGCAGCGTTGTATCAGGCAGACGCTCGTGTACATGTTGAGCGCTTGCTGGGCGAGGGCCGCCTACCGGTGTTTTGCGGGGGTACGGGCTTGTATCTCAAGGCGGCCCTGGATGAGATGGATTTTCCCTCGGGCGAGCTTGAGGACGATCGCCGCGCGGGGTATCAGGAGCTTGCCGAGCGCATTGGCGAGGAGGCGCTGCACGCGCTGCTTGCCGAGCGTGACCCCGAGTCCGCCGCGGTCATCCACCCCCATAATGTTCGTCGCGTGATTCGCGCGCTGGAAATGCACGATGATGGCGTGTCCTACGCGCAGCAAAAGTTGCAGTTTAGTGTTCCGCGCGAGCATTATCACGCTCTGTGGTTTGGATTGATGCGTAATCGTGAGGCGCTTTACGAGCGAATTAACCTACGCGTCGATCTGATGTTTGAGCAGGGTCTTGTTGATGAGGTTCGCGGTCTTATGGACCAGGGGCTGGGAGATGCCCTGACTTCGATGCAGGCAATTGGCTATAAAGAGATCATTGATGCTTTCAATGGCGTGATTTCTATGGATGAGGCTCGCGAACTCATCAAGATGCGTTCGCGTCGCTATGCCAAACGTCAGCTTTCGTGGTTTAAGCGCGATGACCGTATCGTGTGGTTTGATATGGACGAGTTTACGATCGATGAGGTCGTTGAGGACATCCTGCATCGTATTGAGGCTGCCTAATGGCCCGTTTCCCCCTTGTTCCCACGGCACCCGAGCCCGAGCGTGCCATTTTAGTTGGTGTTGAGTGGCGCGACAATGCATGGCCGCTCGATCGTTCGCTTGACGAGCTTGAGCGCCTGGCCCATACGGCTGGCGCCCAGTGCGTGGCGCGTTTGTCACAGCGTCTGGTTAAGCCGTATCCAAAATCGTTTATCGGTTCCGGTAAGGTTGAGGAGCTTTGCGGGCTCGTGCATCGTATGGATGTCGATGTTGTTATCTTCGACGACGATTTATCGCCCTCGCAGCAGTCGTATCTTGAGAAAGCCGTGGGCGAACCGGTTAAGATTATCGATCGCACGGCGTTGATTCTCGATATCTTTGGCCTGCACGCTCAGACCCGTGAGGGCCGCCTGCAGGTGCAGCTAGCCCAATTGCAGTATCTGTTGCCCCGCTTGCGCGGTATGTGGAGCCATCTTGCTAAAGAGCAGACACGCGGTGGCATTGGCTCGCGCTTTGGCCAGGGCGAAAGCCAGCTCGAGGTTGACCGACGTTTGATTCGCAACAAGATTGCCGCGCTTCGTCGTGAGCTTAAGCAGGTCGAACAGCGCCGCGATGTCCAGTCAAAGAGTCGTATCGAGTCGCCGGCGTTTCGCGTTGCCCTAGCCGGTTATACCAATGCCGGTAAGTCGACGTTGCTCAATCGCCTGACCGGGTCCACGGTGCTTTCTCAGGACAAATTGTTCGCCACGCTCGATCCGACGACGCGCTCGTATCGCTTGCCCGGTGGTCGTGGTATGACCATTACCGATACCGTTGGCTTTATTCAAAAGCTACCGCATGGTCTCGTTGATGCCTTTAAGTCCACGCTGTCTGAGGTCCTTGGTGCTGACCTGGTCCTTAAAGTTGTGGATGCCTCTGACGAGGACTACGAGCGCCAGCTTGAGGCGGTCGATCGCGTTCTTGACGAGATCGGTGCCGGTGAGCGTTTGACGCTTACGGTGTTCAATAAAATCGACCTACTCGATAGCGTCGATCGATTGAGTTTCCATCGTCGCTATCCCGAGGCCGTGCTGTTCTCGGCCCAGACGGGCGAGGGGCTCGACGATCTCGTCGACCGTATTGCTCGTGAGGCAGCTGCCACCGATGTGTTGCTCTCCGCTGATATCCCGTATCGCGAGGGCGCCCTCATTACGCTGGTGCATGAGCAGGGAACCCTTCTGCATGAGGAATATCTAGAGGACGGCGTTCGCATTGTGGCAAAGATGCCGGCCCGAATCGCGCCGCGTCTTGAGCGCTATCGTACGGAATAAACGAGCTCTAGTACGCCTAGAATGACAGGCTGATGGAGCAGGTAGAACGATAAGGCATGCCGACCGAGGACTGCGAGCGCCGGGATGGGATTGGCGTATGCCCATGCCGGCGCTTCGTGGCTTGATGCTTGTGCATCCTGGGCAGTAAAGAAGCCGGTAAGGTACATAAAGACAAACGGAATGAGCGGATAGTAGTCTCCCGAAACAAAATCCGGGCCCGGGAATCCAAGCCATGCCAGGTAGGGGAGTGGGTAGACCGCCTTTGGAATGCCCCAGGTTAGGGCAAAAAGAACAAGGCACGCTGCGATGCCCCACGAGACCGGTATTTTTTGAAGTAACGGACGGGTGAGTGCAACCACCGCGGTGCACGCCGCCATGCAATAAATGATGCCAAAGTTTACCGAATCGTCGACTGATACCAGTGTAGTTGCAATCCATACGACCAAAGCTGCGGCCGCGTACTTGAGGGCGCGCTTAACGTTATTACGCGAGAGCGTGCACATCCAACCGGCGATAAACAAAAATACCCAGCTGATACTTGCGCGCCAGATATCCTGGAAAACCGTTTCGGTAAACCATGGCATATCCCATCCATATAGGTAGGCCAAATCGTAGCAGGCGTGAAAACCTGCCATCGACAGCATCGTAAACCCGCGGATGGTATCAAATATGGTGATGCGATTTTGCATTACGAGAACCGGCGCATTAATCCGACAACCTTACCCAAAATAACGGGGTTCGTCGCATAGATGGGCTCCATAGTGTCGTTCTCGGGCTGCAAGCGCACGCGCCCCTGCTCCTTGTAGAACGTCTTGACAGTCGCCGAGCCATCGATCATAGCCACGACGATTTCGCCGTTCATCGCGCTCTTTTGCTCGCGAACGATAATGTAGTCACCGTTGTAGATGCCGACATTGATCATTGAGCTGCCGTGCACTTCAAGGATAAAGGAGCCCTGGTCTGTGGCGATTTCGGTCGGGATGGTAAAGGTGTCCTCGATATTTTGTTCGGCCAGAATGGGAATCCCAGCCGCGACGCGACCGACGAGCGGCAGCGAGACCGTTCCGCGGGGCGCCGTGGGTTCATCGGATTTGGAAATCGAGACAGAGGATCCGTCCTCATCAAAGAGCTCTAGGGCGCGAGGCTTGGTGGCATCGCGCTTGAGCAGTCCTCGAGCCTCCAGGGCAGAGAGATGAGCATGCACCGTGCTGGGGGAGGAGAGGCCTACGGCCGATGCCATCTCGCGCACACTGGGCGGATAGCCCTTCTCCTGCTGATATTCCTTGATGAAGTCGTAAATCTGCTGCTGACGCTTGGTAATTTTGCGAGCCATCAGGGGATCCTCTCTGCCAATGTCAAACAAATGTTCGATTATTGCTTGACAGGAACAACTGTTCGAAGATAATAATAACCGAACATTCGTTCTCGCGCTAGACATTTTTGTCCGCGCGGCTTGATAAAACTGTTCTCAGCAAAACACGCGAGAGGAGAACATGATGAACGCAACGGATATGGTCCAGGGAAACCTCGCCCTTAAGCTCGAGACGCCTGCGGCACCGGCTTTCACGGTTGTCAAAGGCGGCCGATCTGGTTTCCAAACACTGCCTGGCAAGCCCGTCCGCAGCAAGTGCGTCGCCACGACATCGGCTCCCGTTGCCCTAAAGGTCTCGACGATTGTCGCCTTGGCCGTTGCGCTCACGCTTTTCTTTGTACTTGCTACCTCGATCTTCAGCGCTCGTCACGCCGCATATGCCGAGTCGGCATCCAACGTTACCTACGAGACCGTCCGTGTTCAGTCTGGCGATTCCTTGTGGTCGCTTGCC
Source organism: uncultured bacterium (assembly GCA_905215755.1). GTDB lineage: Bacteria > Actinomycetota > Coriobacteriia > Coriobacteriales > Coriobacteriaceae > Collinsella. The sequence continues at coordinate 93,086 of CAJMRE010000003.1, forward strand.
CAGGAGCATCCGATTGAAGGTCTTTCCACGCAGGAGACCTCTGATATGATCCGCAACGTCAATCACCTGGAGCATGGCTCGCTCGATGCCGGTGCGCATCTTAAAGTTCCCGCACGTTCCTAAGATTTAAGTACCGTCGCATGGTACCCTTGTAATCGTTTTAGAGGAGGTACCATGCGCTGTCCTAAATGCGGCAAGGCACATACCCGCGTTGTTGATTCCCGCATGCAGGAATCTAATAACACCATCAAGCGCCGTCGCGAATGCTGCTCATGCAATTATCGCTTTACGACATTTGAGCGTTGTGAAGACCCTATCGAGGTCATTAAGTCAGACGGATCCAAGCAACGGTTCGATCGCAATAAGCTGCTGGTCGGTTTGATGCGCGCCACGATCAAGCGAGATATCGACACTAAAAAGCTCAATGACATCATTGACGATATTGAGGTCGAGCTTCGCTCCCGTACGCTTACGGCCGTTACGTCCCATGAGCTGGGCGATATGGTTCTTAAGCGGTTGGCCAAGATCGATAAAGTGGCCTACATCCGCTTTGCCTCGGTCTATCGCGATTTCAAAGACGTCGATGAGTTTCTGCAAGAGCTCGACAAGCTAAGGTGATTTCATGTCCAACATTACCGTTAACATTAAACGTCTCGACCCAACCGTCGAGCTACCCAAATACGCCCATCCCACGGATGCCGGTCTTGACCTCCGAGCCAACGAGGATTGCACCCTCAAGCCTTTTGAGCGTCGCCTGGTCTCCACGGGCCTAGCTGTCGCTCTGCCCGACGGCTACGCCGGCTTCGTCCAGCCCCGCAGCGGCCTGGCCATTAAGCAAGGCCTGTCCATAGTCAACACTCCTGGCCTCATCGACGCCCACTACCGAGGAGAGCTCAAAGTCATCCTCATCAACCTAGACCCCACGAACAACATCCAAATCAACAAAGGCGACCGCATCGCCCAGCTCGTCATCCAAGAAGTCCCCACGGTCAACCTCGTAGAAGCAGAAGAACTAGACGAAACCGACCGAGGCAAAGGAGGCTTCGGCTCCAGCGGCGTAGCTTAGGGGTGCTCGTATCCCTCCCGCCCGCCTCTCACACATATCATTCCATGCTCAAACATTCTCGCTTCGCTTCGCTCGCTGCGAAACTGCGCGTGGAACGATATGTGTGAGAGACGGCCGGGCGGCTACTCACTTGAAAAATACTTACTTTTCTAGTAAGCCGACGCGACGATGGGGCGCCCCCTTTGTCGCGTCGGCTTACTATATTTATTTTTTTCGGTTTCGCCTTTGCAGGTTCTAGTGGTGGGGAACCTGGTGTAACTGCTAGCACGTAAACGTAGCTGCTCGGCGGGAGCCGCCCATATATCGTTCCACGCGCAGTTTCGCAGCGCAGCGAGAATGTTTGAGCATGGAATGATATATGGGCGGCTCCCGCCGAGCAGCGGACATTAAGACGCTAGCGGATATGCGCGGGTTTTCCGCCCCAGTAGAAGCGGCAGAATGCGCGTTTTCTTTTCTGGGGTTTGCCTACGAGCTCCATGGTGGCGACGGCGATGTCTTCGGCTGCGTGGGGACGGCGTAGTACTTCGCCGTTGATGAGTAGGGCTTTAAGCGACTCCGGATGATCGTGCAGGTGGCGCAACGTCACGATGAGCTCTCGTGCCGTGGTGACGTGCATGCTGGCGCCCATGCCGGTGAGCATAGTGGTGTTGGCCTTTTCCTGGCCATAGGACTTGCCCAGCAGGATCATCGGCAGATGTGCGCATAGACACTCGGTGACCGTTAGTCCGCCCGATTTGAGGATTGCCAGGTCGCAGCCGTGCATGAGGGCCGCCATGTCGTCGACATAGTCCAACACCGTGACGTTCTCGAGCTTCATGGCATCGAAGAGCGTCTTCAGCCGGGTGGCATACTCCACGTCTTTGCCCGGCAAAAAGACAAAGTGCATGTCTTCGAAGCTGCGCAGAAAGGGGAGTGTGTGGTCCATCGCCGCGCGAAAGCGGACGTAAGGCTGAGGCAAACTGGCACCGGCCATTACCAGTACGACGGTCTTGTCGATGGGGAGGTTGAACTTGGCTAGCTCTTCCTCGCGATCGTAATCCGTGTCGAATCCGGCGCGAATAGGAATGCCGGTAATGCGAATCTTTGTCTCGGGCACCTTGCGTGGACGCAGCGTTTCGGCCATAAATTCGTTGGCAACACAGAAGAGGTCGGTGTCCTTGTGGGGCCACCAGCCCTCGACTTCGTAGTCGGTCGGTACGCAGATGACCGGATAATCGATACCCGTAATAACGCGGGCGCCCACGGCAACATTGGCTGCTGTGATGTGCGTTGCGACCACGGCTATGGGCCTGCGGCTACGAATATATTCATTGAAGGCGGGGAACATAATTCGCGACCATGCCGTGCCGCCACCCCAGAGAAGATGTCCCGTAAGCGTATATCGCCAGGTCAGGTCGTAAATGGGGCGCGTGGCTCCCGTAAAAGAAGCCGCGGTCTTATTGCCGTCGAATTTAATTCGTCCAAAATCAAGGATATCGAGCACTTCAATATCAACATCTTCGGGGATGCCATTGGTGCCGCGGATGAGGTCGAATGCCTGCGCAATCGCATTTGCGGCGGCCTTGTGGCCCGAGCCGACCGAGGCGTGCACGATGGTCACGAGAGGTTTTTGCTGAGCCAAGAGCGTGGATTGCTCCGATTGGGGAGTGCTGTGCGTGAGCAGGGGAGCGTCGTCGCTCGTCTGCGTCTGATCCATCGATAACTCCCCTTCGACGTTGTAATACGGATTTATCATTGTAGTGCATGAGTGTCACGTTCACGTAAATTTGGGTATGAGCGCAAAGAACGACAACGTTTCGACGAGAGGACTCTTCATGACTACCGATCAGACAATCGATGTTGCGATTATCGGCGGCGGACCCGCGGGCTATGCTGCCGCTATTTATGCAGCGCGCGCCAACCTGACGACGACCGTCTTTGAGCAGGGCATGTCTGGCGGACAGATCGCCACATCCAACGAGATTGAGAATTATCCTGGCATTCCGCTACTGAGCGGTGCCGAACTTGGTGAGCGGTTTCAACAGCATGCTGAAGGCCTGGGGGCTCAGGTTGAATGGAGTATGGTGACAGGCGTCGATTACGATGCCGATGCGGCACAATTTACCATCCATCATGATATGGGCGATACAGCGGCCAAGAGCGTTATTGCGTGCATGGGCGCCACGCCGCGTCCTGCGGGTTTTGTTGGCGAGGACACGTATCGCGGTCGTGGCGTTTCGTACTGCGCGACGTGTGACGGTATGTTCTTCCGTGGCAAGCAGGTTTTTGTTATCGGAGGCGGCAATTCGGCATGTGAGGAGGCGCTGTTCCTGTCCGACATTGCCAGCAGCGTGACCATCGTGTTGCGTCGCGATCAGTTCCGTGCACCCGAGGGCGTTGTGAATAAGGTGCTTGCTAAGGACAATATTTCAGTTAGGTACCAAACTAGTATTGTTGAGCTTTCCGGTGAAGTAATGCCCACGTCAATCACGTTCAAGGACAATGCGACTGGTGAAATGCACACTGAGTTCTTTGAACCTGGCTCATTTGGCATTTTTGTCTTTACCGGCACGCAACCTCATACCGAGCTTGTTGAGCATCTAGTCGATCTGGCTCCCGACGGCGGCATCCTTACCGACGATTCGATGGCCACCCGTACGCCCGGATTATTCGCAGCCGGCGATATCCGTTCCAAGCGTTTACGCCAGGTTGTGACCGCCGTTTCGGACGGAGCCATAGCGGCAACCAGCGCATACGCTTTCCTACGTGGATAAGTACGATAATATATCTTATGTAAGGTTGTTATCTTTAAACAAAGTGGTTGGACGGTGCTTCAACGTGCTGTCCAACCACTTTTACTTAGCGGCTATGTGGTATGCAAAACTAGATAACCTAGAATACAATATAGAAAACGATCGGAGGCCTCTTATGAACCACGTCAAACATGTTATCCCGATGTCCGATACATCGGTCAGCATTAAGCCGGAGGATATTCAGCCGACGGTGCTGCCGGATGCATTTATTCAGTCCGATATGGTGGGTAAACTCAACGCGTTGAGCCTGCCACGCTATGATCAGCTGCCCAACGTAACGCTCTATCGCGATCAGGTTATTGAATATGTTGCGCTGTGGATGGAGCCGCTTTCGATTTGCGTAGAGCAGCCCGTTATCACGCCTTCGATGATCAATAACTACGTGAAGGTCGGCCTCGTTCCTGCTCCGGTTAAAAAGCAGTATGGCCGTGAGCAGATTGCGCGTCTCATCGCCATTTGTATCTTTAAGCAGGTGCTGCCCATCGCTGCGGTTCAGGCGCTCTTTAATATTCAGCGCTTGAGTTACGACGCTCCGACGGCTTTCGATTATGTAGTCGATCAACTTGAGGCATCGATTCGTGCAGCGTTTTCCGTCGAGCAGACTCCCGTGCCCGATACCGCACACCAGGTTACGCGCGAATCGCTGCTCGTACGCAGTGCGGTTTCGTCTTTTGTATCGAAGGCGTACCTGATGAGCTACCTTAAGTTTAATGGGTTTAATAGCTAATCGAGGCATAAGACGGGCGGGATAAAGAGCCATTGGCCCCTTATCCCGCCCGTGCGTTTGTTTAGTTGGACATTATCGGCCCGAAGCCACGTCCATGCCGTAGCCGATGATGAGGCCGTGCATCTCGGCATAGTATGAATCTAACCCGTTACAGGGCATGATGATAGTCTTGGAGCCTGGCCAGCGCTCCACAATGCGGCTGGTAAGCGCCTGGGCTCCAGATTCGTTCTCAACGTGATCGATGATGACCTCGCCGCCCGTGAAACCCTCGGCCTCCATGGTGTCGACAATCTTGGTGAGCATCTTCTTTTCGCCGCGCGTGTGCCCAACGAGTTCAATTTTGCCCGCTTCGCTCGCCGTGCCCAAAATGCGGATATTGAGCTTGTTGGCAATGACGCCGGCTGCCTTAGGAATGCGTCCGGCCTTCGCAAGGTTTTCGTAATTACACAGGCTAAAGAGGATCTTGCTGTTCTGCTCCAAGCTATCAAAGTAAGCGCAGGCGTCCTCAAAGGAAACATCCGGGTTACACGCAAGGTATCGATCAAACAGTAAGAAGATCAGGTCCATCTTGCCGCCCGCTGCCCGCGAATTGACCAGGTGAATCTGGCGGTTGGGCTCCTCGGCAAGTACCATATCGCGTGCCGTAGCAGCAGCATTGTAGCTTCCCGAGACGCCCTCAGAGATGGGCATGCAGATCGTCTTGTCGGCAAGTCTGAAGAGTTCGGCCCACTCCCCTACGCTTGGACAGGCGCTCGAAGAAGCGCTCGACTCCGCCTGCACGGCGCAATTGAGCTCGTGAACATCGAGCGAGAGGTCGTCAACGAATTCACGCTCCCCCACTCGGATCTTAAGGGGTGCAAATGCAAAGGTGGTATGAGGTGCGGTTGGTTGCCAATCGCGAAGATTGCAGCTCGAATCGGAGATAAGTGCCCAGCTCATTGAGGGTCCTTTCTAATTGTTCCCCAACAATTATAGCCATCTTTTTGATTGATCAGTACGGCTATCTAGTTTTGAATACTAGATAGCCGTACTGATCATATGCCAAACGGTAAGGGAAAAAAGAATGGGCCTCGTGACTCAAGATCGCGAGGCCCACGTTCGTTCGCTGCAGTAATAAATTAGTAGCGCACGAAAATGTAATTGTTGTTCATGCCAGCAGCGACGGAGCTGATGATGACGCCCGTTTTGTAGTCGGAAGCATGGATCATCTGACCATTACCGATATAGATGCCTGTATGGTAGGAGTTAACCACAACATCGCCGGGTTGCGGATCGGACACGCGGGTCCAACCCATGAAGGTGCCGGTGTTGCCCAGGCGGCAATAGCGGCCCGTGAGGCAATAGCTTACAAAACCGGAGCAGTCAAAGCTGTTCGGTCCAATGCCGCCCCAGGAATAAGCGTATCCGAGCTTGCTGTAGGCGCGCGAAACAACGGTACCGCCGTCAACGGACTGGCTCGGTGCGGAAGGCGTCGGAGTCGGAGCGGGCGTCACGGGCTGCGGCGTGGGGGCAGGAGCGGGCGCGGGCGCGGGCGTGTTGCCGCCGCCGTTGTTAGTTGTGCCGCCGCCATTGTTGGTGTTCTCGGTCGTACCGGCGGTATCGTTGCTTACCGTGGCCTTTTCGGCTGTGCTGGCATTTATGCCGGCCTGCAGAGCCGCATTGGCCTCGGCCTCGGCGGCAAGCTCGGCCTGCAGCTGAGAATCTAGGGAGTTCACGATGCTCTGGGCTTCTGCCTGCTGGGCGTTGAGCTCGTCGACTTTCTTTTGCGTGGCGGCGACGTTCTTCTCCTGCTCGGCCTGCTTATCGGTGAGCTGCTGCTTAAGGTCCTTGACATCCTGAATGGTCTGGGCCTGCTTGTCGGAAACCTTGCCGTAATAGAACAGACGATTGAGCATGTCGCCCAGATCGTCGACGCCCGTCAGAACCTGAAGGAGACTCAGACCGCCGGTCTTGTACTCACCGGCAACGTAGCTCGAAAGCTTTGCCTGGCCCTCGGCAATCTCTTGCTGCTTTTGCGTGATCTCGCCTGCAGTCTGATCAAGCTCCTGCGTCTGTGCGGAGAGTTCTTCATGAATTTGCTGGGTCTGCGTGCCGATCTGCTCGAGTTTGGTACGAGCAGCGGCAAGGTCGGATGCGGTATCGGCATAGGCCGGAGCCGCGAGGCCCAGGCCCAAAACACAAGCGAGGGTTGCCGTAGCAGCGCAGCGTGCCATGTTTTTGTGCGTATTTGCTGTGCGCATGGAGCTTCCTTTCCGGTATCTAAGGGTAGCGGCTAGTTCACCGTTACCAGGCTAAAGAGCTCGACGTCCTCGTTGGAAGGCGTGAGCTTCTTGCGCGGGTTGAGAAACGCAAGCTCAAGGATACAACCGTAACCCACAAGCTTTGCGCCCATATCTCGCACCAGTTTACCTGTTGCCTCGACGGTTCCGCCCGTCGCGACCAAGTCGTCCAGAATCAACACGGTATCTTTAGAGGTAATGGCATCGGCGTGGATCTCGATAGAGTCGGTGCCATATTCGAGATCGTAGCTCTCGCTCACCGTCTTGCGAGGCAGCTTGCCCGGCTTGCGTGCGGGCACAAAGCCAGCGCCCAGGGCGACGGCCACGGGCACGCCGACCATAAAGCCGCGAGCCTCGGGACCCACGACCTTGGTGATGCCCATGCCGGCAAAATGCTCGGCCAGGGCATCCACCATGGCCTTCAGGGCCTCGGGATTGCCAAAGAGCGGCGTGATGTCCTTAAAGACGACTCCGGGCTCGGGATAGTCGGGGATGTCGACGATGTGAGATTCGAAGTCGTACATGACGTGACCTTTCATGGATTGCCGGGTGGAAGGCGGTTATTTACCCGCGTTAGCAGACAGGCTATGCGAGGGGACGACGACCTTGGAAGGATGCACGAGCGACTCGTCCTTCGCGGCAACCGCGGGAACGCTTGCCTCTTCGCTTTTAGCCTTGGTGGACTCGGAACGCGTGATCTCCTCATCGAGAGCATCGATGTCAGCGTCCTCGACCACGGCATTGAGTGACTCGAATACACGGTTCTTGAGCAGAGCGGTATGGACGCCCTCGGTGAGGTCATGCAGCTTCTTAAATGCACGCTCGAGCTTGGCATCGCGCTCGTCGTCGGAAGTATCCATACCGAGCATGCTTACGAGCACCTGCTCAAACATCGAGGACTCGCGGTTTGCGGACGATACGTACTGGCGCAGGTTGCGCGGCTCGATATGGAAGCGCGAAAGCTCGGAGCAATAGCGGATGATCGGGAAATCGCGGCCATCGACAAGCTCGCGATTCTGCGGGCTCTTGATGATGCGAATAAGGTCGTTCTCGGCCAGGGAGCGGATAAACGAGATCTCAACACCGAGCATGTCGGGAATCGTCTCGATGGGATGCAGCTTTTGCTTGGTCTCCTTGGGCTCCGTCTTAAGCGGAACATCGGACAACAGGCCCACCTCGTAGGCGAGCGTAGACAGGTCCGTGGCGTTTTCCAGGCGCTGCTTGATCACGTTGAGCGGCATGTAGCGAGTCTTCTGGAGGTGCAGAATGACCTCCAGGCGGTCAACGTCCTCCTTGGAGTACTGACGATAGCCCTTAGGCGTGCGATGAGGGGTGATGAGCCCCTCATCTTCGAGAAATCTAATTTTTGAGTTCGAAAGATCGGGGTATGCGCCTCGAAGTAGATTGACGACCTGGCCGATACTCAGATAATTGCGTTCGGCCATGCCCTACTCACCGGTTTCGATGCGCTCCGGCGTGCTCTCGTGGTAGATGAGCGTAAACGTACCGATCTGGACTGAAGAGCCATCGTGCAGCGGTGCGCCGTTGACGATGGCGCCATCAACCCACGTACCGTTGAGCGAGCCCAGGTCTTCGATGCGGGCACCCAGACCCTCGCGAATAATGCGCGCATGGCTACGCGACACGGTCATGTCGTTGAGGAAGATGCCGTTAGCGGGATCGCGGCCGATGGTGGTCACATTATCCTCGAGCTCAAAGGCTGCACCGGTTTGAGGGCCTTTGACGATAGATAAGACGGGCGCGGTGATGTGCACGTTGGCCATGAGGTCGGGAACGGTGACATCGCTCGAAGGAACGCGGAAAACGCAGGTGGCGTCTGAGGCCTTATCGTTCTGAGGCATATTGTTAACCATGCTGTCCATGACAACCCCTAACTTAACGCGGACATGCCGCAAAGAATGAACTGTACGTAATCATACCCCAACGACTTAGTCTTCGATTTCGGGGTTAAGAAAGTCGATGTCTTCGTCCTCGGGATGCGCCACGGCTTGTTTAATGGCTGCTCCACCCTTAATGGAATAGATGACGGCGGTGAGCATGGAGAAGATGACGCCGCCATACACAAAGAAGATGCCAAGCGGTACCGGGCTGCCGTTGAGGCCCGGGAAGGCCGTGAACGTGGCGGGCAGCAGATGCCAGCCATCCACAGTGGGAAAGCCCAGAAGCATAAGCGAGAAGCCGGTCATGAGCAGCGCCGTCGCAATCTTGCCGGGAAAGACGACGTCGATGGGGCGGCGGTGATAGTGGCGCACGATGAGCGTGCCGATACCAAGGTAGATATCGCGACCAATGATGAGCACACAGACCCAGATGGGAAGCTCGCCGCGGACCACCAGGCCCAGTACGCCGGTAAATAGCAGCGCACGGTCGCAGATGGGATCCATAACCTTGCCGAGCCACGAGACCGTTTTGGTCATGCGGGCAATCTGGCCGTCCATCCAGTCGGTGGAGGCCGCGATGGCATAGATGACGATGGCGACGACACGGTTGTTGTCCGTCACAAACAGGTACAGGAAGACCAGCGTGAGGATCAGGCGCGTGAAGGTAATGAAATTGGAGATCGTGAAGATCTTATTCGACGGGTAATCGGAGGTGCCGATAAGCTCCTTTTTGATCTTCTTTTTGATGCCCACAGGACTCCCCCGCTGGTAAACGACAAAACTTTCGATACTATACCCGTTCTAGCGATGTCTATCCAGCGTAAGCATAGAGAGTCCAGACATATGGAGGACGGTATCGGGCAGGATGTCTATCGCTTTTGTGTACGTCAGCCTCCAAACATGTCATAAATTGTCGTATTTGGAGGGTGACGTACAAGTTTTTGTTGAGCGAAAGTATCGATTAATAAAGCCGTTGATTCTTCGTTGCTTACCCCGTTGATTCTTAATAAAAAAGGTCAGGCACCTAGTGCCTGACCTGCAAACTTCTGGTCGGGACGACTGGATTCGAACCAGCTTGCCGATGAGGCGAACGAGATGAAGGTCCTGAGGACCAAGAACACCGGCGTGCCCTGCCTAGAGCAGGGCACAAGGGGAAGGGCGGCGGCGATAAGCGTCCTCGCGGAATTCAGTTCGGAGGACAAGCTGGAGCTCGCCGATGCCGAGGAGGCGAGGACCGCAGTCGGGGGCGCCGGGCTTCCCGCTGAACAGCAGGACGACTACTCACGCGGCGACACGCCTCGTTAGGCTATCGTGAACTACATTCTGCCTGAATGCTAATCGAGGTTGTCCAAACGTAGGAAGAACTCGCCTCCGGTTGCATATGAGGAGTCCAGATTGCTGCTGTTGAAGTAGTTGAAGTTGTGGTAGTCGCTGCTGACGAAGTCATTCAGCTTTTGATCGAGTTCGGTATGGTCGGCGTCGGGATACTCGCAATACATGATCGTCTTGATCATGTCGGCGACGGTTTGATAGTTGGAATCAGTCGTCAGTCTGCCGCTGATTTCAAGTTCGCCTCCTGTGCATGCGATAAGCGTGAGTTCAAAATCACCACTCGTTCCATGTGAGCCTTTCGACTCTGCGTAGACGGGGCTGTTATAACGTCGCGGATGATAGGGGGCGTCGCCATCTGACGGGTCGAACGTCGCGTCCTGAACGTATGGGTTCGTCGAAGCCGCATTGAAGTTGTTCACGAAAGTGTCGATTCGCTTCTGGTTTGCCTCGTGGCGGGCTTCCGAGGACGATTCGTCATCCTTCTTCTCGGTCTTGGTCGCGACGGCCTGCTCGCCACCTGAAGGCGACTTCTCCTCCTTCTGGGGCATTGCGGCAGAGATAATCCCCGAAATGATGATGACGACAATCGCGCTCGCAATGCCTGCGAGAATCTTTCTCGTCTGCGGCGTCATCTTCATTCCGAACTGAACGAACTTCGAATCTGGCTTGTTCGCAACCATCGAGCGCCAGATACCGCGCATGAGGAACCAGACGGCGACACCCAGGGCGATAATGAGCGCAAAGGCGAGTGCGTATACGGCGAGGCAGACGACCAGCAGGACGCCGCACAGCCAGATACAGCCGTGTTTTTGTTCCTTGACGATGACTTTCTTAGCCATTGGAGGTCCCCCAGACGGTTGGTTTGCAGCAACACAATATTATCGCACAGACGGTCGCACGCATTAGCTCACCGCTAATTGCGCGGGCGCACCCGCACACATATATTAAGACGCGCGAGGGACTGAGGATTATTTTTCCGGCAATGCCGCCGCCCACCGTGAGCAGTCTGTTTGACACCGCGAACGGCTACTCGCCCTTCATGGCCATACGCACGACGGTATACGTTGAGTAGCGGATACCGTCATCTTCCATCTGCGCATCGTTGAATGCCTTGATATCGGCCACTTCCTCGGCTTTGTCGAGGGCGGCGCGTCTCACGAACTAGGAAAAGGATATGCCGGCGGCATCCGCATTGGCCTGAATCAAAGCCATTTCGCCCGCATCAAACATGACTGCAATCTCGCACATCGCCATGAGCGCTCCAATCAATGTCGGCACCTAATCTTAATGGTACACATCTTATTGTTCAGATTAAACAGTCTCAAAACGCATACGTTTTCAGACCGGCAAGCTGTTGCCGGCTCGAGGACAGCGGCCCGGTGCACCGGGCCGATCGATAGAGGACTCAGGTTCACAGCGCAGTTTCTTGGGGCTCGCATATATAGGAAGACTTGATCGACAATCGATTTTAATGAAGTCGACAGCGCATGTCAGAGCTTTCAACAAACCGCAGGTAAACCCGTGTACCAAGAATTGGTACACGGGTTTACCTGCGATGTTCATACTTGGTCAAAAGCCCATCAAGCGATATATCCATTATTTTAATGCGCGCGCCTGAGCTTTTGGCTGAAGTGGCAGTCCGACCGCCGGCCGACATAGCAACTAGCGGAAGGCATCATCGAAGGAGTGTGCTGGAAAGCACCCGTCTCCTTAACTGTTAGAAATGCAAGTTAAAAATCTATGTGGTCAATATGATACCGTTGAACCCGCATATCGATACCGCTCAGCCATTCGCCTCGCCCCCGTCGCACGCATCTTCATTCGGTCTGTCATTATTAATCTAACGATGCTTTGGGAAATGTAGGTGCTTCTAAATGTACTGTCGACTTCTTCTCAAACTAATCCTAAGAGACAGGGCCGTATGGATCTCTACGCTCGTTCTTGCCGCAGCCTTCTCCATCCCCATTGCGTTCAATTCACCCATTTACGGCCCCTTCTTTATGAAGCAGGGCATGCAGGGCTTTGTCGACGCATTCAATACGCGCGCACCCCAGGCCAACGGCACAGACCTATCGCCAGAGCAGCAAGCTGACGCGGAGCTTGCAAGATACGCGAACGCCGCCCTTGCCGCTCAAACCGACGCCGCCTTTCTCGATTCTGCCGAGAGCTACTACGCGCTCATGGACGAAGGCTTCCAATCCGGGTCCATCGTGGGAGACCGAGAGACCAATGACGCAGCGCTCGCATATTGCCGTGCCCTGAGCAGCTCCGGCATCACGGATATCCCGGCCTCCGCAAACGACCTGTCATTCCTTTCCTTCCTGCCTTACGCCATTGCCACGGCGCCGTCTTTCCTTCCCTTCATCCCCTTCCTTCTCTCGTCGATACTCGCGCTCGGCGCCACAAGGCCCGGGACCCTGGCGGCGAAGGCGCCCGCGCCCAAATTCCGGCGCCTTATCCAGATCGTGTTTTCGATAATCGTCGCGGGGACCGCGATGCTCCTCGCCGGCCTCGCACCCGGGGGCATTTACGCCTTGGTCCTAAACGGCTTCGGGCAAATTGGGTACCCGATCGCCTTCTTCCATGACGGCGCGCTTACCACCACGACTGCGGGAAACGTCTTCACAGCCCTGCTTATCGCGCTTCTTGCGGGCGGAACCTTGATATCCGTTTGTTCCGTCGTCCTATCGACCGCAACGAGGCGCGTCCTCGCAGGCCCCCTTACCTCCGCGCTACTTGTCGCGGCCCCGGTATTCCCGTTACTGTCCGATTCGGCACTGGAGCATAACGCCGCGCTCAATCTCCTGCCGCTGGCCGTATTCTCGCCTATCGAGGCAACGGGTTACGTAGGATGCTTCCCAACAGAATTCATTGGCTCCGGTTCAAGCGGTGCATCGATGCTTGCCGTGGCCCTGATATACGTCGCGGTCTTTTTTGCGGTCGGCGCCGTTGCGACACGTTCGCCCAAACAGTCTGGACCCGCGAAAAAGCACCATGGGCTCGAGCTTCTGGACGTGAGCGTGGGATACGGAAGCACGACGATACTTTCAATCGGATCGCTTTTCTTGAGCCCGGGAACGGCGGCGGGCCTCATTGCTCCCAACGGCTCGGGGAAAACCACCTTTCTTGAAGCGCTGTCGGGCCAATTTCCCACCCGTATCCACTCGGGAAGCCTGGTGGCAGACGGAATCAGCCAACGTCAATCAGCCGAATTTGCAGAACTCGCCTACCTGAGCTCTTCAGGCGACACGGATCTTTACCCCACGCTATCAGCCCTCGAGCACCTTGCTTTCGTTAGGGAGGCGTGGAAATCGGCCACCGACATCGACTCGCTCTGCAGCTCCCTCGGAATCTCCTCATATCTCGACAAGCCGACCCGTAAACTCTCGACAGGAATGAAGCAGCAGGTGAAGCTTGCCATGGCGATATCGACCGGTTGCCCGTACCTCATCCTCGATGAACCGCTGAACGGCCTCGATCCGGGAAAACGG
>CAJMRE010000004.1 GCA_905215755.1 uncultured bacterium
AATCCAAGTTAGACCATTTCAAATGGTTCGATGTCTGCCCGGATGCGACACTGAAGTTAGTGTCCATCCTCGCAGTATCCGGTTCTCAAGGTGCACGCCTGCGCTGGTTCCCGGTCCGACCGGGCCGCGCGGCAAGGAGATATATTGCCAGACCGGAGGGGCGCCGTGGGCGGGAATCGCGCACTCCATATTTTGTTCACAAATGAATAGATCCCTCAGTCGCGTCACTGAGGTTAAAACTGAAGCATTGGCTTCTGATATTGGCGATGACCAGCTGTTTTACGAGTATTGAGACATCGGTCATCTCTGGAGCGCTACTTTACTCCAAAGGCATCAGCTATTTGTTTCCCATCGGTAAAAGGCGGGTTTTGTTCGCCAAGCGTTCTTATATATAGATAGATACGGGTTCGAACCCATGAAAGGGCGACAAAAAAGACGGCCAACCGAAGTTGACCGTCTCAACAATCTTTGGGTGGGCCGTCAGGGGTTCGAACCCTGGACCTTGGGATTAAAAGTCCCCTGCTCTGCCAGCTGAGCTAACGGCCCGCGGGTGGCATTGTACCACGGTCTGGGACTATTCCCAACTCCATTGGCCGTTCTGGAAAATCACAACTTCACGTCCATCAGGCGTAATGCCCGTAATATCGATGTCGTCCGTGCCGATCATAAAATCGACGTGCGTGCTCGAGACGTTAACGCCATGCTCCAGGAGCTCCTCCTTGGACATGTCATACCCACCCTCGATGCATTCGGGGAAACCGACACCTAGCGCGAGATGGCAGCTAGCGTTCTCGTCATAGAGCGTGTCATAGAACAGAACGCCGCTTTCGCGGATCGGAGTGTTCTTGGAAATGAGCGCGACCTCGCCCAGATGAGCGGCACCTTCATCGGTGTCAATAATGCTCGCAAGCGTTGCCTTGCCCACGCGGGCGTCGTAGTCCACCACGCGGCCGCCCTCGAACTTAATCCAAAAATCTTCGACTTTATTGCCGTGGTGGATGAGCGGCATGGCCGAGTACACGATACCGTCGGCGCGCATGCGATCGGGCGAGGTGAAGACTTCCTCGGTGGGAATGTTGGGGAAGAAGGGGTGTCCATCGGGCGTCTTGCCCTTGCCGCCGGCCCACTCGTGACCCTTCGTCATGCCAATCGTCAGATCGGTTCCATTTGCCGCGGTGTAATGCAAGTAGTCGAAACGATTGTCGTTCAGGAAACGCAGGTTCTTTTCGAATGCGGCGTCATGGAGTTCCCAGTCGCTCTCCGGGTCCTGGCCATCGGCGCGCGCGGTGTGCAGAATCGCATTCCATAGTTTATAGATTGCAACCTCATCGGCGTCTCCTGGGAACACCTCGTGCGCCCAAGCCACGACCGGAGCGCCGGCGATGCACCACGGATTGATGTTGTAATCCAGTCCACGGCGGAAAACTTTGCACTGCGTATTCCTCGCCTTTGATGCCGCGGCCGGCTTGGCTGGATCGATGCCCTTGAGGGCCGCAGGATCCGCACCTTCGATAAAGACAAAGCAGGCACCATCCTGGGCCAAGGAATCCAGCTGCATGCGCTTCCACTCGGGTGTCTGCTCAAAATAGCTTTTCTCGACATGCTCGTACGTGAGCCTCGTCACGGCATCATCGGCCCAAATGACCGTCACGTGGCCGGCGGCGGCAGCATAGGCCTCCGC
This sequence comes from uncultured bacterium, assembly GCA_905215755.1. Lineage (GTDB taxonomy): Bacteria > Actinomycetota > Coriobacteriia > Coriobacteriales > Coriobacteriaceae > Collinsella. The sequence goes on from CAJMRE010000004.1 coordinate 1,682, forward strand.
GACCACCACGCGCGCAAACGGCGCGCACTCGACCGGAGACTGAACGACGACCTCCTGGCCGGGCTTGACGTTTACGCCCTTGCGGACGACCAGGCGCGCGTAGTTTTTAATCTTGGGCTCCAGGGCCTTCATGCCCTCCAGAGCCTCTTCGACCGTCAGGGCAGCTCGAATCATGTGCCACTCCATCTATCTATAGAACAGTAAAAAGGCGCGCCGCAAAAACGACGCGCCTTATATCTTAGCGATAAGTATGTATGCAAACGCTACTTCTTCTTGGAGTCCTTCTGGTCCTCCTCGGCAGCCGCGCGCTCAATAAGAGCGTTGAGCTTGTTCTCGGACATGCCCTCGGCCTGCGCGCGGTACATGTTGCGCAAGGGACGAATACGAGCGAAGTCGTAGATAAAGTCACCTAGGATGATGACATAGGACAAAACGATGCCGACCATCTGGACAGGGCTGGACACCATGCCAGCGGGAGCGAAGTACAGCGAGGCCCAAATTGCCACGACGAGCACCATGCCAATGGCGAGCACAATCCACCAGATGCGACGGCGCTTGGTGTAGTCCTCGTCCTGCTTGAGGAGGATATTCGACACCGTATAGATGCGGTCCTCCTTGGCGCGCTGCTTGGCCTTGCGGGCGCGCTTCTCCTCTTTAGAGAGGCCCTCGAGGTTCTCGCCCTTCTCGAGCTCTTTGCGGCGTGCCTTAGACGAAGCCGGCACGATGCGAACGGAGCTCGCTGCTTGGCGGGCGGGCTTAGCAGATGCGGCAGACTTGCGCGCAACCCCGGTAACTTCGTGGGATTGCGTGCGCTTGTTCGTGGCGCTACGGGTACTCACTTATGCGTTCTCCTTCATGCTTGTGAACTGGGAGCCGGTGATGATCTGGAAGGCCTCGCGATAGCGCTCGGACGTGCCATCGATGACCTCGGCGGGCAGGTGCGGGGTCTCCCCCGTCATATCCCAGTTGGCCTTGAGCCAATTGCGGACGAATTGCTTGTCGTAGCTAGGCTGGATCTTGCCCTCCTCGTAGCTGGCAGCAGGCCAGAAACGGCTGGAGTCGGGCGTGAGGCACTCGTCGATCAGCGTGACCTTGCCATCAATAACACCAAACTCGAACTTGGTGTCGGCAATGATGATGCCACGGGTCGCGGCGTACTCGGCAGCGGCCTTGTAGATCTTGAGGGAAAGGTCACGAATCTGCGTGGCGATGTCCTCGCCCACGATCTCGCAGCAACGCTCGAACGAGATGTTCTCGTCGTGGTCACCGATCTCGGCCTTCGTGGACGGCGTGAACAACGGCTCGGGAAGCTTGGAAGCCTCGGTCAGGCCCTCAGGCAGCTGGATGCCGCAGACGGTGCCGTTCTCGTCGTAGGTCTTCTTGCCCGAACCGGTCAGATAGCCGCGGACGATGCACTCGATAGGAATCGTCTGGGCCTTCTTAACCAGCATGGCGCGGCCAGCGAGGTAGTCACGATACTCAGCAAACTCCTCGGGGAAATCCGCCGGGTCGATGGAAACGAGATGGTTGGGGACGATGTCGGCAAACTTATCGAACCAGAATGCCGAGATGCGATTGAGCACCTCTCCCTTAAACGGAATCTCGTCGGGAAGAATGAAGTCGAACGCAGAAATGCGGTCGGTGGCGACCATCAGCAGGTTTTCACCGGCATCGTAAATATCACGAACCTTGCCACGGGAATCCGGACGACGCTCCATCGTTGTCACGTGAGTCACTCCTTACCTAAATACGACAGAAATGCGGGTTCTTTCCCGCATGTTTTCGCAAACTCGGAGCGGCAGGGACGCGGCCCCTCCTTCACCGAATAGCGAAAAGCTAGTGCTCCATTGTAGTAGATGCCGCGTCCGCCGTGTGCTCGCGGGGCAGATGAATTGTAAAAGTCGTACCCTTTCCAAGCTCCGACTCCACGGATATGTAGCCATGGTGACGCTCGACGATCTGCTTGGTCACGGCGAGGCCGACGCCCAGGCCGCCAGCTTCGCGGGCGCGGCTGGCATCGGCGCGCCAAAACCGCCCGAAAATGCGCGACAGATCGTCCTTGGCAATACCGATGCCGGTATCAGAAACGGCAATGCTGACGTGCCTGCGGTCACTGAGCACCGACACCACGACCCAACCGCCCTCGGGGGTGTAGCGCATGGCGTTGCTCATGAGGTTGATAACACATTGCGTGATCATGTCGGGATCGGCTTCGACGACATCGTCGTGACCCTGGGTCTCGTCCGCAAAACGCAGGCGCAGATCGCGGTCGGCAAACAGACGCTCCTGGCCGTTCACAATCGATCGCACGAAAGGAACCATGTCCACCGGCTCAAGGTTGAGCGGAGCCGTGCTGTTTTCCATGCGCGACAGGTCGAGCATCTGCTGCACCAGACGAGCCAGGCGACGCGTCTCGGAAGCAACGGTCTCCAAATGCTCATCGTCGGTGGGATACACGCCGTCCTGCATGGCCTCGACCGTCGCAAGCATCGCCATAAGCGGCGTGCGCAGCTCGTGTGCGACATCCGAGGTCAGGCGCTTCTCGTGTTTCATATCCTTCTCGAGCGAGGTGGCCATCTCATCGAAGGTCTCACCCAGCTGATCGATCTCGTCATCACCGCGCAGCCCCGTGCGAGCCGACAGGTCGCCGTCACGGATTTGCTTTGCGGTACTGGTGATGCGATGAATCGGTTTGGTGAGCATGCGCGACACGAGCGATCCGATAACGACCGAAATGCAGATTGCAACAACCGCGGCGAGGGCCATGGCGTTAAAGGTCTTCTCCCTAAACGCAGAGTCCGCCTTGGTGAGCAGAGCGTCGGAGCCGATGGCCCACAGCTTTACCTGTCCGACATGCTCGCCGGAAGACGTTACAATCTCGACGTTAGCAACGCTATCGGAGTCGGTTGGAGCAGACGAGACCGGGCTATGCGATGCCCTCTTGCCGCTCGTGTCGTCGGTCGTAGCCTGGTTTTCGCGTACATCGGCGGTGGCGCTTGCCGAGGGCCAGGAATCGTCATAAACGATCACACCCTTTTTATTGACGACCTGCATGCCCAGATCGTCGGAAACCAAACTCGACGTTGCGACCGTGCGCAGTTCTCCCGCGGTCCAAGAGCCGTTTTCCTCATATGAGGTCGCCAACTTCTCGGCAGCGGAATTTGCGATTTCGACGATATTGGAGCGTGTGTAATCCGAAAAGACCGTGCCCCACACAACAGAGACAACGCCCACCAGCACCAATACCGTCATGAGCGATGTCAGAGCAAAAGCAAGTGCCATGCGCGAGGGATAGCTCATCGTTGGCCGTGAATCGGAACGAGGCGTGTTCCAACTAGCCTTGGAACCCGCCTCGCTCTCCTGCTTGTGCTTTTGTCCGATTTCAAAGCGCGCAGGTGTCATATGTGATTTCCCTATTTCTCGTCCGACTTATCGGTCTTGGCCGGAGCCTCGAAGCGATAGCCGACACCATGGACGGTGTAGAGCCACTTGGGCTTCTTGGGATCATCGCCCAGCTTGGCGCGAAGATTCTTCACGTGGCTATCGATGGTGCGCTCATAGCCCTCAAAGTCATACCCGAGCACTTTCTCGACCAGCTCCATGCGGTTATACACACGGCCGGGATGACGGGCAAGTGTGGTGAGCAGCTTGAACTCGGAAGCCGTCAGATCGACTTCCTTGCCCTCGACCAAGATCTTGTGGCCCGAGATATCGATGACCAGATCGCCGAAGTCGAGTACCTCGACGGCGGGCTCGTCGGCCTGATGGGCACGGCGGAACAGAGCGCGAACGCGGGCGACGAGCTCGCGCGGCGAGAACGGCTTAATCAGATAGTCGTCGGCGCCGAGCTCAAGACCGATAATACGGTCCTCGATCTCGCCCTTAGCCGTCAGCATGATGATGGGGACATCCGAGGTATCGCGAATGGTGCGGCAAACGCGCTCGCCGGGGATCTTGGGGAGCATAAGGTCGAGCACGACCAGGTCGAACTGATGCTTCTCGAACTCCTCGATCGCGGACTGGCCGTCGCCGACGCCCACAACCCAGTAGCCTTCGCGCTCGAGATAGGCAGCGACGGCGTCACGGATTGCCTTCTCATCCTCGACCAGCAGAATCTTTTTTGCATCTGAAGCCATAACACGGCCCCCCTGTCTCAATTAGCTAAGAACAAGCCCATTTTAACGCACCTGAGCCCGCCAGATGCCGCTATGACGCGGCAGCTCGGCGGGCGGTACTCACAATTACAACGCGTTTATTCCCCTGTTGGCGCCTTTTTAACCCCTCTAAGCTTAAAGAGAGAATAGGCGTGCAGTGACCGTCTCTGGTATACCCTGGCTGTTGCGCACCGTGGCGTACGTAAGGAATGAGTCCGATTTTCCCGCCGTAGCTGGATAATCGCCATACTCCAAAGCGCGGTCGGGCGACAGCAGCGAGCCATAGGTCTTGGCAGAGGTGTCGATCAGGAAATGCGACGCCTGTACCTTAACAAGGTATTTATTCTTCTTGCCAGCCGCACATGCGAGCGGCTCGCGTGACAGGAAGAGGTACGGCCCTCCTTCATTACCGATATACGTGCCCATATTGCCCAGGCTGCCCACGCCACTATAGGCCGCCTCGATAGAAAACACGAAGGTATCGCCCATATATACGGCCTCGAAAGGCAAAACTGACGAAGGAAGGACCAACTGGGCACGCTTGGTGTTGTTGCCGTCGGTCAGATCGATTGCCGTTATGCCGTAGTAGACGCCCTCGTCGTTGCGGACACGCGGCGAGATGGTCAAAATGCCGTCGCTCGCGCGCGGGGCCGATGCAAAGCGGCCCGTCGATTTCCAAATTGTCTCGGCCTTGGATTCATCAAGTGAGCGACGATAGCAAAACGAATCGCTACTCGTTTTATTGCCACCTGCCGAGGGCATTTTATACCAGATGACTGATGACCCGAACGCCGTAAACAGCGGCGGATCATAGTCCTTGCCACCTCGATCGAGCTCAACCACGTCGCCAGAGAGCGAAGCGCCCGACAGATTTTGACCGTAGAGCTTCCACGATGAATTGGCAAAGTTCATCTCAACCCACGCGAATACGCTGTCGCCGGCACGGACATCGTAGAATGCATATCCCGTGCCCTCGATAGGATCCTCGATTAATGTGGTAAGCGAGCCATCGCCCAGGTTGAGCACACCGAGTGTGTTGGCGTGCAGTGCCGATGCGGGCGCCATCATCGCCGCGGCGTAATCGCCGTCGCAGTAGTACAGCAGCGTACCCAGAGGCAGCGTCCATGACGCCGCCGGCTCAAGATCGATGTCGACTGCCTCGTACTCATCCGTAATCGAGATGATTTTGGAATCATCCTTGATAACCTGCGGCTCGCCGGCGGCATCATCGCTGGTGCCCGTTTTTTTCGAGCATCCGGCAAGCACCGTGGCAGCGCCCGCGGCAGCCCCACCGAGTACAAAGCCGCGACGCGATATTCCGTTCTTGATGTGATCGGCGATACCCATTAGGCGATCTCGGTGCGAGCGGCCTCGATAGCGCGTGTAAGCTGGTCGGCGCAGGAGGTCTTTTTCATACCGCAGGTATTACCGGCGAGAACCTCGATTACGCGATCGGCAGGAGCGCCCTCGACCAGCTTGGAGATAGCCTTGAGATTGCCGTCGCAGCCGCCGGTAAACTCAACGCCCATCACCTTGTTGCCGTCATCGGAAAGATCAAGGTGAATATTGCGAGCACACACGCCCTGAGGCTTGTAATCAAACGAAATCATGCGATCCCCTCTCAGAATGTTATTCGAGACGACTATTATCCCCGTCTTTCCCTAAATGCAACGAGGCGCTTTGCCGGCAACACACATTACCAGCAAAGCGCCCTAAAAAGCTAACGTTATGCCCGAACCTACTCGAAGCTCAGCTGCTCCAGACGATCAAAGACCGTGTCGATACGGGTGAGGAAGTCCCACGGATCAAAGATCTCGTCGAGCTTCTCCTGACTGACGGTGCAGCGCGGGTCGGCCTCGAGACGCTCCTTAAAGGTGGGGCCGGAGACACAATCCTGTACCTCGTGCCAGGTTGCCATAGCGTTCTCCTGCACAATGGCGTACGCGTCCTCGCGGGTGATGCCCGTGTCGACGAGGGCGAGCAGTACCTTGGAAGAGAAGATGAGGCCGCGGGTCTTATTGAGGTTGGCCATCATGCGGGCGGGATACAGCTGCAGGCCGTCGATAACGCGGATGAGGCACTGGAACATGTGGTCGAGGGCGATGAAGCTATCGGCCTGGGCGACGCGCTCGGCAGAGGAGTGCGAAATGTCACGCTCGTGCCACAGGGCGACGTTATCGAAGGCAACCTGGGCGTTGGACTTCACGACGCGCGACAGACCGCAGACTTTCTCCATGGTGATGGGGTTGCGCTTGTGCGGCATGGCTGAGCTGCCCTTTTGGCCCTTACGGAACGGCTCCTCGGCCTCGAGCGTATCAGTCTTCTGCAGATTGCGGACCTCGGTAGCGATGCGCTCACAGGTGGCCGCTGTAGTGGCAAGCACGCCGGCAAGGTAGGCATGGTGATCGCGGCTGATGACCTGCGTGGACAGAGGATCGTGGACCAGGCCCAGGTGCTCGCAGACGTACTCCTCGACGAACGGCTCGATGGAGCTGTACGTGCCGACAGCGCCCGAGATGGCACCGAAGGCAACATTCTTGCGGGCGTCCTCAAGACGATCCAGATCGCGCTTGAGCTCCCAGGCCCAAGAGCCAAACTTCATGCCGAAGGTCATCGGCTCGGCGTGGATGCCATGAGTGCGGCCGGCACAGAGCGTGTTGCGCTCCTCAAAGGCGCGACGCTTGCAAATCTCGCCGAGCTTCTTGACGTCCTCGATGATCAGGTCGCAGGCCTGGGTGAGCTGGTAGCACAGGGCCGTGTCGCCCAGATCCGAGCTGGTCATGCCATAGTGAACCCAGCGGCTGGGCTTGGGGTCGCCCTCGGGAACATCGGCATCGATGTATTCCTTCATGTTGGTCAGGAAGGCAATGACGTCGTGGCGCGTGACTTCCTCGATCTCATCGACCTTCGCCTTCTCAAAGTTGGCATGGTCGCGGATCCACTGGGCCTCGTCTTTGGAAATACCGATCTTGCCGAGCTCCGCCTGGGCCTCGCAGGCCAGAACCTCGATCTCCTGCCAAATGGCGTACTTGTTCTCGAGGGAGAAGATGTGTCCCATCTCCGGGCGGGTATAGCGATCGATCATAGCGGCTCCTTTTTGGTTATTGGCACGTTGGTCGTAACCCAACCATTGTACCGTGCGCAGGTGCAAGTATGGGCAGCAGGCATTAACCTAACATTTTGGAATTGGAGCGGGCATGGGGACGTCCGCGTATTTGCTTCGCAAATACGCACCGGCTTCAGTGGCATACCGAGATCCGGGGAAGTGTGGGAGCAAAGCAGGCTGAATCTACCATTCCCGAAATCTTCCTTGCTCCATGGAGCGGGCAACGGGACGTCTGCGTATTTGCTTCGCAAATACGCACCGGCTGCGGTCGCCTATCGGCGACCTTGCCTGCTCGCTATAAACGCTTCGCGTTTATTTAACGCTCGCACCCTGTCGGGTTCGAGTCCCGGCACTTTATTGAAAAAGGCACGGTAACGAAACGTTACCGTGCCTGAAATTCGAATGGAGCGGGCAACGGGACTCGAACCCGCGAGTGTCAGCTTGGGAAGCTGATGCCTTACCACTTGGCGATGCCCGCATATGTGGGGGATAGTATAACGCGGTTGTCTTGTTCGATACAAGGGTGTCGATGCTTGTTTTAGCTGTGGAGAATCGTTTGAAAATCGCGCCAATTGTGGAGATGAGGACCTTTGTCTTTCTTTTCTTACCATCTTCTACCTGCACTTTTATCTGATTGTTGTATTTGAGCTCGATTTGTCAGAAATCGGGCAAGCTTTTGGTCAGGCTCCGGTACTTACCCGCATGAACCTCGGGGGTAGCCTCATCCTACGCGTCGCAACCTCCCCATGCGGCGCACGAGGGATAAGGAGCAGCCATGTCCAACGCACCCACGCACTCTGTCCACAGCGCAATCGCAACAGGTCCGCTGCTCCTGCTCCTCTTCCTGCTTTTCGGCTGCCTGACACCGGGAGCCGCATTTGCCGTCGATGGCTACGACCAGCTCGGCTTCCGCACTATTAGCGATGATTGTGGGCCCTTCCTCATCGGCAAGTATGAAGCTCAAGACGCCTCGATTGCCTACTGCATGAACCAGGAGCGCCCCGGCCCCACCAAGCCGGGCGGCCCATGGCTCAACTTTGATCAAGGCTGGGTGTGGCTCGACGACGAGTTCGCGGCAATCGTTTGTCACGGATATCCTACCGCCACGTCGTTTGGCGGTTACCATCTTTCACCCGATCGTGCCCGCGCCGCAACCCAGCTTGCCGTATGGATGCTCAACGGCACTACCCATGTCGACGGTACCTACTCTTACACGACCGCTCAGGGCAAAACCAAGAGTGGGCACTTTATCACTGACAATGAAGTCGTGGCGGCGGCGCGGTGGCTCCACGACAGCGCAAAATCAGGAAGCATCAAAGCCGCTCCGCACCGCGCGCGGCGCTATCTAGGAGCCGTATCGGGCGGCAGCAAACGTCAGGACATGCTCTATGTACTGCCGGCGGTCTCTGTTTCCTTCCAAAAGCAGTCTGCAAACGCTGCCATTACCAGCGGAAACAATACTTATCAGTTTGACGGGGCAACATTCGATGTTTTTGAGAGCACCAGCGGCGCGCGTGTCGGCACCGTCCAGATGGACAGCAACGGTCGAGCGCAGGCAACACTTCTGCCCAACACGGCATACTACCTAGTTGAAACGAAGGCGCCGGCCGGCTATGTCCCCCGTCGCGATCGCATCGCCTTTACCACGGGGAATGACGGTGGAAAGGTCGCCATTGATGAACAGCCCGGCACCATCAATCTGCGTATCGTAAAACTCGATGCCGCGACGAATGCCGGCCCCCAGGCGGGATCTTCACTCGCAGGAGCAGAGTTCACGTGTGTGTCGCAATCAACCCCTGGATGGGCGCAAATTCTCACGACTGACGAAAGCGGTCGGGCTACCCTCGTCGATGTCCCCTTAGGAACCTTTACCATCTACGAATCAAAAGCCCCCGAGGGCTACCTGCCATCCAACGACAGCTGGACCTATACCGTTGGAGCCGACCAGCTCGGCGATTCAGGCGTGGTCGAGATCGAATCTCGCATTTCCGATATCCCCATTGCGTTTGACCTTGAGATTTCCAAATTCAAGGATTACGGCAATAGCGACCAATCCGGCCTGGAGCAGCCGGCGGGTGGTGTTGTCTTTGAGGTTGTCAGCAACAGCTCTCAGCAGGTTGTTGGCACACTGACCACAAACATCTATGGCTTTGCCTCCACCAAAGATCAGCCCGAAGCATGGTTCGGCACAGGCAAGCGACCCGCCGGTGTCCACGGAGCCGTCCCATACGACCGTGCCGGCTACACGATTCGCGAGGTTCCGGAAACCGTCCCCGAGGGTTTTAAACGTGCAGGGGAATGGACCGTCGGGGCCAATCAGATTTCCGACGGCGCCGAGCTTCAATATATCGTGGACAACCACGCTCTGTCGACGCATCTCCAGATTGTAAAACGCGATGCCCAAACAGGCGCTTCTGTTCCCCTAGCCGGATTCTCCTTCCAACTCCTCGACAGCAATCACGAACCTGTCTCACAAACTTGCTGGTATCCAGCACATAACGTAATGGACACCTTTACGACTGACGCGACCGGGACCGTCACACTGCCCGAATCGCTCGTGCCGGGCACCTATTATGTACGCGAAACCTCGGCCAAAGAGCCCTATCTTGTCGGCGAAGAAATCGAGGTAAACATACCCGCCGACATGAACCTAACGCCCGTTGCAATCGCCTCGTATTATGACCACGCCGCGACCGGAAATATCAGGATCGTTAAAACCGATGCCGTAGACGGCAGCAGCCTCGCGGGCGCCATCTTTGAGATCCGTGCCTCGGGTGATATCGTGCGCCCCGACGGTAGCATTGCCGCACTCGACGGTGAGACTGTCGCTACCGTCACGACGGATGAAACTGGAGAAGCACGCGCGGACAACCTCCCACTGGGATCTGGCACCGCACGCTACGAGGTTGTCGAGACTCAAGCGCCGGCAGGCTTCTTGCTCGATCAGACAACCCATATTGCCGACCTTACTTATGCCGACCAGAAAACACCCGTTGTAGAAGCACGGCTTAACGTATCCGACGATTACACCAAGGTTGATATCTCCAAGGTCGATGCAAGCGGTGAGCAGGAAGTAGAAGGCGCACGGCTCACCTTATATGGTCCCGATAAAACCGAAATAGACTCCTGGACCTCATCCGACAAGCCACACCGCGTCGAACATCTTGCACCCGGCACCTACTCGTTGCGCGAAATGATGTCTCCGCGGACCTATGACCTTGCCGAGGAGATAACGTTTGAAATAAAGGATACGGGAGAAGTCCAATCCGTCGCGATGAAGGATGCGCCCATCGAGATCAAGGGGCAGGTCGACAAGCGTCAGGAACTTGTCCAACCTATCGAAAAGGGCCTGTTGGCTAACGGCGATGGCAAAAACCGTGCCACGATGCAAACCAATACGGATGGGCTTTTCTCCTATACCATCGACGCTCGAAACGATTCAACTACCTGGGTTGATGAGTTTACAATTACCGATGATCTTGAGTGTGCCGAGGACGATACGGCGAGATTCGTCTCAATCGAAACCCCCGTCGCCATCGGCGACCTCAATGGTCTGTGCAACGTGTGGTATCGCACGACGCCGTTGGACTCGACAGACGTCGATGAGCCGGCATACGCGACACTTGACGATGGGCACGAAAATCCTTGGCTTGAGTCCGACGAAGTAAGGGAAAGTCTGGGTGAGGATTGCCGCCTCGTCGATTACGACGGCTGGCACCTCTGGAAGGCGGATGTCTCGACCACGGAATCCACCACACTCGAGGCGAAAGAACTCGACCTTGCGTCCAATACCGTCGTAACGGGCATTCGCATTGAATACGGTGCGGTAGCCGCCGACTTTACGACTCGAAGCGATGCGGATTCTTGGACCCGCGATGATCTCAAAGATGAGCACGACGACCTTGACGATGCCAAAGCAATCCTTGGCACAGACGCTCGGGGCGCAATCGTGCACATGCAGGCGACGTCGGCTTATACGCCCCAAACCGCACTCACCAACAGCGCACGCGTCGATCTTTGCCGCAACGGCGGCGGCGATAAACTTGAGTCACATGACGAGGACCGTGTCATTCAACGCTGTACCCTACCGCAGGACCTACCGGCAACAGGATCAGTTTCCATCGCCGCTTGCATCACCGCGCTCCTGACCTCGGGTGCCGCAGCCCTATGGTTCGCTCGCCTTAGGTCGACCCCAAAGAAGCGCTAGCGCGATGAAAAAGCGGGCGAGCCAGTCCCCTGGCTCGCCCGCTTTCAATCATGTAAATCGCCGTATCTACTCTGCAGACGAAGATCCACCATCAACGATTGCCTGCTCGGACTCAGGAATCCCATCGGCACCCGTACTCTGTTCTTGCTCCACCTCTTCGCTGATTGCGGAGGCGGGGGTCGAGCCCTTTGCACCCACGATGTAGGCAGCCCCAAATCCTAACGCAATGGCAATCAAGGTCAAAATCACGTAGACAGGCCAATGGCGCTTAATATACGAAAACACGTTGACTCCTTAGAGCTCCGTCTACGAACGGCGGATAACCTCGGTCACGACCTCGGATACCGTGGCAATGTTCGTCGGGTTGACATTGTGGGGCAGGTCGTCCTCGGTACGAGCGCAAGCCAGACGCGTGCCGTCCACGCCGGCGATGGTGAGGGCTCGGCGGCTCGCCTCGAGCGCGGCATAGGCATCGGTCTTGGCATAGGGCATCTCGAGCGCGCCACAATCGACATGGAACGACTTGCACACCTTGCTGACCAGGTTCATGATGCGGCGATCGCCCTTGAGCAGCTGCTGTTCGCCCTCGACCGTCACCACCGAAAGCCTACCGGCGCCGACGGATTCAAGATTGATGAAGAATACGCCGCGGAGCTTATCGCGATGCGAAGCCAAGAAGGCCTTCATGCCGGCGCCATCACAATCCGAGGCGCCCGTTGCCACAAACCAGATATCGTGACCGAGCAGCTCATCATCGCCCATAGAGGCGACAGCCGAGAGCATATCTTCGGAAGAAGCGCCATCGGAAGACGTAGCGCCGCCCTTCCAGCCATCGTTATCGTCCTCGAAGTTATCCCACGAACCGATACCGCGACCGGACTTCTTGGCATCGTAATCGTCTTCGACGCCCAGCCAATCACTCATGCTGTCCTGCTCGTTTTTCCTTTTACGACCGAACAGGCCACCCAGGCCGCGTTTGCGAGACTTGGGTGCCGCTGGGGCGGGAGCCGAAATGGTCTCGATCGGCTGCGCGCCCGACGCAACGGGCATAGAAGGCGCAACGGGTGCCGATGTGGGTTCGGGACCCTGGGCAGTAGCAAAGGGGTCGTTGACCTGGGCAGAGGGATCGGGAAGGTCGAACAGCGACGTGCGAGACGCAACGTTTGCCTGCTTCATCGACGGCAGCGACGGATCGGGGACCGAAGCCAGCGGAGACGAGGAAGGTGCAGGCGACGGTGCCGACGCCGGATCGGGAACATTTATCTGCGGACGCGGCGATGCCTGGGAGGAAATCTGGGCCATAAGGGAATCGACCGTTTCGTCCTGGGTGGGAGCAACATTGGCAACCGTGGCACCGGAACCACTCGGGGTCGGCATGGTGAAAATCTGCGTGGAGTAAGGCCTCGACTCATCCGTCTCGGGAGTCTCGGAAACCGCAGGCACTTCCTCCTGCTCGACCTCGGTCGAATCACCTTGATCGGCTGCCGCGTATTGCTCTTCGTCAGAGTTGGCCTCGACGGACTCGTCCTCGGTCGCATCCTGAATTTCGGCAGCATCAATGGGCTCGCCATCGCCCGCCGCGTCGCCCTGCTCATCGGAAACAGGAAGGGGCTCGGCAATTGCGGTGCTTTGCTTTTCAAACGTTATCGTGGAATCGAACTGCGCGGCATCAAACGACATGGTGCTATCGACGTGCTGCTGAGCCTCGAAAGACGTTGTTGCCTCAACAACATCCGCTGACGTCGGTTGCTGGGACTCAAAGGACGTCGTAGCTTCGGCAGCGTCGACGGGCCCGGACTGCATAGCCTCGTTCTGCTCAAACTCTTGCGCCGCGCGCTCACGTGCCGCCTCGGCTGCCTGCTGCTGAGCGATAGCCTCCTGCTCGGCAGCCTCGCGTGCGGCAGCGCGCTTCTCCTCGAAATCGTCGACAAATTTCCTGCCCTTTGCAAGCGCACCCTTAAAGAAGCTGGAAGCGCTGGCGCCAATCGAAGAGAACGCGGATGCAATATCGGCATGGGGCGTTGCCGCGGGAATCTCGGCAGAGAAATCAGTATCGCTCTCGTAAGACACGCGCCTCGGCTGTTCAACGTAATCGTCGTCAGACTCGTCCGCAACGTCTTGCGCCGGCGCGGCGGGAGCCAAAATGTCCAATCCTGCCGCGGGATCGATCGCAGACACCGCCTCGGGCTCGGCAACGGCAGCGGTAACCGCGGCAGACTCATCATCCGCAGTGACAACGGGCGCAGGCTCGGGCTCAAACGTCGGCTCCTCGCCCTCCTCGTAATCGAGCGTGCAGGACTCGGGAAGCATTCCGAGCGCACGGATGGCATCCGAACCAAAGCGGATGTTGCCGGCGGCGTTGCGATAGAGCTTGGGCTCGGCCGCGGCAGGCTCCTCCGCCGGCTCAGCAGCGGGAACCTCGTCATTGAACTCTTCGGCCTGGACAGCCTGATTCTGATCCTCGGGCACGATGGCGCCAATCAGCGTCTCGTCGGCAGACGCACCCTCAAAGCCCTCGATCTGCTCGTCAAAAGCCTCGCCCTGTTCGGGCTCGGTTTGAGCGTCGGGAGCAATCGGCTGACCGAACTCGTCCTCGGCGTAGGTAGGCTCTTCGTACTCGATGGTGTTGCCGTAGTCGTTTTGCTGCTGGGCCGCGGCATACTCCGCCGCCGCGCGCGCCATTTCCTCGGCACGACGTTTCTGCTCCCCAAAATAGGTATCGAACGGAACATCGTCGGGAAACTCGTTCTCGCCCTGGAAGGGAGCAACGTTGTCCATAACACCGAGCATAGCGGCGACAGAAGACTTGTTGCACACCGCGCCGGACGTATAGGGAAGAATGTGGCGGTTAGAGATGATGTTTGCCGCGTTGGCAAGTGCAACGAGGGAAGCGAGGATCGCGACAATCCACAGCAGAACCTTGAGCGCGCCGGGGAGCGGCAGGATACGCAGGATAGCAACGGCAGCAGGGGCAACCGTGGCAACGGGCAACAGCTTGGCGATGAGCGCACGATACGAAGCATAGGGCTCGCGGGCGAGCAGCTCAGCACGGGGAGAGTCGTAGTGTGCGACAACGACCACCGGGCGGTTGCGCGGAGACGCGAGCGGGCCCGAGGCCTTGTGGTAGGCGATGACATTTTGGCTCACGCCCGTCTTGCCCAGGCGCGAAACCACGGGGTGGCCCGTGCGCTCGAGCACGTAAAGAACGGCGCCGACAACGGCCAGCAAGGTGCCGACCAAGCCGATACCGCCGCCGATGCCCATCAGCAGGGCGCCGGCAAACGCAAGAATACCGGTAACGGCAAATGCCAACCTACCGGGCGCCGGGGCATTGAACTCCTGAACCTCGGGATCAAAGCCGTGGTTGCGGAAGATCTGAGCGATATCCTCGGCAGCCAAGCGCTCTTCTTCGCTGCATGCCGGCGTAATGCCGGTGTTCTGCAGCAGGTGGTTAATATAGTTCTGGGTGTTCGCCATGTGCGCTCCACATCCATAATCCGACAAATAGGCCCAATGCATGCACATTAGAACCGTATATAGTCGAAAGTATACCCCGAGCGAGCGCAAACGACCGAATTCGGGCCATCTTAACGCCCCGAGCGGACAAGGATATAGCCTAATCTCCATATCGGACTAAAATCATGGCAGCAAACCACCTTCTCATGCGAGGACTCTATGACGGCAAGCGACGCGACCGCGACAATTAAAAAGGGAAGTTCGGAGCCCGGTTTCGATAAAACGGCTCAGCGCATCCTCAATCTTTTCTTTGTGCTCAACAGCTCCCCCGAACCGCTGACGACCGAGCAGATCGTCTTGGATTCCGACCTGGGATATGGCTCCGGCAACATCGACTCGGATAAGCGCAAGTTTCGGCGCGATCGTGACAAACTGCTCGAGCGTGGCATCTTAATCAAGGAGGTTCGCCCCGCCGGTGCGCAGGAGACCGAGGAAAGCTCGTGGACAATCGACCGCGAGCACACCTTTGCAGCAGGCGGCCTCATCACCGCAGACGACGCCGATATCCTGCTCAACGCCATCGACCAGACACTAGCGGCCGGCTCTTCCACCTTTGCCGCGCCGCTTGCCGATATTCGCTCCAAAATTGCCTACCTCACCGGCATGTCGGCGGTGGACGAAGCACCGATCCGCCGCTCTCCCACCGTCGATGCGGTATGGAGCGCCTTTGCCGAGCGATGCGCGCTGCGATTTTTATATCAGAACGGACGCGGCGAGCAGAAAGAACGTACCGCCTGCGTCTACGGCATGTTCGAGCGCGAGGGCGTGGCGTACTTCTGCGGCCTCGACAATGCCACCGACGACATCAGGACATTCCGCTGCGACCGTATCGTTCGCGCTTGGCGTCCTTCGAAGGCCTACGCCATCCCTGCAGACTTCAATCTCAACGACTATCTGTTCTTTGAATTCGATTTTGCCGACCGACCGCCCGTTGCAGCCACGTTCTCGTTCGGTCCTCAGACGCAGATCGATATGATCAACGGCCTCACGCGCGGGCGAGGTGAGCTCGCACACACCGATGCGGGATGGACCTGGACCGTTGACGTGCGTGACCTTGAAGCCGCCACCTCATTTTGCATGGCCCACGCCATGGACGGCATGAGGCCCATGGCCCCCAAATCGCTCAAGCAGGCGTGGAACCACCTCATAGAAAGGACGGTGCACGAGCATGCCCGTGCGTAAACTCACCAGCGAGCAGAGACTCTCGCGCGCCATCGACATCATGGAGGCCCTCTACGCCGCCGGCGATGGCGGCATGACACGAACCGAGATTTGCAGCCGCTTTGACATCACGGGGGCGTCGCTCGACGAGATTCTCGAGATCGTCTCGACGCTCGCGGACCGAGAATCGGGCGCGCGCATCATCTGCGAATGCCGCGGCGAGCGCGTGGCCCTCACTGGTGACGCCGGGCGCGTGCTACCGTTGCGCCTGAGTGCCGCCGAGGGCGCCGTGCTCAACCATGAACTTGAATCGTTGGGGATCGAGCCGCAGACGGCAGCTCGGATTCGACATGCCCTTCTGCCCGAAGAGCTCGGCTATAACCAGCGCGTCTTTGACACCGTCAACCACGGGTCGCACTGGCAGCAGCTGAGCTGCGCCATTCAGGACGGTGTTCGTTGCCGCATCTCGTATCGCTCGATGGACGATGCGCGGCCACGCGAGCGTCTGGTCGACCCCTTGCGCATTACGGCAAACGGCGACCAAACATACCTGATTGCCTGGGACATCGCGATCGATGAGCAGCGCACCTATCGCATGGATAAAATCGAGGGACTCACCTTGACGGAAGACTCCGTCGTGCCTCACACACCGGGCGTCGCATCCCTCCACGATTCCCTTGCCCGGACGCAGCGTAGCGCAAAGCTCTTGATGCCATTCGATATGGCGGAGCATCTGGACTGGGCCGGCATCACTCTAATCGAGCGCAGCGGGGCAGACATGGCAACGGTAACCGTGCATTACGGCTCCGAGCGTTGGCTACTGAGCCAGGTAATCGCAGCGGGCGGAGCCATCCGCATCTTGGATGACCCCGCCCTGTCAAAGCGTCTGTGCGATATGGCAAAAACCCTCGTCTGTCCGCTTTAGCGCCGCCGCTCGTGACGTGCGCGCCACAGTTGCAGATAGTGACCGATCTGCGCCGATTCGATGCGCTGGTAGGAGCTCGTGGGCAGCGACGTTAAGAACTTCTTTCCGTAGCCCTTCGTCACCAGGCGCGGGTCGGCCAGAATCAGCACGCCGCAATCGGTCGACGAGCGGATAAGGCGGCCGGCCGCCTGCTTAACCTCGAGCACCGCCTCGGGCAGCGAATAGCGCGCCCAAGCGCGGTCTTCGCGCAGGTTGCGCTCGCACGAGAGCGGGTCCATGGGGCTCGAGAACGGCAGCTTGGGAATGATGACGCAACGCAGCGTCTCGCCGCTGGCGTCAAACCCCTCCCAGAAGGCCTTAAGCGCAAAAAGCGACGAGGTCGGCTCGTTGATAAACCGGTCGCGCAGGCGACGAGGAGATGAGTTGCGCTGCTGGCAGTCGAGCTCCAGACCCGCACGGGCCATCTTGGGTTCAACGCGGGCGTACAGGTCTTCCATGTCGCGCCGATTGGTGAACAGTGTGAGCACCGATCCGCCCATGGCAAGATGGGCGTCGACCAGCACGCGCTCGAGCGCCGTAAGATAGCTCTCGCGATCGCGCGGATCGGGGATATCGCCCGCAACGACTACAGCCATGTTCGAATCGAAGTCGTAGCTCGAGTCCAAGTGCAGCGATGAGGATGTTGAAGCACCGATGCGATCGAGGCCGACCGCATGGTTAAAGTGTTCAAAGCTTTTGGACACCGTCATAGTCGCCGAGGCAAAGATAGCCGTGTGAACCTCGGGCAGCCACTCGGTTGCCAAGGCCTCGCCAATGTCGATGCGCTCTGCGGTCATCGACTCTCCGCCGGCACGCAGCCTGCGATTGACCTGCAGCGAATACACGTAGTGTTCATCGGTGCCATCAATGATGAGTTTGAGGTTCTCGACCAGCTCGTGCAGGCGACGCGAGATATCACCCAGGTCAACAACAACCTCGGGCTTGTCGGCGGCGACGGCTTGCACCAGCGCGTCGACGCTCTTGTCAGCCTGTTCCAATGCGTCGATGCCAGTGTAGGCCGACTGTAAGAAATCATGCCAGTCGTCAGATTCGCGCAGCTCGGGGCCAATCCATAGATTGGCATTGTCATAACCCCCACGGGCACGGCGGCCGAGCTCGCGAACGCCATCGAACACGTCGGCGATTGCCATGCTCGCGCGCGCAACCGTCGACGTCGCCTTGGCAGTAAGGCCCAGATAGAGCGTAGAGCCCTCGGAGGTTGCCAAATCACGGGAAACCTGGCTTAGCGCACCGGTGCTCGAGCCACCCAGGCGCTCAAACAGAACGCGTGATTCGTCCGCCGACACCACGCGCGCCCACTGACGGCGCGCCTCGCGCTCGATGGAATGGGCCTCGTCGATTACCCAATGACGAATCGGAGGTAAAATCCTGCCCTCGGCCGCGACATTGCGGAACAGCAGGGAATGGTTGGTGACCACCACGTCGGCATGCGCTGCACGACGGCGAGCGCCGTGGACCAAACATTTATCAGGGAAAAACGGGCAGAGGCGACGAGCACACTCGCGCGAGGCCGTCGTAAAGTCGGGGCGGTTGACGCTGCGCCACCGAATGCCGAGCGAGTCGAGGTCGCCATCGGCTGATTGGCAGACGTACGCCATAATGACCGCGACCGCCGTGAGCGTGTCCGCCGGATCGCGCTTGGTGGTAATCTCGACCTGGCCGCGGCTCATTCGCTCAAGCTTGCGCAGGCACGGATAGTGGTCATAGCCCTTGAGAGCGCAAAATGACAGGCCACCGTCCAGTTGCTCGGCAAGTTTTGGCAGCTCATGGTACATGAGCTGGTCGGCAAGATTGTTCGATTTGGTCGCAATACCAACCGTGATGTTGTTACGGCGTGCTGCCTCGGCAAAAGGCACCAGATAGGCCATCGATTTGCCGACGCCCGTGCCCGCCTCAATTACACGATGAGTGCCCGTGACCAGCGCATCGCGGACCTCGAGCGCCATCGCGATCTGCTCATCACGCGGCTCGTAGGTGGGATACATGCGATTGACCAGGCCACCTGGCGCATAGTCTGCCTCAATCTCCTCACGACTCGGCATCTTGAGTACCGGCAGTTCGTCGGCGTCCACCCGATCGTCGGCGCGATCGGCCTTGAGAACGTCAGCACGAGCGGCGCTGAGAGAGAAGATAGAACCAGGGTTCTGCCCCGCCAAGAATGAGAAGATAGGACGATAGGACCAAGGCACATCCGGATGCATGTCGGCTAGGCGCGCCATGAGGCCCTGGGGCAAGTCGGTGAGCGCCACGAGCAACACGCGCCATACGCCACACAGGGCGTCGACGTCGGCATTGGCACGGTGTGATACCGAGTCACAGCCAAACAGATCGGCCATAAAAGACAGCTTGTGCGAGGCCAGGCGCGGAAGCGCGATTCGCGACAGCGCCAGCGAATCGATCCAAATATCGCTCACGTTGACGCCGCCTTTGACCGACTCGATAAACGAGCGGTCGAACGTGGCGTTATGTGCGATCACCGGGCAACCACCGACAAAATCGGCGAGAGCGGCTACGGCCTCAACGGCCGACGGGGCATCTGCCACATCGGCATTTGTAATGCTCGTGAGCTCGGTGATCTCGGCGGGAATCAGCTGCTTGGGATGCACGAAGGTATCGAAGCGGTCGACGACCTCGCGGCCCGAAAGACGGGCCGCCGAGATCTCGATCAGCTCATTGTCCTGCACCGAAAGACCTGTGGTCTCGGTATCGAGGACAATCACATCTTCCTCGATAAGGCCGAAGGACTGCGTTTTGGCGCGTTCGGCAAGCGTGGCATAGGAGTCGATGACAAACTGCGGCGTTCCTGACGAAACCGCGTCCTCGATTAGCATGCAATGCCCGCTCGACGAAGGCCCATACGAATCAGGCTGTCACAGACCTGCGGGAACGTCATGTCGTCGGTGTGGCGGATCTCGTCCGGATACAGCGACGTATCGGTCATGCCGGGAATGGTATTGGTCTCGAGGATAACGGGGCCGTCCTCACTCACGATAAAGTCGCTGCGCGAGATACCCAGGCAACCGAGGGCCTTGTGAGCAGCACAGGCAAGCTCCTGAGCGCGAGCGTAATTCTCAGGTGAAATCTGCGCCGGAATGCGATGGATGTCCGTAGGGTCGACATATTTCACGTCCAGATCGTAGAACTCGCAGTCCTCGGGTTGGCGAATCTCGACAATCGGCAGAGCGCGCACGTCGTCCTCGCCGTACACACCGACGGTGATCTCGGTACCCTCGATGCACTTCTCGACCAGCACTTTGTCGCCGTACGCAAACGCCTTGGCGATTGCCGCGGGCAGCTCGGAGGGCTCATGGACCAGGGAAATGCCATAGCTGGAACCGTTGACGGCCGGCTTCACAAAGCAGCGCTCGCCACAAACCTCGACGATATGATCGATATCGACTTCATCGCCCACCTCGAGCGCGAGGCCGGGGGCAATGGGAATGCCCGCCTTGGCGTACAGGAGCTTAGAGACCTCCTTGTCGGCACCGCAGGCGCTGGCAAGCACGCCCGAGGCCGTGTAGGGGATACCCAGGGTCTCCATGGCGCCCTGCATGGCGCCATCCTCGCCGCCGGCACCGTGCATGGCGATAAACGCCACGTCAAAGCCGCCGGTCGCCATGGTTACCATAAAATCATCGGCAGCCGTGTCGAGCAGCTCCACCGAAGTGTAGCCGGCTTCCTTCAGTGCCACCACAACGTTCTTTCCCGAATTAAGCGAGATCTCGCGCTCAGCGGAATGACCGCCCGCCAAGACCGCTACGTGCATGTTCTCTAGGCTTTTACCCGGCATGGGCAGACTCCTCCTCTATAATTTCTGCAGCTGATACCATATTGTAGCGATACCCTCTACGTTTCCCCAAAATCGAAAGGCTTCCATGAATCCCAGGACTAAATCTCAGGACATTCGCGACTTGAGCCAAAACGATATTCGCGAGCTCGTGGCCGAGCTTGGCCAGCCCGCCTTCCGCGCGAAGCAGCTCATCGAATGGGTCTTTGAGAAGAACGTTTGTTCGTTCGACGACATGACCAACCTTCCCAAGGCTTTCCGCGAGCAGCTTAAAGAGGCTTTTGCCTTTGATACGCCAACTGAACTCACCAAGCAGGTTTCCAAAGATGGCTCGCGCAAGTATCTGCTCGAGTACCACGACGGCATTTCCGTCGAAACTGTCGGTATGCCCCGTCGCAACAAGCTTTCCGTCTGCGTTTCCACCCAGGCAGGCTGCGGCATGGGCTGTGCCTTTTGCGCTACCGGCCTCAACGGCCTCAAGCGCTCTCTGACCGCTCAAGAGATCGTCGACCAGGTACTTCATGTATCCAACGACTTTGGCGAGCGCGTCACGAGCGTTGTCTTCATGGGCCAGGGCGAGCCGTTTGCCAACTACGACGAGGTTCTCAAGGCGTTGCGAATCCTCAACGACCCCGATGGCATCGGTATCGGTGCTCGTCACCTCACCGTCTCTACCAGCGGCGTTATTCCCGGTATTCGCAAATTTGCCGACATCCCCGAGCAGTTCACGCTTGCCGTTTCCCTGCATTCCGCCATCCAGTCGACACGCAATAAGCTAATGCCCGGTGTTAAGAAGTACACGCTACTTCGCCTTCACGAGGCGCTTCAACTCTACACCGAGAAGACTGGCCGCCGCCCGACCTATGAGTATGCCATGATCGAAGGCGTCAACGATACGAATCCCGAGATGCAGGCGCTCTGCGACTTCTGCGAGGGAACGTTGTGCCACGTTAACCTGATTCAGCTTAACGACATCGAGGGCAGCCCGCTCAAGCCGTCGCCGATTCATAAGGTTGAGGATCTTCAGCGTCGTCTTGAGTCCCGTGGCATCGAGACCACGATTCGTAACTCCCGTGGTAACGATATTGACGCCGCTTGCGGACAGCTGAAGCAGCGCTTCAAAGTTCAGAAGAACGCATAGGGGAGTCGCACCCCAAAACGTTTCATGTGAAACATCGAACGGCCCCGGTTACAGGAGATGCAACCGGGGCCGTTTTATTTATTGACCTTAATTTTGAATCAGCTGCTACCTGCCCTATTTTCTACGGCCAAAATAAGGGGTCCTTGTCTCGTGAACCAGACAAGGACCCCTCAATATATGCTGAGTAATTGTTAGGTACCTAATAGCCTACATTTTCCCATTGGTTGCTGACCCAACCTTGATTAATCTTGGGATTCTTCGTTACCTGAGCAGTACGCATGGCAACATCTTCCGTCATAACATCCATTTTCTTTTTGGAAGTATCGACGATATCTTGCGCACCACGAAGCAAACGACCTCGAAGTTCAGCGTCTGTCGCGATCTTATAGCCAGCAAAGGCACCAGCCGCGACAGTCGTCGCCAATGCAATCGCTGTTAAAATCTTATTCCTCATCTTGGCCTCCTTGATCAAACTGAATCATTTCGCCAAGAATACGAGAGAGCTCTTCCTCGTCTTTAAACTCAATCTCAATCTTATTCTTTCCACGCGAGCTCTTCACACGCACGTTGGTATTAAATACCTGACGAAGCACACGGGCAGCCTTTTTAAAAGACTGAGGCGTTGCAGGCCTAGGCGTACTAGGTGTCTCTCCGGCAGAAAACAACGGAGCAAGATTTTCTGTCGCTCTTACGGAAAGGCCCTCTGCAACAACTTTCTCTGCAAGTCGAATTCGCGCGTCCTCATAGGGAACTGCAAGAATCGCACGTGCATGACCTGCAGTAAGTTTACCCTCAAAAATCATCTGCTGAACAACTTCGGGGAGATCGAGAAGGCGCAGCGAGTTTGTAATTGCAGAGCGCGACTTGCTAACAGCCTTCGACAATGCCTCCTGGGTCATCCCGCTGGCATCAATGAGTTGGCGATAGCCCTTAGCCTCTTCGACGGGATTCAGATCAGAACGCTGAAGGTTTTCGATAAGAGCAAGAGCCAGCATCTCTTCATCATTAACTTCTTTAATGATGACAGGCAGCTCCTCAAGGCCAGCAAGCTTCGACGCCTGATAACGACGCTCACCAGCGATGATCTCATAGCCGTTTCCATGTTTGCGAACCAAAAGCGGCTGCAAAACGCCATGTTCTTGGATTGACTCGCTCAACTCACGAAGTTCAGTTTCGTTAAAGTGAATTCGCGGCTGATTAGGATTGGGAACGATATCCTCAATTGGTAGTTTTGTTTCAGATGCGGCATTTGAAGCCGATGTAGCCGAACTACCGGTCTCATACTCGGCCTCTGAGACCAAAGCATTGAGTCCACGTCCCAATCCGCCACGTTTCTTTGCACTAGGCACGCTTGATCACCTCTTTTGCAAGGTTCATATACGCTTTTGCACCCTTATTTTGAGGTGCATAGGTAATTACCGGTTCTCCAAAAGACGGAGCTTCGGAGATTTTAACCGTACGGGGGATCAGCGTCTTAAACGCCTTGTCACCAAAGTACGATTGAACCTCCTCAACAACCTGATTCGATAGAGAAGTTCGCGAGTCATACATGGTCATAAGCACACCATAGGTGTCTAAGCCCTTGTTCAGACGTGATTTAACCATCTTCATTGACTCAAGCAGCTTCGTTACGCCTTCGAGTGCGTAATACTCGCACTGGATCGGAATCAAAACGCTGTCTGCTGCGGTCAAGGCGTTGATAGTAAGCAGGCCGAGCGAAGGGGGACAGTCAATGAAAATAAAATCGAACTCGTCCTGAATCGGCTCAAGCAAATCTTTGAGACGGGTTTCACGAGCAATTGCGCTTACGAGTTCAATTTCCGCGCCTGCAAGCTGAATTGTAGCCGGAATTACGAATACCTTTTTGCAATTTGTATCAAGAACAAGCGATTCTGCCGGTACATCATTCAGCAATGCATCATAGATGCAGTGATCAAGGTCTTCTTTTTCAATTCCGAATCCACTGGTGCTGTTTCCCTGCGGATCAAAATCAACAATCAGTGTCTTACGACCCTGCTCACCCAGTGCTGCTGCAAGGTTTACAGCCGTCGTTGACTTACCGACGCCGCCTTTTTGATTGATGATTGCAATGATACGCGTGTCTTTTGCGCTCTTAGAACGCTTAACGTCGCGAAATCCCACGGTCCCTCCTGGTGTGTATTAAAGCTGTCAAACGGAGGATGTTTCACGTGAAACATTCCGAATCGATAGCAACTGCTATGTTTCACGTGAAACACTGCAAGCTGTTAGTAACCATTATGTTTCACGTGAAACATCTAGGCAAGCGGATTCTTCTTTGCCATGCCATTTGCACGAGGCAATGAAACGGATGCTGAATGACTCTTCTTAAGAACAATAAACTCCCTGTGACCCAAGCCTTCAGGCAAATCAATTGCGTCATTCAGAAGCAAAGTGAAGCCGCAAATCTTAGCTGCTGACATGCCGGAAGCAAGCTCCTCATCCGAAGGATTGCCCTTGGTGATAACAAATAGCCCTCCATCCTTCAGGTACGGAGCCGCATACTCAACAAGAATCGGTAGAGGGGCCAGTGCGCGGGCGGTTACAACGGAGAACTGCTTCTTATGGCTTCGAGCATATTCTTCAAGACGATCATGAACCGCATGAGCATGTTTCAATCCAAGAGCATGGACAAAGGAATTAACCGCATCAACCTTCTTGCCAACAGAGTCAATATAAGTAGCTTTACGATGCGTGGTTATGGTTAATGGAATACCAGGGAAGCCCGCACCTGTTCCCATATCGAGCAAAGCTCCCTCAGGAGCCTTATTGATATAGGGGAGCAAAACAAGTGAGTCGAGGATATGAAGTACGGCAGCATCTTCTACGTTAAGAATACGGGTGAGATTGGTTGTCTTATTTGTTTCTAGAACCAAATCCAAATGCTGGATACATTTCCTCAGCTCAATATCAGTTACGCTCAAGGAATATTCTTTGCAATAGGAAGTTAGGTGACTCAACATCTCGTCAGCCTGCTGATCGGTAAGTACAAACAACTGAAGCTCCTTTCTGACAAAAATCAGCGTATCGAGAACTTTTGACAAAAAAAGGGGACGTGGAAACCACGTCCCCCTGGCATAAGCTCGAGTAGATTATCGAGCAACAATCACCACATGGCGATCAGGGTCAGAACCCTCAGAATGAGTATCGACTGCATCGTTGCCACGAAGTGCAATGTGAACCAGTCGGCGCTCGTAGGCATTCATGGGCGGAAGCGAAACACTCTTATGAGTGCGGATGGCACGCTCGGCAGCAGACTGAGCCATGGAGGCGACCTTATCCTGACGGCGACTCTTGTATCCCTCGACGTCCACTACAACCGGATACCTAAAGCCAAGCTTGCGGCTCACCAGCAAAGAGAACATAACCTGAAGAGCATCAAGAGTGCGACCATGACGGCCAATGAGAACGGCAAGGTCGGGAGCCGTTACATCCAAAATCAGCTCACCCTCGTCGCCCTCATACTCATCGATAGGAGAGTTGGCGGCATCGAAGTGCGAAAGGATGGAACGCAGGATGGAAATCGCAACATCGGCAATGGTGTCGAGCTCCTCATCGGTCAGCTCTTCACCAGCCTTGTAGCGCTGTGCAATCTCGGGATAATCGCCCGCGACCTGCGGGGCAACCTCCTCAAGCATATCCTCGATGATCTCTTCAGACATAACGTACTCCAAAAGTTAGGTACCTAAATAAGATTGATATCCCACTACTTCTTCTTGTGCGGGCGCGGCTTCTTCTCTCGACGAGTGACCTCAACCTGCAGCGGCGCGTTCTTAAGACGCTCCTCCTCATCGGCCTTGGCCTTCTCGATAACCTTCTGCGTCACAAAAATCTGCTGGATAACCTGCCAAGCAGACGAGACGTCGTAGTACAGCAGAACACCAACGGGAAGGCTCCAGCCCATCCAAAGCATCATGACCGTCATGACAACAGCCATCATACGCATGCTCTGAGCCTGCTGGCCGGTCTGGTTGCGCGACATATAGAGCTGCGGAATCAGGGTCAGGACGGCGAACAGAATCAGGCAGACCAGCGCAGGCAGCGCAACCATAAAGCCATCGGCAAAGGAAGCGCTCGGCGTGGTGGTCAGGTCGGGCAGGATGTTGAAGAACGAGAACGTGCCGTCGTTAAAGTACTGCGGCAGGTTGCGCAGCAACGTAAACAGGGCGAACAGGATAGGCATCTGAATCAGCAGCGGCAAACAACCAGCCATCGGGTTGAACTTGTTCTCGCTGTAGAACTTCTGCATCTCCTCGGCCTGGCGCTGAGGATCGTCGGCATAGCGCTCCTGGATCTCGAGCATCTTGGGCTGCAGCACCTGCATGCGAGCCGTCGACTTGGTCGACTTGAGCATAAGCGGCGTCAGCAGCAGACGGATGATGACCACCAGAATGATGATGGACAGGCCCCAGTCGACCGCAAAGGTCTGGATGAGCTTGAGCAGCTCGAAAAGGATGTTAACGATCCAATCCCACATGTAAGTTTTCCTCCGATAGCGAGTGCCCGCTAGGGCACAGGGTCATAACCGCCGACGTGCAGGGGATTGCAGCGAGCGATGCGCCTCACGGCAAGCCAGCAGCCTCTCAAAACACCGTACTTCTCAATCGCCTGGACGGCGTATTGCGAGCACGTTGGGTAATAAATGCAGGCGTCAGGCAATAAGGGCGAAATAACCTGTTGATATATGCGAATAGGAGCGATGGCAACACGTCGCAAAACGTGATTGCTCATCGCTCCTCCCCGGCAACGCCGGCGCGTTTCATAAGCGAACGCAATGCATTGTCCATCTCCTGCGGCGAGGAAACCCTCGTCTTGGGAGTTGCGAACAAGATGATGTCATAACCCGCAACGGGAAATCCACAGCTGCGGGCGGCCTCGCGCATCACACGCTTAGAACGGTTGCGCACGACAGCACAACCGAGCCGTTTAGCACCAACGAAGGCGACCCTTCCGGAGTCGCCTTCGCCAACCGATTCACATATGGTCATTCGAATCAGAGGGTGATTGAAACGACGCCCCTGACTGAACACATGCTCGAAATCTTGCCGAGACTTAATAGTCTTCATGCGAGATGTGTGTATCGCTGCTAGACAGTGAGACGCTTGCGGCCCTTGGCGCGACGACGGGCGAGCACGGCACGACCACCCTTAGTGGCCATACGGGCACGGAAGCCATGGGTCTTGGCACGCTTACGCTTATTAGGCTGATACGTACGCTTCATCTTAAGTTCCTCCTGCTGCATTTCGAGTGTCCGCGGGGGCGCGGACGCAGATATAGACACGTGAGCTTGAAGATTGTAGGGAAATCAATGTTCAAATGTCAAGAAATCAAAGGTAAAAGGTTGCGCAGTTCACACGGTTCCCCCATAAGCCGAGCTCGATTTAGCGGTGCATGGCAACTTTTCACGATATTTCATCGAGTTTTCAACAGGTCATGTTGGCAATGTTGAGAACTTTTCGTCCGTTTTCCAAAGTTTTCAACAGGTTTTGAAAAGTTGTCGAAAGATGAGAAACATTGCACGGTGAGCTACTATTTGTTCGAAACCTTTTGAAAGATTGCGAGCGGCATGTCTGACGACTTTTACACCATGGTCGATTCCGGAGACCCGGCACCCGACAACGAGCACATCACCGGCGTGCGCGAAGAGCGTGAGGAAGGCGAGCAGACGACCACGCAGGCGCCAAAAGCCATGTACGCCGCGCGCATCGCCGTCTATGACGACATGCTGTCGACACCGCGTGTGATCGTCATTGATCCGCAAGATGTCCGCACGTATTTGGAAGAGACGACCAACACCGTCTACCAGTGCATGAAAGAACAAGGTGGCCATATCTCGCTCATGGTCATCCGCGAGATTGTCGAAAACTTTATCCACGCGCACTTTGCCGAGCCCATCATCTCGGTTCTGGACGGCGGAGACACCATCCGCTTTGCTGATCAAGGACCCGGCATCGACGACAAGGAGCGCGCTTTCGACTTTGGCGTTACCAGCGCAAACAGCAAGATGAAGCGCTATATCCGTGGAACCGGAGCAGGGTTTCCCATGGTGCAGGAGTATTTGGAAAACGCCGGCGGGGCCGTGTCCATCGAGGACAACATGGGCAACGGCACCGTGGTTACGGTAAGCCTGGATCCTAAACGCGTGCAGGAAATCGAACGCGCCGGCGGGCGCGGTGCTGCCGTGCGGCCCGAGACGGAGCAGCCCGCATATCCCCTGCCGGGAGCTTTTGCGCAGCAGCCCATGGCAACGCAACAGATGCAGCCCCGCGTGGGACAGATGCAGCAGCCCGGAATGCTTCCTACACAAGAGTCCCAGGCGGCGTCGATGTCGATGCCGCCAAACGTGCCAGAGACCATGCCGCTGGCGGATCAGGATGCAGCAGCAATGCAGCAGGCGACGGGGGCACCGGGTGGCCAGCAAATGGGATATCAGCCGTACCAACAGGGATATCCATATCAGCAGATGCCGCCACTGGGGTATGGCCAGCAGTTCCCACAGCAGTACCAGCAGGGATATCAGCAGCCGTACCAGCAGATGCCGCAGCAGCAGTACAACCCCTGGGCCCAGCAGATGACTCCGCAGCCTTACCAACAGTGGCCTCAAAGTTTTCAACAGCAAATGCCGCCGATGCAGAGTTCTCAACAATCAGCAGCTCAAATGATGTATCCTAATGCAGCAAATCAGTATGCGCAGCCACAGCCGGACGTGTTCGTAAGCGATCGCGGCAACGCCGCGCTGGGCTATCTGGCGCAAAATCAAGCGTGCGGTGCAACCGATCTGGCGAGGGCGTTTGGAAACTCGGCCCCCACTTGGTCACGCACGCTCAATGACTTGGCGCAGGCCGGCTTGGTCATCAAGCATGGCCAGAAATACCATCTGACCGAACTCGGCGCCGCTCGCGTGCGAGCTCAGAGCTAAAGAACGGGAGAGACAGTGGACGAGGAAGCAAGCATCATCCTGGGGGATGCCATCGCCTTTTGCCAGCGCGACGGCCAAGATGCACGCCTCATCAACATGCTGGGGCAATCGCGCGCCATAAGCCTGACCGAAGATACGCTCACGATCGAGGCCCCCTCGCGCTTTGCCATCGCGCAGCTCAAAAAGCATCAGCCGACTATTGAGGCCTATCTGGAAGAAATCGCCTTTGCTCCGATCGCGCTCGACATCGTGGCACCGCAAGGCGCAACGGCCGAATCTGCTGCCGCGACGGTGCCCGCCACGGCTCCCGCTGCTTCCCCTGCGGCGCCAGCCTCCGCAGGCGACGTGCCGACAATCGAGCACCAGCACGGCGATGTTTCCCGTGAAACCATGGCACCGTTGCCGACCGCCGCTGCGACGTCAACGAACGCACCCGTCACGCACATGCCCATCGCTCATGACGCAGCGGCGGGCGCGGATTCGGGCATTGCAATCAAGAACACGCTCTCGGCCGATGATTTTCGTCGCATGATGAACCAGATGAAGGGCGGAGCGCCGACTAAGTCCACGCAAGCCGCGACCCCCGCTTCACCCATGCCAGCACCGACCGTGCCGGCCGAGCAAAATACGGATGGAGCCCCACTCGCCGCGAACTCAAAATTTACCTTTGAGAACTTTGTCTACGGCCCCGAGAACAGCCATGCCTATCGCTCGGCACTCAAGTTTGCCGCCCTCGCGGACGAGCGCGGCACGTGCACATCACTGTTCATCTACGGCAAATCGGGCCTGGGCAAGACCCACCTGTTGCTCGCTATCAAAAATGAGCTCGCCGAGAAGTCGCCCGAGATCAAGGTCAAGTATGCCAACTCCCAGGCATATCTGGACGACCTGATGACCGAGTTCGACCGCCAAAAGAAGAGCAACGCCCCCATCATGCAGGCGTACCACGGCGTGGACGTGCTCATCATCGATGACATCCAAAACATCATCGGCAAGCGCGCGAGCGTGGACTACTTTTTCCAGCTCATGGACGAGTTCATCCGCAACAACAAGAAGGTCGTCATCGCGGCAGACCGCGCCCCCAAGGACCTGAGCATGGACGAGCGTCTGACCAGCCGCTTCAACGCCGGCATGCTCTGCCTGGTCGCAGAGCCCAGCTACGAGATGAAATACAAGATCTTGCAGCGCTATTACGAGAACACCATCGTCGCCGCTCCCGAGGCAGGCGACGACTCACTGCTGGCGGCCTACGGGGGCGACGGCGGGCACCTGACCGATGAGCACTTTAAGCACATGGCAGAGGTGTCGGGCACCAACATCCGCGAACTCGAGAGCTTCTGCGAGCGCTGCGCCGGCGAGGCGGGCGACCGCGAGCGCGAGGGCGGGGAGCTCACCTTTGACGATATCGACGCCATCGCCAGCCAGTACTTCGACACATCGGCCAAAAAGATCAACGTGCAAACGGTTCAGTCCGTCATCGAAGAGCAGTACGGCGTGACGCACGAGGAGCTCATCGGCCCGCGTCGCAACGCCAATATCGCCAAAGCACGCCACATTGCCATCTATCTGGCCATCGAAATGTGCGAGATGACGACCACGTCGGTGGGCGCCGAATTTGGCAACCGCAACCACTCGACCGTCAGCACGAGTTACAAAAAGGTCCAGAAGATGATCCAGGAAGACCGCACCGTCACCGAAGACCTCAAGTCGCTGCGCGATAAAATTACACTGCGCTCGTAGGGAAATAGAGACACCTGTTGAAAACTTGTCGAAACCACGGGCATAAGGTGTCTAAAACCCAACCCGCGGTGATGAAAAGTTTTGCGCAGGTTTTGAACGTGGAAAACCACCCCTGTTGCACACAGGTTGCTGTCGATTCTCTTTCTGGGTCTGACCTGCGTCTTTGGGAGTAATCAACAGTTTCGTCAGTGCTATTACTATTATTAAGATATTTATATCTATAGAAAGGTATTAAAAGATGAAGTTCACCGTCAGCCAGAGCTCGCTTACACAAGCCATCGGCGTCGTTATGAAGGGTGTCGCTTCGGCATCCACCCTTCCCATCCTGTCGGGCGTGCTCGTCAAGGCGCAAGACGGCATCTTGGAATTCCAGACCTCTAACTACACTATCTCGATCCGTCATCGCATTGCGGCGCATGTCGAAGAAGAGGGCGAGATGGTTATCCCCTGCAAGATGCTCTCCAATATCACCAAGACCCTTCCCGATGCCCCGGTCACCTTTGAGCTGTCCGAGCGCCAGGTGCTGATTGGTTGCGAGAAGAGCTCGTTCCGCCTGAACACGCTCGATGCCAATGACTTCCCCGAGTTTCCGGCCTATGCCATCGAGAGTGCCGTGGAGCTGCCGACCGATATCTTGTCCGAAATGGTCGGCCGCGTGTGGCGCGTCACCTCGACCGACAAGGCCCGCCCCATCCTGGGTGGCGTGCACATGAAGGTCGAGAACAACACCGTTCGCTTGGTGGCGACCGATTCCTTCCGCTTGGCCGTGTGCGATACGCAGGTCGAGACCTCGACCCTCGAGGGTTCCTTTGAGCTCAACGTTCCGGCCGACGCCTTTAACGACGCGCTGAACATCATGGCCAGCCAGGCGACCATCATGATCGGGGCTACCGACACCCAGGTCGTCTTCGAGGCCGGCAACACCACCTACGTGTCGCGCCGCATCGAGGGCGTGTACCCCAACTACAAGCAGCTCATCCCCGATTCGTGCGTGACGAGCGTCAAGATCGACGTCGCCGCCTTTAACGCCGCCCTCAAGCGCGTGGCCGTTATCGCGAGCGCCAACCCCGCTGTCAAGTTCGAGATCGATGTCGAGAACGGGCAGATGGGCCTGTCCTCCATTTCCAATGACCAGGACCTTGCGCAGGAGACAATCGATGTCGAGGCCGAGGGCGAGTCGGGCACCATCGCCTTCAACTACCACTACATCTTCGGGTGCCTCAATGCCCTGTCCAAGGAGAAGGAGATCACGCTGGAGCTCAAGAGCTACTCGCAGGCGGGCATCTTCAAGTCCTACGACAAGATCAACTACCTGTACCTGGTCATGCCGGTCCGCATCTAGCGCTGCGCCATGACCATGTTCGCCCGCGATCTTTCCGTCGCGCACTACCGCAGCTTCGATAGCTATCGCCTTGCTCTGGACGAGGGCGTGACGATACTTGCGGGACCCAATGCGGCGGGAAAGACCAATCTCATAGAGGCGCTGCAGCTGCTGACGAGCGGCGCCTCGTTTAGGCATCCGACCGCAGCCGAGCTCGTCCATGACGGCGTGGGCTCGTGCAAGGTCGAGCTGAGGCTCGAGGGCGACGGCCGCGTGCTTGATATGGGATTGAGCGCGGAGGACGGTAAGCGCTCGTTTAGCCGCAACGGCAAGAGATGCTCTGCCGCCGGTGTGCGCGGGGTCCTGCCGAGCGTGCTGTTTTGCCCCGACCATCTGGACATGGTTAAGCGAGGCGCCAGTGTGCGCCGTGCTGCCCTCGATGACTTTGGCATGCAACTGAGCGCACGCTATGCCGATCTTGCGAGCACCTATGGGCGCTGCGTGACCCAGCGTAACGCCTTGCTCAAGGAGGCCTGGTGCTGCCGCGAGATGCTCGGCGCGTGGAACGATTCGATTGCCCGCGCGGGCTCGGCCCTGCTCGTGCACCGGTTGGCCCTGCTCGACCGGCTGGCGGGCCATGTGCACACTGCCTACGGGCAAGTGGCGTCCGGCGAGTCCGCCAACGTGACCTATACGTCCACGCTGGGGGATTTGCCCCAGGTCGAGGATCGCGAAGAGCTGAAGGGCTGGGCGTACGGGCGCATGCTGGCTGTCCTTGATGAGCACGCCGACGAGGAAATTCGCCGCGGCGTGACGTTGGTGGGACCGCATCGCGATGAGATTGAGTTTACCGTGGCGGGTCGTTCCGCTCGTTCGTTTGCCAGCCAAGGTCAGCAGCGGACGTTGGTTTTGGCCTGGAAGGTGGCGGAGGTGGCCGTGGCTCGCGATGTCCTGGGCACCGCCCCATTGCTGCTTTTGGACGACGTGATGAGCGAACTCGACGGCGAGCGCCGCGGTGCTTTCCTGCGGCTGATCGGCGATGATATCCAGACAGTCATAACCACGACCAACCTGGGGTACTTTACCGATGATCTGCTTGATCGAGCCAAGGTGGTGAGCATGGGTGAGACGTGCTAATTACGAGCGCGAGAGCGAAACGGTCGCCTTCAGTGGGTTTTTGAACGCAGAGCGCCAGCGCATCCTGGCCGCCGCGACACCTGAGCGCCGCGCGCAGATGGAGGCTGCAGAGGAATCTCGTGCGGTCTATCGCGCGTGGAATGCGGTGTGCTCGGGCACGCGCGAGGGGCGGCATGTGACGGGTCTGCGCTACCTGCCCGAGTCCAATGAGCTGCTGGTATATCTCGACTCGCCCTCGTGGACGCAGGAAATGACGCTGTTGCGCGAGATCATCCGCGCGCGCATGGAGCGCGCCGGTGCGCATGTGGACGGCCTGGTGTTCAAAACCACCGCGCCCGGTCACACGCCACCCGCCGCCAAGGAGCGCCTGCGCCCGGCGACGACCGAGCGCCCGCCGGCCCCGCACGCCTACCTAAGCGAGGCCGAGCGCACCGAGATCGAGCGCCAAGTGGCACCCATCGAGGACCAAAAACTGCGCGAGGCCCTCGAGAACGCCATGAGAGCCAGTGCCGAGTGGGCCAAGGGCGTGCAAAGCAAAAAAGAGCCTTAAATCGCATCTGGTGGCCTTGTAGAGCCAAATACCCTCGTTCCCGAGGGTATTTTTTTACGATAAACTAGTAAGGCTGTACACATTTTCTTGACTGAAGGAGGACGTGTGGCAAACGAAAACGATTACGATGGCGGCGAGATTAAGATTCTCGAAGGTCTCGAGGCCGTTCGTAAGCGCCCGGGCATGTATATCGGCTCGACGAGCGCCAGCGGTCTGCATCACCTGGTGTGGGAGATCGTTGACAACTCCGTCGACGAGGCCATGGCCGGTTTCTGCACCGAGATCCAGGTGACGGTCCACGCCGACAACTCCATCACGGTCGTCGACAACGGGCGCGGCATCCCCGTTGACGAGCACCCTGTTAAAAAGATCCCGACGCTCGAGGTCGTCATGACGATCTTGCACGCCGGCGGTAAGTTCGATAACTCGGCCTATAAGGTTTCGGGCGGCCTGCACGGCGTTGGCATCTCCGTCGTCAACGCACTGTCCAAGCGCGTGGTCGTTCAGGTTCGTCGCGACGGCAACACCTACGAGATGGAGTTCTCGCGCGGCAAGACCGTTAAGAAGATGGAGGTCGTGGGCACCTCGGATTCGACGGGCACCACCGTCACCTTCTGGCCCGACGACGAGATCTTCGAGACCTGTATCTACGATTTCGATACGCTGCACAACCGTCTGCAGGAGACGGCGTTCCTCAATAAGAACCTCAAAATCGTGCTGACCGACGAGCGCGATGCGACTCCCCACGTGGAGGAGTTTTGCTACGAGGGCGGTATCATCGACTTCGTCAAGTTCCTCAACGAGGGCAAGGACGTCCCCGAGGCTTTTAAGGAGCCTATCTACATCGAGGGCAAATCGGACCCGGACGCGCCTGTGACCAAGATGGGCGAGGTCGAGGTTTCCCTGCAGTGGAATAGCGGTTACGGCGAGAACGTCATGTCGTTTGCCAACGACATCTACACCCCCGAGGGCGGCATGCACCTTGAGGGCTTCCGCACCGCGCTCACCCGTGTGATCAACGACTACGCGCGCAAACAGAACCTGCTCAAGGAAAAAGACGCCAACCTGACCGGCGACGATGTGCGCGAGGGCCTTTCGGCCGTTATCTCGGTCAAGCTGCCCGACCCGCAATTTGAGGGCCAGACCAAGGCCAAGCTCGGCAGCTCCTATATGCGCGCGCTGACGCTCAAGATCGTGACCGACGGCCTCGCCGATTACCTCGAGGAGCATCCCAAGCCCGCTCGCGAGATCGTCAAGAAGGCCCAGCAGGCATGTAAGGCCCGCAACGCCGCCCGCAAGGCGCGCGAAGCGACCCGTCGCAAGAGCCTGCTCGAGACGGCGTCCCTGCCCGGTAAGCTCGCCGACTGCTCGGTGCGCGATGCCGAGCTGACCGAGCTCTTTATCGTAGAGGGTGACTCGGCAGGCGGTTCAGCCAAGGACGGCCGTCGCCGAGACATTCAGGCGATTCTGCCCCTGCGCGGCAAGATTTTGAACGTCGAACGCGTTGGTGACCATCGCGCGTTCTCGAGTGACACCATCCAGTCATTGATTACCGCGATCGGCTGCGGCGTCACGACGAGTGCCGGCGACGGCGGCGACTTCGATATCACCAAGGCGCGCTACCACAAGATCATCATCATGACCGATGCAGACGTCGACGGTGCGCATATCCGCATCCTGCTGCTGACGTTCTTCTACAAGTACATGCGTCCGCTGATCGATGCCGGCTACGTCTATGTTGCCTGCCCGCCCATCTTTGGCATTAAGGTGCGCAACAAGATCCACTACGTGTATCCCAACGGCCGCCAGCCCGAAGACGAGATCCTGCGCGACACCATCCAGAGCCTGGGCCTGAACCCCGACGATAACGACGAGGATGGCAAGGCCAAGGACGGCAAGATCACCAAAAAGCGCAAGGGCTATACCGTCCAGCGCTACAAGGGCCTGGGCGAGATGGACCCCAAGCAGCTTGCCTCGACGACGATGGACCCCAAGACCCGCATCCTGCAGCGTGTGTCGATCGAGGACGCCGTGGTGGCGGACCGTGCCGTGCGCGAGCTGATGGGTTCCGAGGTCGGCTATCGCCGCGAGTACATTGAAAAACATGCGCATGACGCGCGTTTCCTTGACGCTTAAGAGGAGGTAACGTGGCAGACGATATCAATAATAACGGGGGTATGGACGAGGCCGGCGATGCCGGCATGCCCGACGATCTGAAGCGCCTGCTTGCCCGTGCTGAGCAGGGCGAGGACGGCGACCCGGACGCCTATAACCCCGATGTCGATGATGACGAGGAAGAGGATGACGACGGCGAGCTCGAGGAGAGTTTTGGCGAAGTCGACCGTGGCGCCTCGGCCGGCGAGGATATCAACGGCGGCCAGCTCCAGATTTCGGAGTTCGGTCGCGAGATGAAGCAGTCGTTCATCGAGTATTCGATGTCGGTTATCACGGCGCGCGCCCTGCCGGACGTGCGCGACGGCTTAAAGCCGGTGCATCGCCGCATCCTGTACGCGATGAACGAGAGCGGCATCTACCCCAACCGCCCGCACAAGAAGTCGGCCTGGACGGTCGGCGAAGTTATCGGTAAGTACCACCCGCATGGCGACTCCGCGGTCTACGAGGCCATGGTCCGCCTGGCGCAGTGGTTCTCCATGCGCACGCCGCTCATCGACGGTCACGGCAACTTCGGCAACATCGACGGCGACGGCGCGGCAGCCATGCGTTACACCGAGAGCCGCCTGGCCAAGCCCGCCATGGAACTGCTGCGTGACTTGCAGAAGGATACCGTCGACTGGCAGCCCAACTACGACGAATCACTCGCCGAACCCGTGGCGCTGCCTGCGCGCTTCCCCAACCTGCTGGTCAACGGCAGCCAGGGCATCGCCGTCGGCATGGCCACCAACATCGCCCCGCATAACCTCACCGAGGCGATCGAGGCCACCTGCTACCTGATCGACAACCCCGACGCCACCGTTGACGAGCTCATGCAGATCATGCCAGGTCCGGACTTCCCCACCGGCGCCATCATCATGGGCAGCGCCGGCATTAAGCAGAGCTACGAGACCGGCCGCGGCTCCATTACCGTGCGTGCTAAGGCACATGTGGAGTCCACCAAGACCGGCCGCAACCGCCTGGTCTTTACCGAGATTCCCTACATGGTCAACAAGGGCACCCTGCAGGAGAAGATCGCCCAGCTCGTCAACGACAAACGCATCGAGGGCATCTCGGATATGCGCGATGAGTCCAACCAGAAGGGCATCCGTCTGGTCATCGAGCTCAAGAAGGGCGTCATTCCGCAGGTCGTGCTCAACAACCTGTATAAGTACACCTCGCTGCAGACGACCTTTGGCGCCAACAACCTGGCACTCGTCAACGGCGTTCCCAAATGCCTGAGCCTGCGCGAGATGCTGCAGCACTACATCGACCACCAGGTCGACGTCGTCACCCGCCGCACCCGCTTCGACCTTAAGAAAGCCCAGGCCCGCGCTCATATCCTCGAGGGTTACCTGATGGCCCTTGACCATATCGACGAGGTCATTAGCATCATCCGCTCCTCGCAGACCGACTCCGAGGCCAGCAGCCGCCTGATCGAGCGCTTTGGCTTTACGCCCGAGCAGACCACGGCCATCCTCGAGATGAAGCTGCGCCGCCTGACCGGCCTGGAGCGCGACAAGATCCAAGAAGAGTTGGACGGCCTGCGCCGCGCCATCGCCTACTACGAGGACCTGCTGGCGCACGAGGAGAAGATCCTGGGCGTCATCAAGGAAGAGATGCGCGAGATCTCCAAGAAGTTTGGCGACAAGCGCCGCACCGAGATCAGCCAGGTTGAGAAGGACCTGGATGTCGAGGACCTCATCGCCGACGAGGATATGGTCGTGACCATCACCCACACCGGCTACGTTAAGCGTATCCCGGTGGCTGCCTACCGTGCCCAGAAGCGCGGTGGCAAGGGCGTGTCGGGCGTCAACCTCAAAGAGGATGACGTCATCGATGAGATGTTCATCGCGTCCACGCACGAGTACGTGCTGTTCTTCTCGAGCAAGGGCAAGGTCTATCGTCTGAAGGTGCACGAGCTGCCGGTGGGTACGCGCCAGGCGCGCGGTACCGCGATCGTCAACCTGCTGCCCTTCGAGGAGGGCGAGAAGATCGCGAGCGTCATCAGCTGCCGCGAGTTCCCGGCCGACGAGTACCTGATGTTTGCCACAAAGAGCGGCATGGTCAAGAAGACCGTGATGAGCGCATATGACCGCAGCCGTCGCGACGGCCTGATCGCTATCAACCTGCGTGACGACGACGCGCTGCTGAATGTGCGCCGCGTGCGCGAGGGCGACAAGATTATCCTGGCCACCACCGCAGGCAAGGCGATCATGTTCTCCGAGGAGCAGGTGCGCGCCACCGGCCGCGATACCAGCGGCGTTCGCGGTATCGGTATGAAGGACGGCGTGAGCGTTCTGGGCATGGAAGTCACTAACGGCAACGGTGATCTGTTCGTCATCACCGAGCGCGGCTACGGCAAGCGCACGCCGGTCGCGGACTACCCGGAGCAGAATCGCGGCGGCCAGGGCGTCTACACCATTCAAACGACCGAGCGCAAGGGCAACCTCGCGGCAATGAAGACGGTGGGCCCGCAGCACGAGCTGTTCATCGTGACGGAGGGCGCGACGGTCATTCGCGTTAAGACCGACGAGATCAGCCAGACTGGCCGCGCCACCCAGGGCGTCAAGATGATGACCGTCGACGACAACGACCGCATCTGCGCCGTAGCCCGCATGACGGCAGCCAAGGAAAAACCCGAAGGCGAGGGCGCCGAGGCCGCAGTCGACACCGAAGAGGCCCCAGTCGACCTGGGCGACGGCAATGATATGCCAGAGGATCTCCTAGACGAGTAAGAGGCCCTAGCTGGTAAAAATCATCAGACCCCATATATCGGCGGTCGGCGCACTGCGCGCCGACCGCTTTTTTGAAAACCTTGGGACCCCATGGTCGCTGGGCTGGCGAGATGGTTTTGGTTTGTCGCGAGTTCCGCACGCAAAGAAGGCCACTTAATGTGGCCTTCGTCTTGCGCAGGACTGTCCGAGCAGCAAACCAAAACCATCTCGCCAGCCCAGCGACCATCCCTCCCAAAGATTTTCAAAAAAGTTGTTGACGCGCGCGTAACGACTCGTCTAATATATCCCTTGCGCGATGGACCTGTAGCTCAGTTGGTTAGAGCGTCCGGCTGATAACCGGGAGGTCACAAGTTCGAATCTTGTCAGGTCCACCACTTTCTTTCGCAATAAACACCCCAGCGAGAGCCGAGTCGCCGCTGGGGTGTTTATTACTGTCTCCGTGGGGGTTTAGCTCAGCTGGGAGAGCGCGGGCTTTGCAAGCCTGAGGTCAGGGGTTCGATCCCCCTAACCTCCACCATGATGGACCTGTAGCTCAGTTGGTTAGAGCGTCCGGCTGATAACCGGGAGGTCACAAGTTCGAATCTTGTCAGGTCCACCATCAAAACTGTTAAAAGCCTCGGGGCAATTGCCTCGAGGCTTTTTTCTTAGCCACAGAAGGTAGTCAAAAAAGCTCTGTCCCAAATTAACTACTTTGATTTTGTGTGCTACGCGAAAGTTTGGGTAGTATAGCTATTCAACGCGGCGGGCCGCCGCGTGTTAACCGCTACGTACCGGAGGTGTTCCATGGTTCGTGTCGACATAGAGACCATCGTCATGGCCGCCGGTCCCGTGCCATCGCTTATCGTGCTTCGCGAACGCTGCAGCAAGTCGGATTCCCCCGCGCCGCTGCGCTCCCTCTCCATCCAGACTGGCTCGTTTGAGGCTGCGGCAATCAGCCGCGGCATCGACAGCGGACGCGCCGATCGCCCGATTACCCATGACCTGTTGCTCGATACTGTTGGCGCCCTGGGCGCCAAGCTCGAGCGCATCGAGATCGTTCGCGCCGAGCCGCCGGTGTTCTACGCGACGATTGTCGTACTGGCCGATGGTGACGAGCGCAAGATCGATGCCCGTCCCAGTGATGCCATTGCCCTTGCCGTGCGCAGCAATGCCCCCATGTTTGTGGAGGACGACATCATGAATCGCCTGGGCACTGTTTCTGCCCATACCGAGGAAGTTGACGACGAGCAGGAGTTCGAGAAGTTCGACGAGTTCGTCCATACGCTCTCGCCCGATGACTTCTAAATGCGGGGCGGCCAGGATGCGGAGCGTTCGCTGATGGCCGGCGGTATGTCGGCTGAGGCGGCTGCGATCGCCCGCGAGGCCCAGATGCGCTCGGAGGCTTCTGAGGCGGCTCGCATTGCCTATGTGACGCAGGCCCGCACGCTCCGCGAGCGCCGCGGCTCGTTTATCAAGATAGTTGTCGTCTCCGCCCTTGTCGCGGCAATCTGCTCACGCCTTCGTGGTACAGTTGGTGCGCTTGGGTTTTCGATCTCTACGGGCCTGGTGATCTGGGGCGTGGTCGATGCAGTCATGCTGACCAGTCAGATCAAGGTGCTCGACAAGCGCGCGGCGGACATGATGCGCACCCGCGACGCTGCCGCCAAGATCGCCGCCGAGGCACAAGAACTGTAACGACGTCAGACTCGATGGGAAGGTCTAAAGATGGCACAGGATATGCAGGATGCCGGTAACGTCTCCGCCGAGCTCGACGCCATGGTGTGCGATCTGATCGGCGCGTTCTTGGACGACCTTGCCGCCGGTGAAAACCCTGGCGTGGTCGTGGCAATTGAGGATGCTGCTTCCAACCGTTATCTGGCGGCGCTCGACGAGGACGGCGAAGAGGCGTGCCTGGAGGCGGCCACCAACTTTATCTCCGAGCACAAGATGGGTCTTAAGGACGAGGGCCTGGGCCGTATCGTCCGCTATGCCATCGGCTACACCGGCTGCGTCGAGATCGATGGCGGCTACCATGACGCCCTGCTCGTGAGCTTTTTCGAGACGACGCTCGAGAGCGGTTTTTCGGCATATGTGCTGTATGAGGGCATGGGCGCCGGCGATGGTTTTATGTGGAGCGACCCTGAACCTGCAGGTGAGGAAACCCCTCTCATCTAAAATCGCTAAAATAAACGAGTTTTCGGTAAAAGGCTCAATATTCCCGCTGAGCGTTGTATCGCTGGGCGGGCCGCATACGCGTGCCGTTTGTATATGGATAGAAGATAGGGGAACTACATGCGCGTAGACAATCTGAGGAACATCGCCATCATCGCCCACGTCGACCACGGCAAGACGACGATGGTCGACAAGCTCCTGCGTGCCACGGACGCCTTCCGTGCCAACCAGCAGGTCGAGGACCGCGTCCTGGATTCCAACGACCAGGAGCGCGAGCGCGGCATTACGATTCTCGCCAAGAACATCTCTATCGAGTATAAGGACGTCAAGATCAACGTCATCGACACCCCGGGCCACGCCGACTTCGGCGGCGAGGTCGAGCGCGTGCTGCGTATGGCCGACGGCGCCCTGCTGCTGGTCGATGCTTTTGAGGGCCCCATGCCCCAGACCCGCTTCGTGCTGCGTCACGCTATCGACACCGGCCTTAAGATCATGATCGTCATCAACAAGATCGACCGTCCGGGCGCCAACCCCGAGAAGGCCTACAACGACTGCCTGGACCTCATGGCCGACCTGGGCGCCACCGACGACCAGCTTGAGTTCGCCATGGAGCACGTGGTCTACGCCAGCGCCATGAATGGCTTTGCCCGCCTTGATCCCAACGACGGCAACATGGACATGTATCCGCTGCTCGATATGATCATCGACGACATGCCCGCGCCCGAGGTTGACGAGAACGCTCCGCTGGCCATGCAGTGCGTGACCATCGACCACTCCAACTTCGTTGGCCGTATCGGCATCGGTCGCGTGTATTCCGGCGCCATCCATCAGGGCGACCAGATTCTGGTTGTGAAGAACGACGGCTCCAGCGCCACCGCTACCGTCAAGCAGCTCTTTACCTTCGACTACCTGGGCCGCACCGAGTGCCAGGAAGTCGGCGCCGGCGACATCGCCGCCGTCGTGGGCATCGACCGCACCGATATCGGCGATGTCTACACCGATCCCGAGAACCCCGTCGAGCTCGAGCCCATCGAGATCGACCCGCCGACCCTGTCCATCGTCTTCGAGGCTTCGACCTCCCCGCTCGTCGGTCGCGACGGAGACATCGTGGGCGCCCGTCAGCTCAAGGAGCGCCTGTTCAACGAGGCCGAGAACAACGTGACCATGAAGATCGAGGAGCTCGAGGACAAGAGCGGCGTCGAGGTCTCGGGCCGCGGCATTCTGCACCTGTCCGTTCTGATGGAGTCCATGCGCCGCGAGGGCTTTGAGTTCCAGGTCGGCCGTCCCCGCGTTCTGTTTAAGAAG
Organism: uncultured bacterium; assembly: GCA_905215755.1. Classification (GTDB taxonomy): domain Bacteria; phylum Actinomycetota; class Coriobacteriia; order Coriobacteriales; family Coriobacteriaceae; genus Collinsella. The sequence continues at coordinate 43,769 of CAJMRE010000004.1, forward strand.
GACGAGAACGGCAACAAGATGGAGCCTGTCGAGCAGGCCGTCGTTGAGTGCCCGGACGAGTACTCGGGCAAGGTCGTTGAGGTCTTCGGTACCTCCGGTGGCATCATGACGAGCATGGATACCTCGGGTATCGTGACGCACCTCGAGTTTAAGATCCCGACCCGCGGCATCATGGGCCTTAAGAACCGCATCATGAACGTCACCCACGGCGAGGGCGTGTTCTACCACACCTTCCTGGAGTACGGTCCCTACGCCGGCGAGATCGGCAACCGTCAGAACGGCGCAATGATCTCCATGACCACCGAGAAGGCCGTTGCCTATGCTCTGGGTACGCTGCAGGAGCGCGGCCAGCTTTTTGTTGAGCCGGGCACCGAGTGCTACGAGGGCATGATCGTGGGCGAGCGCAGCAAGGCTGGCGACATGGTCGTCAACATCGCCCGTACCAAGAACCTGGGCAACCAGCGTTCCTCGACCTCCGATATCTCCGTTCAGCTGGTGCCGCCCCGCACCTTCTCGCTGGAGGAGGCGCTGGAGTACATCGCCGACGACGAGCTGGTTGAGATTACCCCCAAGAACATCCGCCTGCGCAAGCGCCTGCTCAACGCCACCGACCGCAAGAAGGCCGCCGTCCGCGCCGGCCAGGTCAACAAATAAGCGCTGGACTTTATAGCGTCTAACAAGAAAGGGCGTCGACCGTAATGGTCGGCGCCCTTTTTGTGCATAGGGACTGAGCTGGTCTGCACCACCACAAAGGTGCCTGGTCCCTTTGTGGTGGTTGGCGGCTAAGCGGTGGGGAGTCCTAGCGTGTTAGCCGGCTGCTGCGGCTTGACGCGGGCGTTGCGCCAGATGATTTGGATGATGTAACCGAGCATAAAGACAAAGGCCACGCCGCTGATGAAGTCACCTACGAGGGGAAGCCCCGTGAGGGCGCCTGCGATTACGCCGCCCACGGCTGCCATGGCGTAGCGGTTTTGGTTGTGTCCAACCATGCGGGCGATCGCGCACCCCGCAAAGGCACTCGACATCAACGCGATGCCGATAACGCCGCACAAGAGGGTTCCGGCAAGCGACAGACCAGCGATAGAGATAATCAGCAGTAGGACGGCGGGGACGATAGCAATCGTGCCCAGAAGACCGCTCACCCACAGGGGCATGGAGCGCTGGTGGAGCATGCCGGCGGCGCTGGCGGTCGCGCGCGGAAAGATGAGCTCGAGCAGCAGAGCGACAAAGCAGGTCGAGAGTGCCGCGGCGACGATACCGCCGATGACATCGTTAACGGTGGAAGTATCCTCGTTCTCGGTGCGGTCGATCTTGAGCGCACCGACCTCGGCTCCCGCGGCGCGCTCGGGGTCCTCGGAGACGTGCGCGTTCACGGTGCCGGTGATGTGGGCGTTCTTGCCCAGGATGAGCTTGTCGGCCCAAACCTCGACATCGCCCTTGACGGTGCCATCGATGGTCACCGTGTCGCCCGCAAGCGCTGCCGACTTGGTGGAGCCTCGCAGGGCAACCGTCTCGCCTATCGCGTAGAAACAGTTGGCGGTGCTGTCGGAATTGAGCACGACATGCTGGCCAGCGACGGTCACGCTGCCATCAACCGTGGTCTTGGCAATGTCGATGGTGCGTGCCGCCAGACGGACGGCGCCGCCCACTGTGCAGTCACGGATCGAGAGGGTATCGCCCGCGGCGATGATATCGCGGCCGATGGACACATCATCCAAGTTGAGGGCCTGACCTGCCCAGTACAGGTCACCTTCGACGCCGGACGGATTGGCGTCATTGTCGGTCGCAAGTACGTTTCCTGCGGTGTCCGTGCCGGCGAACGACGCCGTGGGAAGCACGGTGATCGCCAGCGCGATGAGCGCGAATAGGATGGTGATGCGGCCCCATGCTTTACGGCGCTGGGTCAACGGGAGTTGATTGCAGGGCATAGTGAATCCTTCGTTAGATACTCGGCATATACCTAACAGGGTACCCAACGCGTGGGCGCTCTAAAAGAACTTCTCGGTTGCATTTCGAAGGATGAGCCCGCGCTACCTACTTTTTGCGATGCAAAAAGCGTGCGATGTCATCCTCGGTGGGGCTTTTGATATCAAAGCGCAGCGACAGCCAGCGTAGTCCCATGGTCACCACGACGCAAACGACCAGTGCGACGACATTGCTGACCAAGCCGCTCATGACAAGGCAAACATAGCTTGCCGATCCGGCGATGGCCGCGATGGCATAGAAGTTGGTGCGCTGGAAGATACCCGGCACCACACCCATAAAACCATCTCGCAGCATGCCGCCGCCCACCGCGGTAAAAAAGCCCATCATGATGCACACCGCCGGCGCAAAGCCGTAGACCAGCGCCTTGTCTGCGCCGGTTGCCGCATAAATACCCACCGAGATGATATCGAGCAGGGGAATGAGCTTTTCGGGCTTGTCGACGATTGCCGGGAAGATGTAGATGATGGCCGCGGTGGCGATGGAGAGCGGGAGCGCCATCGGTTGGTTGAGGATGTAGACGTTGCCCACCTGCAGCGTCATATCGCGCAAAAGACCGCCGCCCAGTCCACAGACCACGGCGAGCGCGACGGCGCCCACCAGGTCGAGTTTGTGCTCGCGTGCGACCAACACGCCCGAGATCGATGCCGCGACGACGGCGAACATCTCGAGCCAAAACGGGATGGCAACCATGGCATCCGAGGCGTGTGCGGTAACGATCATAGCGGCGGCAACGGGCAAGATGGGGTCCTTTGAGTTACGGGTTTAGACAATGCCCGTACATAGTACATGTTCGGCGCCGATTGCGACCCTATTGCTCGGCAAACGGTCGGGACTGGGTACGGTCATAGGTTCCATGTTTGGGGATCCGGGTTGATGCTGAACGCGATGGGGGCGTGGTCGAATAGGAGGGATGTCCAAATTTTGAGCTTTGCTCAAAATTTATCCGGTCGGCTTACGCCGACCGCGCTGCGCTAAAAACGCGCCACTGGCGCGTTTTCTTTACGCTTTGCGCCCTGGCGGGTTCGAATCCCTCCTCCTCCGCCGTATTTGCTTGTAAGGGACTTAAAAGAAAAAAGCCCCCGATCTGGGAGCTTTCTCAACCAAAATGGCGGAGGAGGAGGGATTCGAACCCTCGTGACCTTATACAGGCCAAACGGTTTTCGAGACCGCCGCATTCAACCACTCTGCCACCCCTCCGCGTGGGGTAAAAACAAAGCAGGCTCGAAGGCCTGCTTTGGAATTAACTGGCGGAGAGTCAGGGATTTGAACCCTGGAGACGCTTTTGACGCCTACACGATTTCCAATCGTGCTCCTTCGGCCACTCGGACAACTCTCCGTTAAATGCGAAAGTCAGTATACACGAGGAATCGCAAAGTGCAAACAGAAAAGTTGGCATTTTTTAAAACGCTTGGCCGTGCTTGGTGCTGCAGTGGGGCTTGAGGTCCCAAAAAACGGCTTCCGACCAGCGTGGTTGATCAACTCAATTGTTCAAATGGGGTATTCATAAGCGACTTGGCAATGAATTTAAAAATCTTTGGGTGGTGCTGTGGGCCACTGGTATGCATTTTGCGACCACATCCTTGTGCCCGTTGACCTGCGGCTTGGCTCAGCTTGTCCCCACGGCACCGTATCTTGTCCACAGATCCGTCAAGCTTTTGGTCAGCATTTGGTTGGAATGCGCATGAAACGTGGTGTGAGTATGGACATATGTGGAGGTCATGAGGTTGTAGCTGCATATTCTTGCAGCCTAGGAGGTTGAAAGATATTATTACCAAGTCTTTTCCTGCTTCAGGCGCACCTTCACGACCTGAAGCCACATTTGCCCAGAGGAGGTGACAATATGAAGGCTTATGAACTGCTGTTCTTTGTTGACCCGTCGCTCGACCCCGAGACTCGTCTCGCTGTTATGAAGCGTATCGATACCACGATCGCTGAGGGCGCTGGCAAGGTCGACTCCGTTGACGAGTGGGGCAAGCGCAAGCTCGCCTACGAGATCAACGACCTCACCGATGGTGACTACACCCTCATCAACTTCCACGCAGATCCTACTCAGATCGCCGAGCTTGATCGCGTCCTGCGCATCACCGACGCTGTGGTCCGCCACATGATCGTCCGTCGCGACGACCAGGAGTAAGACTGTCGTTTTGGACTGGGCTTGTGCCCCAAGAGGAAGTAGTGAGTTATGAGCATCAATCGAGTGAACATCACCGGTAACCTCACCCGCGATCCCGAGCTGCGCGCCACAGCCGGCGGAACCCAGGTTCTGTCCTTTGGCGTCGCCGTGAACGATCGTCGCCGCAACGCGCAGACTGGCGAGTGGGAGGACTATCCCAACTTTGTCGACTGCACCATGTTCGGCACCCGCGCCGAGGCCGTGAGCCGTTTCCTGGCAAAGGGAAACAAGGTCGCGATCGAGGGCAAGCTGCGCTACAGCTCTTGGGAGCGCGACGGCCAGCGCCGGAGCAAGCTTGAGGTCATCGTCGATGAGATCGAGTTTATGAGCTCCCGTGGTGGCCAGGGTGGCTACGACCAGGGCGGTTACGCCCCCGCAGCTTCCGCGCCCGCAGCACGTCCTGCCGCGCCGGTGGCTACGCCGCCCGCGGTCGACGTCTACGATGAGGACATCCCGTTCTAAGGGTTGTTCACCTATTTTTGAGTGAGAGGCGGCTTCGGTTCGCCGAAGTTGCCAAATGAAAGGTATTTTGACATGGCTAATGATTTTTCTGCACGTCAGCCGCGTCGTAAGTACTGCCAGTTCTGCAAGGAGAACACTGAGTTCATCGACTATAAGGACACTCAGCTTCTCCGTAAGTACATGACCGACCGTGGCAAGATCAAGCCCCGTCGCGTCACTGGCGCTTGCACGCAGCATCAGCATGACATCGCCAACGCCATCAAGCGCGCCCGCGAGATGGCTCTCCTGCCGTACACCGTCCCCGTGGTTTCCTCTCGTGGCAACCGCGACCGCGGCTAAGAAGGGAGACGCATCATGAAGGTTATTCTTCTCGATGAGATCAAGGGCAAGGGCGGCGAGGGTGACGTCGTAGAGGTCGCTCAGGGTTACGCTGAGAACTTCCTGTTCCCCAAGAAGCTCGCTGTTGCCGCCACCAAGGGCAACCTCAAGCAGCTTGACGAGCGTCGCAACAACATCGCCAAGCGCGAGGCCGTCCGTCTGGCTACCGCCAACGAGACCAAGGCTGCCTTCGAGGGCAAGACGGTCACCGTTGACGTCAAGGTCGGCGACGAGGGCATCCTCTTTGGCTCCGTTACCGCCGCTATGATCGCTGACGCCATCAAGGGTCAGCTCGGTATGGACATCGACCGCAAGCGCGTCGAGCTCGGTAAGCCCATCAAGGTTGCCGGTGCCCACACCGTCGCTATCTCGCTGTACCGTGAGATCAAGGCCGAGGTTGTCGTTCTCGTCGGCGTTACCGCCGAGGAGCTCGCTGCCGAGGCTGAGGTTGAGGAGACCGCTGAGGTCGCCGAGGCCGAGACCGCCGAGGTCGAGACCGAGGCTGCTGCCGAGTAGCATTTGCTGCAACGCAGCAATCTTGTTCTAAGAAGGGCGCTCTGGGAGACCAGGGCGCCCTTTTGTTTTTGCGCCGGGTGAGTTCATAGCAGTCATTGAGATGCGGTCCCGTGCATAGGACCGTTTATCCGTTTGGTTCGGTGATGATTGCCAAGGCGCGGCTCGATTTATAGCCGTGGCTGATACTATGGATGCTCGCAAGCGATATGAATGAGGATGCTCATGGCATATGACGATAGGGAGACGGGGCTGACGGTCGAGGACCGCGGCTCAAAGTTGGGTCTTCCCCAAAACCAAGATGCAGAGGCCAATGTACTGGCCGCTATGCTGCTATCGCCCGAGGTGGTCGAAGAGGCCCAGGTCGAGCTGCAGCCCGATGACTTCTACCGGCCCATTCATAAGACCATCTATACCGCGATGGTCGATATGTACAACAGCCGCATTCCCATCGACTCCATCTCGCTGATCGATTACCTGCGAAGCATCAACAAGCTCGATGCCGTGGGCGGCGAAGCGTACATTTTGGAGTTGATGGGTCAGACCCTGTCGCTCGTCAACTGGCAGCACCATGCCGCCATCGTTCGCCGCGATTCGATGCTGCGTGAGCTGATCGGCGCCACCAACGAGATCAACGCGCTGGCATATAACGCCCCCACCGACACCAAAGAGGTTGTCGAGCTGGCCGAGAGCAAGCTGCTCAAGGTTACGGCGCGCGAGGTCAAGTCGAGCTACAAGACGCTGACCGAGTTTATGGTCGAGGCCTATAACGAGGCCGAGGAAGTGTGCCAGGCCGGTGGTCAGGCGGCGGGCGTGCCCACGGGCTTTCCGTCACTCGACCGCATGCTCATGGGTTTTCGCGAGGGCCAGCTCATCATCATTGGCGCCCGTCCTGCTGTAGGTAAGACGTCGTTCGCTCTGAACCTGGCGCTCAACGCTGCCGCTGCTGGTTATACCGTCGGCTTCTTCTCGCTGGAGATGTCGGGCAAGGAAATTGCTCAGCGTCTGATTTGCGCCTACGCCATGATCTCGATCAGTGACTTCCGCATGGGCCGCATTAGCCCCGAGCAGTGGGCCAATATCAACGAGGCCACGCAGACCTTGTCCAAGCTCGATATTCTGATTGACGATACGCCCGGCACCACAGTGACCGAGATTCGCGCCAAGAGCCGCCGTATGCTCCATAACAAGGAGAAGGCAATCATCATCCTGGACTACCTGCAGCTGGTGAGTCCTCCGCCGGGACGCCGCTCCGAGAGCCGTACCGTCGAGGTTTCGGAGATGTCGCGTGGTCTTAAGATCATGGCCAAGGAGCTCAAGATCCCGCTCATCGCGCTGTCGCAGCTCTCGCGTCAGGTCGAATCCCGTACCGGCAAGCGCCCGCAGCTTTCCGACCTTCGTGAATCGGGCTCCATCGAACAGGACGCCGATATCGTTATGTTCTTGGACCGCTCCGCCGACGAGGCCGAGGCCTCGCGCGACGATCGACCCGACGAGGGCGTTACGCGTATCGTCGTGGCCAAGAACCGTTCGGGCCCGATCGGCGACGTCGACCTGATGTTCCTGCCGGCATCCACCAAGTTCTATGAGCTTGATGGGGCACATGCCGAGGAGTAGGACAGGCGCCCGTTGCACGGGTATACTGGGAATGTTTTGTGCTTCTGCGTGCCGGCGTGGCGCGTAGACAGGCCATGAATGTAAGGAGTAAACATGCCGTCAACCGTTTTGGTCGGTGCCCAGTGGGGCGATGAGGGCAAGGGTAAGATTTGCGACCTGGTCGCCGGCGACTTCGATGCCGTCGTGCGCTACTCGGGCGGCAACAACGCCGGTCACACCATCGTCGTCAACGGCAAGAAGTACGGCCTGCACCAGGTGCCCTCCGGCATCATGTATTCCGACCACGTGTCGGTGATCGGTAACGGCTGCGTCGTCAACCCCAAGGTTGTCCTTGAGGAGATCGACATGTTCGAGGCCGACGGCATCACCACCAAGAATCTCAAGATTAGCGGCAACGCGCATGTCATCATGCCGTACCACATCGATCTGGATGGCGCCTTTGAGCAGAAGCTCGGCAAGAAGAACATCGGTACCACCAAGCGCGGCATCGGTCCGTGCTACCAGGACAAGATGGCCCGCATCGGCCTGCGCATGCAGGACATGCTGGACGAGGCGCTGTTCCGCGACAAGCTGGAGACCGCTCTCGCCCGCGTGAACCCCGAGCTCGAGCTCATCTACAACCTGCCCACCTACACCGTGGACCAGATTTGCGACGAGTACCTGCCGATGGCCGAACGCCTGCGTCCCTACATCACCGAGACGAGCCTGCTGCTCAACAACATGATCGACGAGGGCAAGGACCTGCTGTTTGAGGGCGCCCAGGCGACGCTGCTCGACATCGACCACGGCACCTATCCGTACGTGACGTCTTCCAACTGCACCGCCGGCGGCGCCATCACCGGCTCCGGCGTGGGCATGAAGAACGTCGACCGCGTGCTGGGCGTCATGAAGGCCTATATCACCCGCGTCGGTTCGGGCCCCATGCCCACCGAGCTTTCCTATGAGTCCGAGGCCGGCCACACGCTGACCGAGGAGGGCTACGAGTACGGCGTGACCACCGGTCGCCGTCGTCGCTGCGGCTGGTTTGACGGCCCCATCGCCAACTACGCCTCGCGCGTCAACGGCCTCACCGATATCGCCATGACCAAGCTCGACGTGCTTTCGGCCTTCGACACCATTAAGGTGTGCGTTGCCTATGACGTCGATGGCGAGCGTTACACGAGCGTGCCCGAGCATCAGGTGCGCTTTGAGCATGCCAAGCCCATCTACGAGGAGCTTCCTGGCTGGAAGTGCGATATCACCGGCTGCCGCAGCTTTGAGGAGCTGCCGCAGGAGGCCCAGGACTACGTGGCGTTTATCGAGGATCTGGCACACACCCGCGTGACGTTCATTGGCGTTGGCGCTGGTCGCGAGCAGATCATCAACCGATTCTGGAAGTAATCGGGACTATTTGGTTATTGCGATATACCCCTTTGCAGCCCGGACGGGCGGTCGAGGGGTATATTTGCTTGCAAAGGGCTCGCGCGGAGCGGGCCGTTCATCCATAGAGGAGGCACCCTTGAAGGCGGACACTCAAACCATCGACATCCTGTTGTTGGGCAGCGGCGGCCGTGAGCATGCTTTGGCAGCCAAGCTCGCAGCATCACCGCGCGCCGGCAAGCTCTACATCGCGCCGGGCAACGGCGGCACCGCGAGCTGCGGCGAGAACGTTGTTCTCGACGACTGCGATCCTGCGGCCGTGGCGGCGTTTGCGCAGAGCCACGGATGCGGACTCGTGGTAATTGGCCCCGAGGCTCCGCTTGTGGCGGGCGTGGCCGACGCCGTGCGCGCGGCGGGTATTCCCTGCTTTGGCCCGGGTGCCGAGGGTGCCCAGATGGAGGGCTCCAAGCTGTTCTCCAAGCAGCTCATGGAGCGTGCGGGCATTCCGACGGCAGCCTATGGTTCGTTTACCGACGAGGCTTCGGCTCTCGCCTACGTACGCGAGCAGGGCGCCCCGCTGGTCGTGAAGGCTGACGGCCTTGCCGCCGGCAAGGGCGTTATCGTGGCGACCGAACTTGAGCAGGCCGAGGAAGCCGTGCGCGAGTGCTTTGGCGGCACCTTTGGCGATGCCGGCAACACCGTGGTCATCGAGGAGATGCTGACCGGCCCCGAGTGCTCGCTGTTGGCCTTTACCGACGGCAAGACCGTGCGCCCCATGGCCACCTCGCAGGACCACAAGCGCGCGCTCGAGGGCGACAAGGGCCCCAACACCGGCGGCATGGGCGTCTACAGCCCGGTGCCCATCGTGACTGACGAGGAGCACGCCACCATGGTGAAGGTCATGGAGCAGACCGTGGCAGAGCTCGCTGCCGAGGGCATCGACTACCGCGGCTGCCTGTACGGCGGCTTTATGCTCACGCCTGCCGGCCCCAAGGTGCTGGAGTTCAATGCCCGTTTCGGCGACCCCGAGACGCAGGTCGTGCTCCCGCGCCTTAAGAACGACCTGGTCGAGGTTATGCTGGCTTGTGCCAACTACGAGCTCGATCAGATTGAACTCGACTGGCGTGACGAGTGGGCCGTGGCCGTTGTCCTGACGAGCGCGGGCTACCCCGGCAGCTACGAGAAAGGCAAGGTCATCACCGGTATCGCCGATGCCGAGGCCATGGAGAACGTGACCGTGTACCACGCGGGCACTGCCGTGGTGGACGGCCAGCTCGTGACCAATGGTGGCCGCGTGCTTGCCGTGACCGCTCTGGGCGACACGTTCGAGAACGCTCGCAACCTTGCCTACGAGGCCTGCGAGAAGATTGATTTTGAGGGCAAGACCCTGCGTCACGACATCGGCCTGCGCGCGCTGCGCGGCCGCGACGCCTGGGATGCCTAAAATCCGAGAGGAATGAGACGGATGGACGAGAAGAACGAAGAGCTCGTGGACGCGCAGATCGTCGAAGAGGACAGCCGCATGTATGGGCACGCCGAGGGCGAGCCTGGTGGCGAGGTCGCTGACGAGCCGGCGCTGGTGCTGGGCGACGACGACCCGCACGATGTCGAGCTGCACGAGAAGATTCTTTCGGAGGAGTGCGCCTGGAAGGGCAAGATCCTTGACGTCCACCGTCTTGAGGTTGAGCTGCCCAACGGTCACCGCAGCGCCCGCGATATCGTTCGCCATCCAGGTGCGGCGGCCGTTGTGGCACTGACCGAGAGCGGCAAGATCGTACTGGTGCGTCAGTACCGCACCGCCATCGACCGCGTGACGGTCGAGATTCCCGCCGGTAAGCTCGATCCAGGCGAGGACCCGCTCGATTGCGCCAAGCGCGAACTGCATGAGGAGACGGGCTTTAGGGCTGGTCGTATTCGCTTTTTGACGTCGATTGTCACGTCCTGCGGTTTTTGCGATGAGATCATCCACATTTACTTGGCTACCAAGCTCGAGTTTGATGCGCCCAACCCCGATGATGACGAGTTTGTCAACGTGGACCTGGTGCCGCTGCACGAGCTGATCGACGCCGTGCTCGACGGCAAGATCGAAGACGCCAAGACCGTCGTGGGCGCCTTGGCCTGCGACAGCATCGCGCACCGCCTTGGGGGCACGGAGCTCTAGGTTACGCGGTTTTACCAAACCGCGTAACGAGTCGACGCTGCAAACGCCCCTAAGCGGCAATCTGCCTTTCAATCGTCGCTCGCGTACCGAAGTACGCGTCGCTCCTCTTTCAAGGCACCTTGCTCGCTTAGGGACGTTTTCGCTGACGTTGCTAGAACATCGGCGTTATGTTTGTTGGGACGCTTTGTTTTCAGCCCGACCGGCTCAACCGGATTTATCACGCTATTTATTTCTCTTCGAGGACTGCATGTTTAAGAGGTTTCTTTCGTATTACAAGCCCCAGATGGGGCTTTTTGTTGCTGATACTGTTTGTGCTCTGGTGCTTGCCGCCATTGACCTGGCGTTCCCCATTATCCTGCGCAATTTGACCGGTGGGCTATTTACTCAGGGTCAGGCTGCCATTATGCAGGCGCTCGGCATGATCGCGGTGGGCTTGGTGCTGATGTATACCGTCCGCTGCGCCTGCCGCTACTTTGTGAGCTATTGGGGTCACGTGATGGGCGCGCGCATGGAGTCCAAAATGCGCGAGGACCTGTTCGACCAGTATGAGCGCTTTAGCTTTGCGTACTTCGACCGCAACAGCTCGGGCGACATGATGAGCCGCGTGGTCAACGACCTGTTCGATATCTGCGAGGCGGCGCATCACGTACCCGAGTGGATCATCATCTGCGGTATCGAGATTATCGGCTCGTTTGTGATCCTCTTTACCATCGCTCCGGTGCTGGCGCTTGCCATGGCCGTGGTGACGGCGGCGTTTGCGGTCGTCATGTTTTGGCAGAACATGCGCATGCGCGAGGTCTTTAGCGACAACCGCAAGAAGATCAGCGGCATTAATGCACAGCTGCAGGATTCTCTGGCGGGCATGCGCGTGGTCAAGAGCTTTGCCAACGAGGAGACCGAGCGTGCCAAGTTCCGTGCCTCTAACGACCGCTACCTTTTGTCCAAGGAGAACATGTATCACGCCATGGGCGTCTATACCGCGACGTATGGCCTGCTCTCGGGTGTGCTCTATGTGATCGTAGTGCTGCTGGGCGGATGGCTGGTCGCCCAGGGACAGCTACAGGCGGTCGATATGGCGACCTTTGCACTCTATATTTCGCTGTTCTGCACGCCGCTCGAGACGCTCGTCAATTCGGCCGAAACGTATCAGAAGGCTATCGCCGGCTTTAAACGTATGGACGAGGTGCTCTCGACCGCGCCGGATATCCAGGACAAGCCGGGCGCTACGGATCTGCAGGTGACTGCCGGCGCCGTGGAGTATCACGACGTGTGCTTTAACTACGAGGATGTCGAGCTGGGCGAGGGCTATGCCGACGAGCGTCCCGTTATCGACCATATGAATCTGTCCATCAAGCCCGGGCAGACCATCGCGCTGGTTGGCCCTTCGGGCGGTGGCAAGTCCACGACCTGTTCGCTGCTGCCGCGCTTTTATGACGTGGCTGCCGGATCCATTAGCATCGACGGCCAGGACGTGCGCGATGTGACGCAGCAGAGCCTGCGCCGCGCCATCGGCCTGGTGCAGCAGGATGTCTATCTATTTGACGGTACGATTGGCGAGAACATCGCCTACGGCAAGCCGGGCGCCACGGCAGAAGAGATCGCCGAGGCCGCCCGTCGCGCCAACATCGATGCCTTTATCGAGTCGCTTCCGCAGGGCTACGACACCGTGGTGGGCGAGCGCGGCAGCCGTCTTTCGGGCGGACAGAAGCAGCGCGTTGCCATCGCGCGCGTGTTTCTCAAGAACCCCAAGATCCTGATTTTGGACGAGGCGACGAGTGCTTTGGATAACGAGAGCGAGGAGGCGGTGCAGGAGTCACTCGAAGAGCTGGCACGCGGCCGCACCACGATTATCATCGCCCACCGTCTTTCGACCATTAAGCATGCCGATGAGATTGCGACCGTTGAGCATGGTCGCGTTGTGGAGCGTGGCACGCACGAGGAGCTTCTCGCCCGTGGCGGCACCTATGCCCGTTACTATCGAATGCAGTTCGAAGGTGCGCGTGCGCACGAGCTCGACTGATTGATATGACAGGAAGTTTATGGCTGACAAGAACCCTTTGACTCCGGAAGAAGTGACGGAGTTATTCTCCGAAATCGATGCATCCGGCGTCTTGGATCCCACGCTCGCCAAAAAGCGTACCGAGCGCATGCGTGAGAAGGAGGCTGCGGCCAAGCGCGGTGACAAAGCGGCGCTAGCGCAGCTGCGCAGCGAGGACCGCGCGAGCCAGGCAAAACATATCGACCCGCTGTCCGAGGACGATCCTTCGGGCTCGCAGGTGAGCCATACCATTACGAAGACCGCGATGGCCGTGGTCATCGGTATTTTGGTGCTGATCGTGGGCATGCAGATTGGCTACGGCGTGATGCGTCGTCTGAACACCGCCAACCTGTCCGAGAGCGTTTCGGTCGATACCGTTTCGACGGCGCTGAAGGGCGGCCTTGAGTGGGGCAATGGCTTTACGCAGTTCCCGCTCGACTTTACCGTCGATGAAGCCGATGAACGCACGGGCACGGTCGAGGTGACGGTGTTGGACACATCGTCTGCCAACGAGCTCGAGCTGCTGTCCAACGGGCAGATCCAGGCCGCGGCGCTTGCGACCAACGCGTTGCTCAACGATAAGATCGACCGCGTGGTGTATAACGTTCACGCCTATATCGACGAGGATAGCAACATTCAGCACGATTCCTTCTTTGGCATGTTCCCCGCGCGGGGCCACCAGAGCGCCATTTTGACGTTCGTGTGGACCAAGAGCTCATCCAACGCCACGAGTATCGACTGGAAGATGCGCATCGTGAGTATGGATGACACCATCGCCGAGCGCATTCAGAAGCAGGTGAACTCGGTGTCGTCGTTGATTGAGGATCCGGTGGTGAGCCAGACCAAGATTGACGAGGAAAAGGCCGAGCGTGACCTGGAGCATCGTCTGCATGGCCGCGAGATTTTCCGCGGCGGCAAGCCCGATCGCACACCGTCCGAACTGCTGGAACAGGACAAGAAAAAGTAAGACGCCATCATCCCGCGTGAGCCATAAGCCCCGCGGGATGATTTTTTAATCCCCGTCCCAGAGAAATCATTATGCATAGAAAGTCATAATTATCATTTCGTAAACATTTCGATGAAATTAACGCCATGAGGCATGCTTGCGGTTACAATACCGCGAGGCCTAACTACACACCTTTAAGCCGGTCCTGTGAGACCGGGAAGGAGAATTATGGCGAACAACCATACCGCGGGCGCTGCCGCCCGCACCTTCGCGCCCAGCGAGCTTTGCCAGCGTATGCTGGCCAAAACCAGCAAGGGCACCTGCGGTCCCTGCATTCTGTATCTTGAGGATGGGACCATTTTTTATGGACGTGCATGCGGCGCCGAGGGCACCGCGACCGGCGAAGTCTGCTTCAACACCTCACTCGAGGGCTACTTTGAGGTCATGACCGACCCGAGTTATGCCGGCCAAATCGTAACCATGACCTATCCGCAGATCGGCAACTACGGTATCGACGAGACCGACGTCCAGTCGGCCTTCCCCGGCGACGCCGTGCGCCCTGCGAGCGCTCCGGCTATGCGCGGCATGATCGTTCGCGACATGTGCACCACGCCTTCTAACTGGCGCTCGGCCGTCAGCGTGCCGGAGTATCTGCGCGCCCATGGCATCGTCGCTATCGAGGGCGTCGACACCCGCGCTCTGGTGCGCCATCTGCGCGACAATGGTTCCAAGATGGGCATTATCTCGACCGAGATCTTCGACGTCGACGAGCTTGCCGAGCGTCTGGCCGCAGCGCCCACGCTGGTAGGCGAGAACCTGGTCAAGACCGTAAGTTGCCCCGCGCCTCATGAGTTTGTGGCTGCCGACCTGCCTGCCACGCATGACTTTGCGCTTTCGGCTGCCGCTCCTGCCCGTCACAAAGTGGTCGCCTACGACTGCGGTGTGAAGCGCGGCATTCTGGAGGGGCTGGTCCGCGCCGGCTGCGACCTTACCGTCGTGCCGCGGGACACGCCCGCGAGTGAGGTGCTCGACATGAATCCCGACGGCGTCTTTTTGTCCAATGGCCCCGGCGACCCCGACGCCGTGGTGGAGACCTACGAGCAGGTGCAGCAGCTGATCGGCAAGGTGCCGGTCTTTGGTATTTGTCTTGGTCACCAGATGATCAGCCTGGCCTGCAGCGCCCAGATGGAAAAGCTTAAGTTCGGTCACCGCGGTGGCAACCAGCCGGTTATGAACCTGGTAAGCCGCCGTGTGGAGATCACCGCGCAAAACCATGGCTTTGGCCTGCTGTTCCCCAGCTTGGGCAAGCTTGTCCCCGAGCTTTCCGGCGGCGAGACCGAGCATGCGGCCGATGGAGATCTGCGCGTCTGGGTGCGCCGCGGAATCGCGCCGGTCGTGATGAACGAGCGCTTTGGCCGCATTCGCCTAACACATGTGAACCTCAACGACGGCACCGCCGAGGGCATCCAGCTGCTCGACGCCCCGTGCTTCTCGGTCCAGTATCACCCCGAGGCCTCGCCTGGCCCCACCGATGCCCACTATCTCTTTACCGCCTTTACGCGACTCATGGACGGCGAGGAGAACTACCTGGACATCGACACCGCGAAGGACCGCCTGGCTGGCTGGAACTTTGCCGAGACCGCCGCGACCGAGACCGAGGAGAACTAACATGCCGAAACGTACTGACATCAAGCGTATCCTCGTTATTGGTTCGGGCCCCATCGTTATTGGCCAGGCCTGCGAGTTCGACTACTCCGGCGCCCAGGCCTGCAAGGTGCTCAAGGAGGATGGCTTTGAGGTCATCCTGGTCAATTCCAACCCGGCGACCATCATGACCGACCCGGGCTTGGCCGACCGCACCTATGTTGAGCCTATCACCGCCGAGTTTATCGAGCGCGTAATCAAGAAAGAACGCCCGGACGCGCTGCTGCCCACGCTGGGCGGCCAGACCGGTCTGAACGCCGCCGTCGAGCTGGCAAAGGACGGTACGCTCGACAAGTACGGCGTCGAGATGATCGGCTGCGACCTGGACGCCATCGAGCGCGGCGAGGACCGCAAACTCTTTAACGAAGCCATGGCCGAGATTGGCCTGGAGGTCGCACGCTCGGGCTATGCCTACAGCGTGGCCGACGCCGAGGCCATCGCCGAGCGCGTGGGATATCCCTGCGTGCTGCGCCCGAGCTTTACCCTCGGCGGCGCCGGCGGCGGCATCGCTCACACCCACGAGGAGCTCGTCTCCATCGTGAGCCAGGGCCTGGAACTCTCGCCCGCCCACGAGGTGCTGGTCGAGGAGTCCATCGAGGGTTGGAAAGAGTACGAGATGGAGGTTATGCGTGACCACGCCGGCAACGGCATCATCGTGTGCTCCATCGAGAACCTCGACCCCATGGGCGTGCACACCGGCGACTCCATCACCGTGGCGCCGGCGCAAACCCTCTCCGACCTGGAGTATCAGCGCATGCGCGTGGCCTCGCTCGCCATTCTGGAGAAGATCGGCGTCGAGACCGGTGGCTCCAACGTGCAGTTTGCCGTGAACCCCAGCACCGGCCGCCTGATCGTCATCGAGATGAACCCGCGCGTGAGCCGCTCGTCCGCCCTCGCTTCCAAGGCCACGGGTTTCCCCATCGCCAAGGCCGCCGCGCGCCTGGCTGTGGGCTACACGCTCGACGAGATCGTCAACGACATCACCAAGGCTACGCCCGCCTGCTTTGAGCCCACAATCGACTACTGCGTGGTCAAGGTGCCGCGCTTTGCCTTCGAGAAGTTCAAGGGTACCGACCCCACGCTCACCACGCGCATGAAGGCCGTGGGCGAGATTATGGCGATCGGCCGCACCTTTGAGGAGGCCTTCGGCAAGGCTATGCGCTCGCTGGAGGACGGCCACCAGGGCATTTGCGCCGGTGGCAAAGAGGGTGCCGGCAAGCTGAGCGACGATGAGCTCGCTCAAGCCGTGGCAACGCCGACCGAGCACCGCATCTTCTTTGTGGTCGAGGCCCTGCGCCGTGGCTGGGACATCGCTCGCATCCGTGCCATCTGCGGTATCGATCCGTGGTACCTCAACCGTATCAACGATATGGTGCGGGTCCAGGAGAGCATCCGCGACCTGCGTGTGGAGGATATCGACGCCGACGCGATGCGCCTGCTCAAGCAGTACGGCACGAGCGATGCCGAGATCGCCGCGCTGACCGGCTCGGACGAGCGCTTTGTGCGCGCCTACCGCAAGGGCCTGGGCGTGGTTCCCAGCATGAAGACGGTCGATACCTGCGCTGCGGAGTTCTCGAGCGCCACGGAGTACCACTACAAGACGTACGAGAACATCTACCGCACGAGCCCGGATGCCAAGAAGTGCGTGGCTCCCGACGAGACCACGCCGGCGGACAAGCCCAAGGCGATGATCCTGGGCGCCGGCCCCAACCGCATTGGCCAGGGTATCGAGTTCGATTACTGCTGCGTGCACGCGAGCTACGCGCTGGCGGCCCGCGGCTTTGAGACCATCATGGTCAACTGCAATCCCGAGACCGTCTCGACCGACTATGACACGTCCGACCGCCTGTACTTTGAGCCGCTCACCTACGAGGACGTCATGGACGTTATCGACGTTGAGCGCCCCGACGGCGTCGTGGTGACGCTTGGCGGCCAGACCCCGCTTAAGCTGGCGCGCATGCTCGAGGAGAGCGGCGTGAACATCATGGGCACCAAGCCCGATGCCATCGACTTTGCCGAGGACCGCGAGCGCTTTGCCGCTCTGCTCGACAAGCTGGGCATCATGTACCCGCCGGCGGGCCAGGCAACCTCGTTTGAGGAGGCCGAGGCCGTGGCCGCGCACATCGGCTACCCGCTGCTGGTGCGTCCGAGCTACGTGCTGGGCGGCCGCGGCATGATGATCGCCTACGATGCCGAGCATCTGCGCGATTACATGGCCGAGGCTGCGCGCATTAGCCCTGACTACCCGGTGTATCTGGACCGCTTCTTGGAGGGCGCGATCGAGTCCGATGTCGACGCCCTGTGCGATGGCGAAGAGGTCTACATCGGCGGCATTCTGGAGCATATCGAGGAGGCCGGTATCCACTCTGGCGACTCCGCGACCTGCATTCCGCCGTTCAGCTTTAGCGAGAGCCTGCAGGCGAAGCTCCGCGAGACCACGCGCCGCATCGCGATGGCGCTGGGCGTGCGCGGCCTGGTCAACGTGCAGTACGCCATCAAGGGCGAGACCGTTTACGTGATCGAGGCCAACCCGCGTGCCAGCCGCACCGTGCCGTTTATCTCCAAGGCCACCGGCGTGCCGCTGGCCAAGTGCGCGGCGCGTATCATGGCGGGCGATTCCATCGCAAGCCTGGGCCTGCCGAGCGACGAGCTTCAGCTGGACTGGTTCTGCATGAAGGAAGCCGTTATGCCCTGGGGCCGTTTCCCGGGCGCCGACGTTATCCTGGGGCCCGAGATGAAGTCGACGGGCGAGGTCATGGGTATCGCCAAGAGCTATCCCGAGGCATACGCCAAGACGCAACTGGCGATTGACTACAAGCTGCCCGACCCGAGCGCCGGCAAGGTGTTCATTAGCGTGTGCGACCGTGACAAGCGTCATATCCTTTCGGTCGCCCGTATCCTGCGCTACCTGGGCTTTGATATCTGCTCCACCGAGGGCACGGCGCGCGTGCTGCGTGGAGGCAACGTGACGTGCGAGGTCGTGGAAAAGATTAGCGGCCCGCACGACGGCGAGCGTCCCAACATTGGTGACCTCATCGCCGATGGCAAGATTGCGGTAATCATCAATACGCCGTATGGCCCGGGTTCTCGTGGCGACGGCTACCTTCTGCGCACCGAGGCGGTGCGTCGCGGCGTGACCTGCGTGACCGCGATGTCCGCGGCCAACACGTACGTGAGCGCTATCGAGGCCGTGCGTGAGGACCAGCAGGGTCACGGCAGCGCCAACGACATGGGCATGGACGTCATCGCCCTGCAGGACCTGCCGCAGTACACGGTGTAGTGTGACCTGTCCGGCCGGGGCGGGAGGGGCCGAGATTTCCCCCTTTCGCTCCGGCTGCAAGCAGAGTCGCTCAGGAGGAAACTCGGCCCCTCCCGCCCCGGCCTGCGGTGACTCGGTTGCACCGTGTGCTGCCAAAGGGGCTTTGCGCGATGACTAGGGCTGAATAAAAAGTGAGTGTGGGATCCGCCGTTCGTTCGAACGGCGGATCCCACGTTAATATTTCAGCCAACGTATGTCATGGCAATTCCCGGTAGGTCCCCGGGTGCCCCGCGGCGGGCTGGGTTTATTGTCTGAGCGACTTTGCGAAGCAAGGGGAGCGAAGATAAAAACCCAGCCCGACGCGGGGCACCCGGGGACCGCAGGGACGGGAGCAGCTATACTACTCTCAGTAGTTAAGGGTCGCGGATCCGCCGCGTCGCCGCTCTCAACAGGAGGTCTTTGTTTATGGCAGATCAAAAGCCGGTCGTCGGGATCATCATGGGTTCCAAGTCCGATCTGGGCGTTATGGAAGGCTGCACCGCCGAGCTCGAGGCGCTTGGTGTGCCCTATGAGCTCGTCATTGCGAGCGCACACCGCACGCCGGCGAAGGTCCACGAGTGGGCCTCGACTGCCGCCGATCGCGGTATCAAAGTGATTATCGCCGCCGCCGGCAAGGCTGCTCACCTGGGCGGTGTCGTGGCTGCCTTTACGCCGCTGCCGGTCATCGGCGTGCCTATGAAGACGAGTGACCTGGGCGGCATGGATTCGCTGCTGTCGATGGTGCAGATGCCTTCGGGCGTGCCCGTGGCCTGCGTTGCCATCAACGGCGCCAAGAACGCCGCCATCTACGCCACGCAGATTCTGGGCGCTTGCGACCCCGAGTACCGCAAGGTTATCGAGAAGATGAAGCAGGAGATGGCCGACGCCTAGGCGTTCCGCCGTTTCACCGCAGTATAAGGAGAGCCATGTCCGACTATCAGGGAAAACGATTCAAGGCTTCTCAGATTCCCGATCCGTCGAAGCCGGGTGCTGCCCATGCGGCACAGCAGGGTCGGACATCCTCTCCTCAGCAGCCGCGCGCACCGCGTCCCGTAACGCCGATGTCCCATCATCGCCAGGATACGCCGGCTGCATATCGCCCTTCGTCGTATGATACGGCCAAGAAAGAATCTCGTTCTACGAAACAGTCGGGCGCTGCTCCGTCGAGCTATACCGAGCCGCCGCGCAAAAAGCGCCGCTCCGTTATCCCCATCTTGCTCATCATTATTGGCATCGGCCTAATCGTTGCCGCCGCTGCCATCTTTATCAATGCGCAGATTGGTTACAAGCAGGCGAGCGAGTCGTACCAAAAGATCGAAAAGCAATATATAAGCGATAAGGACGCCAGCGGTGTGCCGATTATCGACTTCGATGCGCTTGCTCAGACAAACCCCGAGATTGTGGGTTGGATTTATGTGCCGGGAACCAACATCAACTATCCCGTGGTGCAGACCAACAACAACTCCAAATACCTCAACACGCTGTTCGACGGTACAGCCAATGCATCTGGGGCCATTTTCCTGGATAGCGATGACACCGCGCCGGGAATGGTTGACCAGCAGACCACGATCTACGGACACCATATGAACGATGGGTCGATGTTCAACGTGATTTCGGATACGACTGACCAGGCAACGTTCGATAGCATTGAATATGTGTACTACATCACACGGGATGCTACGTATAAGCTGCGACCACTGGCGACCAAGGTCGTTGAGGACACGTATGCCAAGGCGCGCACGCCCAATTTTGAGGGCGATGACGGGCTCAAGAACTACCTGTCCGAGATGCTCGACGGTGCTTCGGCAGTGGCGAGTGATGCAGGCGACCGCGCTGCTTCGGCAACCAAGGTCGTAACGCTTGTGACCTGTCGTTCGTTATCGCTGAGCAACACGCGTGCCGTCATGGTGCTCACTCCGGTCGAGGAATAGATGATGGGCTACTCAATGACGGTGAAAGGGGAAATGATGCTCGAGAATGGCAAAACGATGCCTTCGGTTGATGCTTGGCTGCGCGAGGCCAAGGCCGATTCGTCGGCACCTGCGTGCGGTATGTATCTGACACATAACGGTGTGGTGCGCGCGACGCCCAAGGCCGAGGCGCGCGGTGTCGAGACCGATGGCGTGGCGCCGGGCCATAAGGTGGGCGGCATGGTGTTTGGCTACGACGCCAGCAAGGTGCAGGCTGCTATCGAGGCCACGCGCGCGATGCCGGGTATCGGCTATGTGCGCGTGTGGCTGGCAAGCGGCGAGCTTGCCGTAGGTGACGACATCATGCTCGTGCTCATCGGCGGGGACATTCGCCCGCACGTGGTCGATGCGCTGCAGGCGTTCGTTGGCACCATCAAGAACGAATGCGTGAGTGAGGTCGAGCGCGAGGCGTAAGGCCTCGTCGGCAATCCGAGTCTGTCTATAGCGAAAGCCCGCCGGCAGTTCATGTAGATCTGCCAGCGGGCTTTGATGTGTTGGAGCTATTTTGCTCTGGCGTTTGCTACACGCGTGTGGCGTCCTTGGGGCTCATGGTCATACTCTGAAAACGGTTCTCCATATATTCGTTATCGAAATGCTTGTCATAGAACTGTGCGACGGGAATATTTCGAACGGTTCCGTTGACGCGCTGATACCAATAGTCGAGCGATTGCAACGTCATGACGCCGTCGATCAACATGACGGCGGTCAGGATGACGGTAGCAGAGTAGCGGCGTTTCCATGGAATCATATTGATGAGCTTAAGCAGGCGCGGCAGCAAGACCTTGATCCAGATGAGGCCACCCAGGCCCCACATGCAGGCAAACGGCGTGCATGTGCGTCCCCCGGTCAATACCGCGATGGGATCGGGCATGCCGAATAGCCTAATGTGTGAATAGCTCCACGACACCACGCCAAATGAGGTCTGCATAAACCAGCCTACAAACACCTCGAAAGCGCCGCCGATCAGGGCACTTACCAGGAAAATGATCAGAGGATTCTTTTTATAGAAGCGGTTGAGCGCCATGGTCATGAGCACCGCGCCAAATCCGTAGATGGGGCTAAAGGGGCCAAATAGCATACCGGCACGGTCCTGATAGACGCCGGGATCGACGACGACCATATGCCAGACTTCCTCGAGAATGAGACCTAACACGCTGCAGACGAAGAATACCCAGAACAGGTTGAAGTAGTTGAGCTTGATGTAGCCCTCGCCGGTTTCGTCGCGGCCGAGCATCCCCTCGGCGGCGGCATCGCGGTCGAGCATCTCTTGCAGACGGCGCTGCAGTTCGCGCTCCTGGCGTAGCGTGGGGTCGACGGTGGCCGACAGCGCAATGAGGATGACAAGCTGGACGGCGGGGCGCAGCAGGAAGGGTCCGATGCCCTGGAGCATCACGTCAACTAAAAGCTCCACGACGGTAAATGCGATGAGGACGTAAGACAGGCGGGCGGCATTGCGCCGCTGGTCCTTGATGAGGTCCAGGCCAAAGACGATCAAGATGATCGCGCTTGCCGCCGAGAGCATAATGCCGGCGACGATAAGGCCAACCGCGACTAGGGTGTTATCACCGAGCTTAGCGGCGACGTTGCCGTTAATGAGTGCGGTGATGACCTGCCACATAAAGACGGCGACTGACGGGAGCGTGCCCACGCCAGATAGGGTGCACAGGACTGCGTAGACCTTGATGATAAGGGGGATCTTCTTGGCCTCCGTGGTGCTGGGGACACTGGGGTCGAGTTGATTTCGATCCATACGCTACCTTTCTCGTCTTGTAGTAGCCTACAAGGATACGCCGACGACCAGCTAAAAGACAGGACGAACGTCCCAATTGCAACAATGTAGCCCCTAGCGCGGGCGAGACACGGCGCACGGGAAGTCTTCGAGGCCGTTGCCCCTGAGAGTGGACTACCCAATAAAATGTTTGGTCGCAAAACGGATAATAAGCTCGGTGGGCTTTTAAAAAGCGCTGCTCATGCGCGGGGGAGCGCGTCGCGCCGTGCGTATAATAAGGCGGGTAACGCCAAAATACGAGGCTCTGAGGGGATGCCATGTCTCAAGAAACCATCCGCGCGGCCGAGCGTGCCGCGGGACAGGTGAACGCCATGTCGACGTATGATCCGGACTCTGACCAGCTGCATGAGGAATGCGGCGTTTTTGGTGTCTGGGCGCCCGATCGCGACGTGGCTCGACTGACGTACTTTGGCCTGCGTGCACTGCAGCATCGCGGCCAAGAATCGGCGGGAATCGCCGTTGGTGACGGCGGTACGGTTATGGTCCGCAAGGATCTGGGCCTGCTCGACCGCGTGTTCTCCAATGCCGACTTGTCGACGCTCTCCGGTCAGCTGGCCGTGGGTCATGTGCGCTACGGCACCGCCGGCGCCAAGAGCTGGGAAGCCTCTCAGCCGCACCTCTCTACCATCAATAGCGTCATTATCGCGCTCGCGCACAACGGCACCCTCGTCAACACCGACGAGCTGCGTCGCCAGCTGATCGAGCTGGGCGTACCGTTCCTCTCCAACTCGGATTCCGAGGTCGCGACCAAACTCATCGGCTACTTTACTCAGCGTACTGGCCATCTGCGCGAGGGCATTCGCAAGACCATGGAGCTCGTGCGCGGCGGCTACGCCATGACGCTCATCAACGAGCAGGCGCTCTACGCATTCCGCGATCCGCACGGCATTCGCCCGCTCGTGCTGGGCAAGCTGGTGGACGAGGGTCTGGACCAGGCCGATGCCGCATCCGTTTCGCAGCTGCCGTCGCAGGACGGCGCCGCGACGGTCGACGCCACCACCCATGTCACGCGCGCCGGCGGCTGGGTCGTTGCCTCCGAGACCTGCGCGCTCGATATCGTGGGCGCCGAGTACGTCCGCGACGTCCGTCCCGGTGAGATTTTGCGCATCAGCGCCGAGGGCCTTGTGTCCGAGCAGGGCGTGCCTGCCGCCGAAGAGCCTGCTAACTGCATTTTTGAGCAGGTCTACTTTGCTCGCCCCGATTCCATCATGAACGGCAAGAGCGTCTACGCCTGCCGTTATGACATGGGTCGTCAGCTGGCACATGAGGAGCCCGTCGAGGCCGACCTGGTCATCGGCGTGCCCGACTCCGGCCTGCCGCCCGCGGAGGGCTATTCGCACGAGAGTGGCATTCCCTTTGGCGAGGGCCTCATCAAGAACCGCTATGTGGGCCGTACGTTTATCGAGCCTACGCAGGAGCTGCGTGCCATGGGCGTGCGTATGAAGCTCAACCCGCTGCGTGACAACATCGAGGGCAAGCGCCTGGTCGTCATCGACGACTCCATCGTGCGCGGCACCACCATGGTGCAGCTCGTCAAGATGCTGCGCAACGCCGGCGCCAAGGAGATTCATATCCGCATCAACTCGCCCGAGGTCATCTGGCCGTGCTTCTACGGTATCGATACCGACGTGCAGTCGCAGCTTATCAGCGCCAACAAGACGGTCGACGAGATTTGCGAGTATATCGGCGCCGATTCGCTGGCCTTCCTTTCGGTCGAGGGCCTGCTTAAGGTCATGCCCAAGGGCGGTTACTGCGATGCGTGCTTTACCGGCCGCTACCCCGTGGCGATTCCCGAGAGCTTTGGCCGCGACAAGTTCATGGAGGGCTTTAAGCCCCGCAACCTGGACAAGCCGCTGCACTTTGATGACGACGCCGTGGTCGAGAAATACGACGATCGCAGCTGGGAAGAGGAACACGGCGAGGCCTAAAACCTGCCAAAAAGGGACAGGTTTATTTTGGTAGGTTTTACCTGCTGTTTTGTTGATATGACGGCGCGCGTTGTTATGGCGCGCGCCGAAATGAACGCAACTATGAGCACCGTTTGGCGCCCGGGCGGCGCCACGGTAGTGGGAGAGGAAGGCTCAGATGAGCGACAGCAAGCATGTGACGTATGAGGATGCCGGCGTCGATACCGCCGAGGGCGGCCGCGCCGTTGACGCTATTAAGCAGATGGTTAAGGACACCAACCGTCCCGAGGTCATCGGCGGCATCGGTGGCTTTGGTGGCCTGTTCTCGGCTGCCGCGCTTAAGGATATGGAAGACCCGATTCTGATTAGCGGTACCGACGGCGTGGGCACCAAGCTCGTGCTCGCCCAGATCATGGACCGTCACGAGACGGTGGGCCAGGACCTGGTTGCTATGTGCGTCAACGACATTCTGGCTTCGGGTGCCGAGCCGCTGTTCTTCCTGGACTACGTTGCCATCGGCCACATCGAGGCCGAGCACATGGCAAAGATCATCAAGGGTGTGGCCGACGGCTGCAAGCTCGCGGGCTGCGCGCTCGTGGGCGGCGAGATGGCCGAGCACCCCGGCGTCATGGCTCCTGCCGACTACGACCTTGCCGGATTTACCGTGGGCGTCGTCGACCGTCCCAAGATGCTCGACCCCGCGAATGTCCGTCCCGGCGACGTGATCCTGGGCCTGCCTTCCACCGGCGTGCACTCCAACGGCTACTCGCTCGTGCGTAAGGTCATTGGCGTCGACGGTATTAAGCCGGGCACGCCCGAGGCCGCCGCTAAGGCCGAGGAGCTGAGCCGTCCGCTCGAGGAACTCGGCGGCGCATCGCTGGCAGACGCCCTGTTGGCCCCCACGCGCATCTATGTCAAGCCGATTCTGGAGCTGCTGCGCGGTGGCGCTCCGGTGCACGCCATCGCCCATATCACTGGCGGCGGTATTACCGAGAACCTCAACCGCGCGCTCGCCGACGACGTCGACGCCGTGGTCACCCGCAACGGCGCCGAGATGGGTTGGGACGTTCCGCCCGTCATCACCTACGTGTCGCGCCAGGCCGAGCTCGCGCCCAACGAGGCATGCAAGACCTTCAACATGGGCGTTGGCCTGTGCCTGATCGTCGCCCCCGAGGACGAGGCTGCCGTGACCGAGGCCCTGGTCGCGCTGGGCGAGAAGCCGTTCCGCGTGGGCGAGTGCGTCGAGGGCTCCGGTAAGGTCGTGTACTCCGATGAGCGCTAACGAGCAGATGGCTGCTGCCGCGAGCCTGGGCTTTGTGCCCTACACCCGTCCGACCGGCACCGATACGGCCGAGCCGCTCAAGATCGGTGTGCTCATCAGCGGTTCGGGTACCAACCTGCAGGCGCTGATCGATCTGATCGCCGCCGGCAAGCTCAACGCTTCGATTGAGCTTGTGGTGTCGAGCCGTCCTTCGGCTAAGGGTTTGCAGCGCGCTGAGCGCGCGGGCATCCAGACGCTCACGCTGTCCAAAGATGTCTATGCCGACCCCATCGCCGCCGACGAGATCATCGCGCACGAGCTGCTCGAGCGCGGCTGCGAATATGTGGTCATGGCCGGTTACATGCGCATGGTGCACACGCCGCTGCTGGCGGCGTTTCCCAACCGCGTGGTCAACTTGCATCCGGCACTGCTGCCGAGCTTTACCGGCGCGCATGCGATCGACGATGCCTTTGCGCGCGGCGTCAAGGTAACCGGTGTGACCGTGCACTTTGCCAACGAGATCTACGACAACGGCCCCATCATCGCCCAGCGCGCGCTGGCTGTTGAGGAGGGCTGGGACGTCGACACGCTCGAGGAGCACATCCACGCGATTGAGCACGTGCTGTATCCCGAGGTCGTGCAGATGCTCGCCGACGGCCGCGTCCACGTGCTGGAGAGCGGCAAGGTTGCAATTGACGCGCCTCGCGGCTAGCGGCGCACAGTACAATTTAGCCGAGTAGTCAGGGTGGTCATTGGCGCCAAGGCGCGCGTGGCCACCTTTTGTTTTGGGTAGTCATCGGGAACGGTCTTTAACGACTGGTCATTCAAGAACGTCGCAGGTGACTAGGTGAGAGAGGTGAGCGCATGGCGGATAACGAAGCGCTGTTTACGCCTGAGTTGGTGTTTTTTGATTGGGAGTGTGCGACGCCGGATGAGGTGTTTGCGCGGCTCGAGGGCGAGCTTGCACCACGTGGCTACATTGCGTCCGGTTGGCTCGGCGCCGTTCGCACGCGCGAGGATGCCTATCCCACGGGTCTTGCCATGCCGGCGGCAAACATTGCCATTCCGCATACCGATCCGGGGTTTGTGGCCAAGCCCTATATCGCGGTGGTGAAGCCCGCCGCGTCCGTGACATTTAACGCTATGGCTGGCATGGGCGCTCCGGTGCCGGTGCAGATCGTCATCAATCTGGGTATTGCCGAGCCGGGCGGCCAGGTCGAGGCCCTGCAGGCGCTCATGAACATCTTTATGGACGCCGATGCCGCAGCCGACGTGCTCGGCCAGACCACGCCCCAGGGCATGGTCGACGCCATCCGCCGCCACTTCTAAGGTGGGGCTGAGTCGGCACTTGGGGACGTTCCTTTTCTGCCGGCAGTAAGGGACAGTCCCGAAGTGCCGGCATATAAAGAACGTCCCCAAGTGCCAAGTGCCAGAGCTGTCCCCTTTGCACCAAAATGGTGCAGATTAACCTGTCCCCAATGCACCAAGCGTGTCGCGGGGGCCGCGTTGTGACACAATGGCGTTTGTTCGATTCGTTATGCGAAAGGCCAACTATGGCAAATAAGAAAAAGAACTCCGAGGCCGCGCCGACGCCCGAGCAGCAGGCCCGCGCTGCCTCCAGCTCTCGCAAGAAGCAGCGCAAGACGTACGTGTCTAAGACCGTCAAGATCGTTCTGGTGGTCATCGGCGTGCTGGCGATGCTGCTTTCTGTCTCGGCGATGGCGTGCTCCGGCCTTATGTCGCAGGCTGAGGACACCTCGGGCTACAAGCTGACCGGCGGTGTTGCTGCCACTATCAACGGCACCAACCTTACCGAGGACACCGTGACCAAGCAGATCATGAGCATGCGCACGTCCTACGGCTACACCAAGGATGAGGATTGGGCGCAGTATCTGGTTGACAACGACCTCACGCCCAAGAAGTACCGCAAGCAGCTCATCGACTCCTACACGCAGCAGATTCTGCTTCAGCAGGCACAGAAGGAGAACGGCGTGACGGTGTCGGACGAGGAGGTCGAGAAGGCTTGGAAGGACGCGTGCAAGAGCGCGGGCGGTGCCAAGGCCTTTAAGAAGACCCTCAAGACCTACGGCTATACCGAGGACACCTACAAGGATTCGCTCAAGGAGAGCCTGGCGCAGCAGAAACTCAAGGATGCCGTGGCGCCCACCAGCAAGCCCAAGGACAGCGAGATCGTCGATTACATCAACGAGAACCTGTCTAACTACAACGATGCTCGCCGCTCGTCGAACATCCTGATCAAGGTTGATTCCGACGCTTCCGACGAGGACAAGGCTGCCGCCAAGGCCAAGGCACAGGAGTGCCTGGACAAGATCAACTCCGGTGAGCTGAGCTTTGAGGACGCCGTTGAGCAGTACTCCGAGGACACCGGTTCCAAGGAGAAGAAGGGCGATGTGGGCTGGGATAAGCTCACCACTTTCGTCGACAGCTACCAGACGGCGCTCGAGGGGCTCAACAAGGGCGACGTGAGCGACGTCGTCGAGTCGACCTATGGTTACCACATCATCAAGTGCACCGACTACTTCCATGTCGATAATCAGGTCGATGACATCAACCAGGTGCCCAAGGCCATCAAGAAGTACGTTTCCAATGTGGTGAAGACGCAAGCGGCCAGCACCGCGTACAGCGAGTGGCTGGAGCAGTACAAGAAGGATGCCGACATCACCGTTAACCCCATGCCCAAGGACGTGCCGTACAACGTCAGCCTGAAGGGCGTCACCAAGAGTTCGACCGACGATTCGTCGACGACTGAGTAATCATGGGGCGGCGCTCGTGTGAGTGCCGTCCGCACTATTGAGGAGGATTTGCAGATGACCAACGAAGAGCTGCAGAAGGAAATGATTGCGGCCATGAAGGCCAAGGACAAGGTTCGCCTGTCCATCATTCGCCAGGTCAAGGCCGAGGTGAAGAATATCGAGGTCAACGAGCGCCGCGATGTGACCGAGGAAGACGTCAACAGCATGATCAAGCGTTTGATTAAGCAGACGAGCGAGACGTTGGAGATGTCCATCAAGGCCGGTACCGACCAAGAGCGTACCGACAACCTGACCGAGCAGGTCAAGATTCTGGAGAGCCTGCTGCCCGCGCAGGTTTCGGGTGAGGAGCTCGAGGCCCTGATCGAGCAGGTTATCGCCGAGCTGGGTGCCACGTCCAAGAAGCAGATGGGCCAGGTTATGGGTGCACTCGGCAAGGCCACCGGCGGCAACTTCGACAAGCCGGCCGCGGCAAAGATCGTCGGAGCAAAATTGGCGTAATTTGTTACGCGGTTTTACCAAACCGCGTAACGGCTCGACGCTGCAAACCCGCACACGCGGCAATCTGACGTTCAATTTCAAGGGCGCGACCATAAGGTCTGCGCCCTTTCATTTCACGTCACCTTGCTCGCGTGTACGGTTTTCGCTGACTTATGCTCAACAAGGGCGGTTGGAGGAAGGGCGTCCCCCGCGGGCGCTCATTGGGGACGGGCTTAAATGAGTGCCCAATGAGCAGGTACTCATTTAAGTCTGTCCCCAATGACTAGGTGCCGACGAGCAGGTGGAAGGTTGCGGGTTCTTTACGGGAATGTAGTGTGGGCTGCGAAAACGTGGTTCTTTCCGTACAATAGTTCAACTCGTGTAAACGCAGGGAAGGGACATTCATGGCAGACATGATCGAGATCAAGCATCTCAACAAGTACTTTGGCGACCTGCATGTGCTCAAAGATATCAACCTCACCGTCAAGCGCGGCGAGAAGCTCGTAATGATCGGGCCTTCCGGTTCGGGTAAGTCGACGCTCATCCGTTGCGTCGATTATCTGGAGGAGCCCACGTCGGGCGAGGTCGTCATCGACGGTACGCCGCTCACCAAAAAGAACCACCTGGAGATGGCTCGCAAGTATAGCTCCATGGTGTTTCAGCAGTTCAACCTGTATCCCAACATGACGGTGCTGGGCAACCTGACGCTCGCGCCCATCAAGCTACAAAAGAAGAGCAAGGAGGAGGCGACCGAGATCGCTATCGTCGCGCTCAAGCGTGTCGGCATGGCGCATAAGGCCGGCGAGTATCCGCAGAATCTCTCGGGCGGTCAGCAGCAGCGCATCGCCATCGCCCGTGCCCTGTGCACCAAGCAGCCCATCATCCTGTTTGACGAGCCGACCTCGGCACTCGACCCCGAGATGGTCCAGGAAGTTCTGGACGTCATGATCGAGCTCGCGCAGGAGGACATCACCATGATCTGCGTGACGCATGAGATGGGCTTTGCGCGCCAGGTGGCCGACCGCGTCATCTTTATGGAGGACGGCCGCATTCTGGAGGAGGGCACGCCCGAGCACTTCTTCGATAACCCCGAGAACCCGCGCTGTCGCGAGTTCCTGTCCAAGATTCTGCACTAGGCGCGGTGATGGACATGACGGATATGACGAGGGAGGCCGTGTCGCGCCGTCACTTTTTGCAGCTGGCTGGCGCCAGCATGCTTGCGCTGACGGCGACCGCGCTTACCGGTTGCGGCAACTCCACCAGCGGCGAGGGCTCCGACAAGGGGTCCAAGCTTGCGGCCATCAAATCGCGTGGCCATCTGAATGCCGGCGTTAAGAAGGACGTTCCCGGCTACGGCTATTACGACACCGCCAAGGGCCGCTTTGAGGGCATGGAAGTCGATTTGTGCTACCAGATCGCTGCTGCCGTCTTTGGCGTGAGCTACAAGGAGGCCCGCGCCCAGGAGCTTGTCGAGTTTACCGACGTAACGCCCAAGACGCGCGGCCCGCTGATCGATAACGGCCAACTTGACGTGGTCGCGGCGACCTACACCATCACCGACGAGCGCAAGAAGAGCTGGGATTTCTCGACGCCGTACCGCACCGACTACGTGGGACTCATGGTCAAGAAGCGTTCGGGCTTTACCTCGATTGAGGACCTGGACGGCAAGGTCATTGGCGTAAGCCAGGGTGCCACCACGCAGGGCCTGATCGAGCAGATGATCAAGGACAACGGCTTTAGCTGCAAGCCCGAGTTTAGGGCCTTTAGCGGCTACCCCATCATCAAGAGTTCGCTCGACGCCGGCAATATCGACGTCTTTGCCATGGACCGCTCCACGCTGGCCGGCTATATGAACGAGACCGTTGAGCTGCTGCAGCCCGAGGTCAAGTTTGGCGAGCAGGGCTACGGCGTGGCGACCAAGAAGGGCTGCGACCTTTCGGCCGTGGTCGATCGGGTGATTTGCAACCGCCTAGCCGACGGCTGGCTCGACCAAGAGGTCAAGACCTGGGGTCTTGTATAGGCGCATCGTCCAAGGAAGGAATCAAATGCTCGAAGGATTATTTGACGCCGACCGTTGGTCGACGACATTTCAAAACATGGGGCCCTTCTGGGAGGGCTTTGGCGTGACACTGCAGGTGGTCGTTGCCGGCCTGCTGTTGTCGCTGGTGCTGGGCACGCTGCTGGGCGTGTTCTCTACCACTCGCTCGCGCGTGCTGCGCGCCATAAGCCGCGTGTACGTGGAGTTTTACCAGAACACCCCGTTGCCCGTGCAGGTGCTCTTTATGTACATGGCCGGTCCGCAGTTTTTGCAGGCCATAACCGGTGCCGACCAGCCGGTGCGCATCGCGCCGTTCGTGCTGGGCTTCTTGGGTGTGGGTCTGTATCACGCGGCCTACATCTCGGAGGTCATCCGCACTGGTATCGAGGCGGTTCCGCGCGGTCAGATGGAGGCGGCCCAGAGCCAGGGCTTCACCCGTGCTCAGGCATACTGGTACATCGTGCTGCCCCAGACGTTCAAGATCATTCTGCCGCCGCTGTGTAACCAGGCGCTCAACCTGGTCAAGAACACGTCGGTGCTGGCACTTGTGGCCGGCGGCGACCTTATGTACCGTTCCGACAACTTTGTGAGTCTGTACGGTTACCTGCAGGGATACATCGTCTGCTGCCTTATGTACTTCATCATCTGCTTTCCGCTCGCCATGCTGGTGCAGTGGCTCGAGCGCCGCTCCAAGGAGCGTCCGCGCGGCGTGAGCCTGGCCGAGCTGGGGCTCGACAACGTAGAGGAGGCCTAGCGCATGGAAATCTTCAACGCGTCCAACCTGCTCTACATTTGGGGCGGCTTTGTTAAGACGATCGAGATCTCGGCGCTGTCGATCTTTTTCTCGCTCATCTTTGGCACGGTGCTGGCGCTTGTTAAAAGCTATGCGCCCCGCCCGTTCCGTATTTTGGTGAGTGCCTATATCGAGCTGTTCCGTTGCACGCCGAACCTGCTGTGGATCCTTTTTATCTACTTTACGGTGCAGGGTTTGGACATTGTGATTTCGACCATCGCCTTTACGCTGTTTACCAGCGCTGTTATGGCTGAGATTGTGCGCGGCGGCCTCAACTCGATTCCGCGCGGCCAGTTTGAGGCAGCGCAGAGCCAGGGCTTTGGCTTCTTTGCCACCATGCGCTACATCATTCTGCCGCAGACGTTTAAGACGATCATTCCGGCGCTGTTTAGCCAGTGCACGACCGTCATCAAGGACAGCTCGTATCTTTCGGGCATTAACGTGGCCGAGCTCATGTACACGGCAAACGTCGTGATGGCCCACGCGATCGACCTGTCGCAGGTGCTTATGCTCTACGGCCTGGTGTTTGCGATGTACTTTGTACTCAACTTTGGTATCTCGCTGCTGGTCCGCGCATATCAGAGGCGAATGGTGGCAGCGTAGAATGTGGCAAAGGGACAGCCCCTTTGTCACATAGAGAAAGGAATCGCGATGAGCGATCTGGAGAATAAGAAGAATCCTGTGGTCATTACCATCGCGCGCGACTTTGGCGCCGAGGGCCACGAGATTGGCCGCATGCTTGCCGACGAGTTGGGGATTCCGCTGTACGATAACGAGCTGCTGGTACGTGCGTCGCTGCGCGCGGGCGAGTCGCTCGATAAGATGGCCGCCTATGATGAGCGTCTGGCCGTGGAGAACATGGCGTTTCTGCCCGACCGCTACGATGCGCGTTCGTACTCGGATAAGTTGTTCCAAAAGATGAGCCAGGTGATTTTGGATCTGGGCGAGACCGAGAGCTGCATTATCGAAGGTCGTCTGTCCGATTACCTGTTGCGTAACAACCCCAACCACATTGCCGTGTTGGTGACCGCTCCCTTTGAGGACCGCGTCGAGATCGTGCGCAAAAAGCGCGGCCTCAACAAAAAGAAGGGCGCCAAGTTGGTTAAACAGCAGCAGAAGGCGCGCGAGGCGTTCTATAAGCGCTACAGTGCCGGTAAGTGGAAGATGACGAGCGGCAAGGACATCGTCGTCAACCGCGCCAAGCTGGGCCGCGAGGGTTGTAAAGACGTTATCGCCGCTGCCTACCGCTACAAGGTGGCACAGCTCGAAGGCTAGCTGACCAAAACCACCACAAAGGTGCCTGTGAACTGCCTCCCATTTCTTGGACATCGGGAAATGGGAGGTTTTCCATGAGTATAGACCTCAGGGTGAAGCACGACCTGGAGTCCAGGAGGCGGGCCGTCGAGCTCTTCGACGCCGGCGTCGGCTGCAAGCCGGCGGCCGAGGCCCTGTCCGTCCCCCGCGAGACCGTGAGAGAATGGCAGTGGGTATACCGGGCGTTCGGAAGCGAGGCGCTGCTGTCCATGGGCGGGAAACAATCCAGGTACACATTCGAGCAGAGGGTCGCCGCGGCGTCGGCCGTGGTCGACGGCGGGATGGCGAAGACCGACGCCATGGCCGAGTTCGGGATCAGGTCGAAGTCCCCGCTGGAGCGCTGGTGCAGGCTCTACCGCGAGGGCGGCGCCGAGGCGCTGCGGCCCGGACCGAAGGGCAGGCCGAGGGGGTCGAGGTCGAAGCCCCGGGCCCGCACCCGCGAGCAGGAGCTCGAGGAGCGCTGCCGCAGGCTCGAGGCCGAGGTCGCCTACCTAAAAAAATTGCGCGCCCTGGTCGAGCGGGACGGGCTCTGACCAGGGCGGCGGCCGAGGCGGTGAGGGCGCTGAGGGCGGAGGGGCACTCCCTGCGCCACCTGCTGGAGTGCTCGGGGCTCAGGAGGTCGACCTACTACTACGCGCTGGCGCACCCGCGGAGGCCGACCAGGCCCGAGCTGCGCGACGCCGCGGCCGAGATATTCTCGCGCACCGCCAACGGCTGCGGGCACCGGCAGATAGCCATGTGCCTGCGCGCCGAGCTGGGCGCGGTCGTGGCCGACAAGACCGTGCTCAAGATGATGCGCGAGATGGGCATCCGGTGCGGGATACGCCGCCGGGGCTCCCGCCGCCGGTACAGCTCCTACAGGGGGCTCGTGGGGAGCACGTTCGAGAACGTCATCGCGAGGGACTTCGGCGCCGACGGGCCGTGGCAGAAGCTCGGCACCGACGTCACCGAGTTCAAGGTCGCCGGCGCCAAGGCCTACTGGGCCCCGGTGCTCGACTTCTGCACGAAGGAGATCGTGGCGAGCGACATATCGACCTCGCCGGACCTCGCCCAGCAGCACAGGATGCTCGACCGGCTCCTCGAGGCCCTGCCCGGCGGGGCGGCGCCGACCATGCACTCGGACATGGGCTGGCAGTACCAGCACGAGTCCTACGCCTCCAGGCTGGAGGGGGCGGGCATCACCCAGAGCATGTCGCGCAAGGGGAACTGCATCGACAACGCCGCCACCGAGCAGCTCTTCGGCCACGTGAAGGACGAGTTCTACCGCGGCAGGGAGTGGGGCAGCTTCGGGGACTTCAAGCGCGACCTGGAGGAGTACATAGCCCATTGGAACACGCGGCGCAGGCAGGTAAGATTGAAGGGCCTGACGCCGGAGGAGTTCCGGAACCGGGCCCTTGCGGCGTAGTCGCTATTTATTCAGTCCAAGTTTCGGGGCGCAGTTCACTGTCCCCATCGTGGTGGTCGGGCGATCGGCATAGAAAAAGTCCCCGCCGGGCGTGTGCTCGACGGGGACTTTGCCGTTTGATGGCTAGCGTTGAGGGTGATTACTCGCCCAGCAGGCTCTTGGTGATGGAAGCGGCGGCCTTCTTGCCGGCGCCCATCGCCAGAATGACCGTAGCGGCACCGGTGACGATGTCGCCGCCGGCCCAGATGCGGGGATCGGTGGTCTGGCCGGTCTCCTCGTCGGCGATGATGTAGCCCCACTTGTTGAGCTCCATCTTGCCGCCGATCTTCTTTGCGAAGGGGTTGGCGTTGGTACCGATAGCCGAGATTGCGACGTCGCAGGGAATCTCCTCGATGGCGCCCTCGATGGGCACCGGGCGACGACGGCCGGACTCGTCGGGCTCGCCGAGCTCCATCTTCTGGACCTTGACGGCGCACACGGAGCCGTCCTCGCCAGCGACAAACTCGAGCGGGGAAACGAGCGGCAGAACCTCGACGCCCTCGGCCTTGGCATGGTGCAGCTCGGCGCGACGGCAGGGCATCTCGTCCTCGGTACGACGATAGGCGATGATGGCGTGCTCGGCGCCCAGGCGCTTGGCGGTACGGACGGCGTCCATAGCCACGTTGCCGCCACCAAAGACGACGACGTTCTTGCCGTGCTTGGTGGGGGTGTCGTACTCGGGGAACTTGTTGGCCTTCATCAGGTTCACGCGGGTGAGGTACTCGTTCGCGAAGAAGACGTTGGGCAGGTTCTCGCCGGGGACGTTGAGGAACTTGGGCAGGCCAGCGCCGGTCGCCACGTAGATGGCGTCGAAGCCCTGCTCGAACAGCTCCTCGGCCGTGGCCATGTTGCCCACGACGGAGTTGTACTCAAACTTGACGCCCATGTCCTCCAGGCCGTCGATCTCGCGCTTGACGACTGCCTTGGGCAGACGGAACTCGGGGATGCCGTAGACCAGCACGCCGCCGCCGGTGAAGAAGGCCTCAAAGACGGTGACGTCAAAGCCGTTGCGGGCGAGCTCGCCGGCGCAGGTGATGCCGGACGGGCCAGAGCCGACGACGGCGACCTTCTTGCCGTTCTTGGGGGCCATCTTGGGCGTGGAGGCGAGCTCGGGGCGGTCACCCAGGAAGCGCTCGAGCTGGCCGATGGCCACGGGCTCGGATTTCTTACCACGGATGCACTTGCCCTCGCACTGGTTCTCCTGCGGGCAGACACGGCCGCAGATGGCGGGAAGCATGGAGTCCTCGCGGATGGTATCGAGAGCGCCGCCGAAGTCCTTCTCGCGGATCTGCTCGATAAAGCGGGGGATGTTGATGTTGACGGGGCAGCCCTCAACACAGAACGGCTTCTTGCAGTTGAGGCAGCGCTCGGCCTCGGCCAGCGCCATCTCCTCGGTGAAGCCCTTGTCGACGGGGCGGAAGTCGCAGGCGCGCTCGGCAGCCGGCTCCTCGTTATCGGGGGTACGGGGCGACTTCATATCGGCAACGAAACGACCGTTAACTAGTGGCATGCGCAGCTCTTTTCCTCATAGGCCTTGAGGGACTCGCCCTCTTCGGAACGGTAAGCGGCCTGGCGGGCACGAAGGTCATCCCAGTCGACCAGGGTGGCATCGAAGTCGGGGCCGTCGACGCAAGCGAACTTGGTCACGCCGCCCACCTCGACGCGGCAGCAGCCGCACATACCGGTGCCGTCAACCATGATGGGGTTGAGCGACGCGGTGATGGGGGTGTCGTACTTCTGGGCGGTGAGGGTCGAGAACTTCATCATCGGAACGGGGCCGACGCAGAAGACCTGGCTCACGGCCTTGTCCTGCAGCAGGCGCTCCAGCGGAGCGGTTACAACGCCCTGCTCGCCGTAGGAACCGTCGTCGGTAGTGATGTGGATGTGGTCCTCGTCGAGGAGCTCGCGGAACTGGTCCTCCATGAGCAGGAGGTCCTTGGTGCGGGCGCCCATGATGGCGTGCACCTCGTGGCCGGTCTCGACCAGGTGCTTGGCGACCGGGAAGGCAATTGCCAGGCCAACGCCGCCGCCAATGACGGCGCAGGGGCCCTCGGCCATCTCGGTGGGAACGCCCAGCGGGCCCACGACGTCGCGCAGCGACTCGCCGGCCTCGTAGGTGGAAAGCATTTCGGTGGTCTTGCCGATCACCATGAAGATGAACTCGACCCAGCCCTCGTCACCGTTCCAGCCGGCCAAGGTAAACGGGACACGCTCGCCCGTCTCGTTGGCGCGAACCATGAGGAACTGTCCAGCGTGCGCATGCTTGGCGATTGCAGGCGCCTCGATGCGGAACTTGAACACCTTCTCCGAGAACTGCGTCTTCTCCAGGATCTTATACATAGAACCCCTCTCTTGTTAGGGCCGCCGAACCGTGCCTCCACGGAAATGGACGGTAGCCCGAATAAAACCGTACGCGCACAGGCGTTGTGCAGACATACGGTGCAAATTATACCCTCATGGCAATGTCGCTTACGTGTTTCTTTGGCAGGTGGGAAAAGGGTTTATCCACTTCGGCCTACCAAAAAGGGACAGGTTTATTTTGGTCGGTTTTATCAGGCAAAACGGCAAAGGGGGCCGGCCTCGGGTTGTGATGAGGCCGGCCCCATTTGGGGTGCTATGCATGTATGTCGGCGCGCGGTTGATTGCGATGCCGCAACTGGGGCGTTTCCGCAGGTAAAACCTGCCAAAATAAACCTGTTCCTAAATGATAGGTTTTAGTGCTTGCCGTTGGCGGAGGCGGCGCCGTTGACATGGTCGCGGGCATAGACCACGCCGCGCACGATCGCCAGGCCGGCGGCGTCGGCCGCGCGGGCGCAGGTGTCCTGGAAATCCTCGGCCTCGCGGGCGCGCAGCTGCTTAAGAACGTAGTCGGCGACGGCCATCTTGCCGGGAGGGTTGCCGATGCCGGTGCGGATGCGGTTGAAGTCGCGGCTGCCCATCTTGTCGATGATGGAACGCAGGCCGTTGTGACCGGCATGGCCGCCGCCCACCTTAACACGCACGTCGCCGGCGGGAATGTCGAGCTCGTCGTGGATTACGAGCAGCTCCTCGGCCTTGATTTTGTACTCGCGGCAAAGCTTGGAGATGGGGCCGCCTGAGGTGTTCATGTACGACTGCGGCTTGACCAGCACAATCTGGCGCTTGCCACCCTCTTCCTCGGGATCGTTGATGTTGATGAGCGCGACCTCGGCGCCTGCCTGGTTTTTCCAGTACGTGACACCGGCCTGACGGGCCAACTCGTCGATCGCTTTGAAGCCAGCGTTGTGGCGGGTCTCGGCATACTCATCACCAGGGTTGCCAAGTCCGGCAACCATGCGAATCTTAAGCGGCTGTGCAGCTGCCATATGCTTCCTTTCGTTGCACAAAAGTTTAATCAACGACAAAGGCTACCACGCCCGCCGAAGGCGAGGAAAGGTTGCAGCAAAGTCATTTCAGAAAACAGCTGCCCCGAGACGGCAGGAAGCCCCGGACACGCCGGGAGGGGTTATCAAAGCGAACATCCCGCAGCCGCAAAGCGGCGAGGACGTTCGCGTGATAACCCCGCAGGCGCGTCCGGGGCTTCCGGAGGGATGCGAGGGTCGAGCGACTACAGCGCGAAGTCGCCGCCGACGAGCGTAGAGACGGGCTCCTCGTGGTAAACGGCGGAGATGGCCTGAGCGAACTCCTCGGCGACCGAGATGGTCTTGATCTTGCCGCCGACCTCGACGGGAATGGCGTCGGTGACGAGGCACTCGACGATCGGGGCGTCGTTCAGACGCTCGATGGCCGGACCGGAGAAGATACCGTGGGTGGCGCAGACGTAGATATCGCCAGCGCCCATAGCCTTGAGCTCCTTGACGTTGGCGCACAGGGTGCCAGCGGTGTCGATCATGTCGTCGTTGATGATGCAGGTCTTGCCCTTGATGTCACCGATGATGCCCATGACCTCGGCGGCGTTGTGGCGCGGACGGCCCTTGTGGGCGATGGCCAGGTCGCAGCCGAGCATGTCGGACAGCTTCTTGGCGGCCTTGGCGCGACCCACGTCGGGGGAGACGACAACCAGGTTGTCGGTGTCGAAGTGCATGTCGTTGTAGTACTGGCCAAACAGCGGCAGCGCGGACAGGTGGTTAACCGGGATATCGAAGAAGCCCTGGATCTGGCCCTGGTGCAGGTCGAGGGTGATGATGCGGTTGACGCCGGCGCGCTCGAGCAGGTTGGCGACGAGGCGGGCGGTGATGGGCTCACGCGGGCCGGCCTTGCGGTCCTGGCGGGCATAGCCGTAGTGGGTGATGACGGCGGTGATGGAGCGGGCGGATGCGCGCTTGGCAGCGTCGGTGGCGATGAGCAGCTCCATGAGCATGTCGTTGACGTTGCCGCCGGCCACGGACTGAATCAGGAAGACGTCGGCGCCGCGGACGGTTTCGTCGTAGCGGGCGTAAATCTCACCGTTGGCGAACTGCTTTAGCGTAAGGCCCGAAAGCTCGACCCCAAGGTACTCAGCGATCTTCTGAGCGAGGGGACGGTTGGAGGAACCGGAATACACGCGGATGGACTTGCGCATATTCTCCGACTTCTCGGGATCATTAATCGGCATTACCCTTCTCCTTTATATCGAATGCCATATAGATGCCTTGTTGCATTGTAACCGCGCGGCGGGGTTTATCGAGTCTTGATAACGTCTTTACCGCCAACGGACACGAACCGACCACTCATCCGGCCGCGCAGGTCACGATAGAAAAAGGAGCCGCCCCCCATGGAACAGCTCCTTAGATGCTTGGTAAAACGTTATGCCTTGTCGTCCTCGTGCAGGCGGCGGCGGTAATTGGCGGCCCAGCCCTCAATATTTACCTGACGGGCGCGGCCCAGACCGAGTGCGTCTGCCGGGACCGGCTCGGTGATGACGGAGCCGGCGGCCACGAGCGCGCCGTCGCCGATCTGGGCGGGCGCGACCATCATGGTGTCGGAACCGATGAAGGCGTCCTTGCCGATGACGGTCTTGTGCTTGTGCACGCCATCGTAGTTGCAGGTGATGGAGCCCGCGCCCACGTTGACACCGGAGCCCATGGTGGTGTCGCCGATGTAGGACAGGTGCGGCACCTTAGAGCCCTCGCCGATCGTGGACTTCTTGATTTCCACGTGCGTGCCGGCCTTGGAGCCGTCGAGCATGTGGGTGCCCGGGCGCAGGTAGGCGCGCGGGCCGCAGTCGACGCCGTTCTCGATGACGGCCTCGATGGCGATGGTCTCATCGATGGTGCAGCCGCTGCCGACGGTGGTGTCGGTGAGGCGACTGTTGGGGCCGAGCTGGCATTCCTCGCCCACGGTGACG
This sequence comes from uncultured bacterium, assembly GCA_905215755.1. GTDB lineage: Bacteria > Actinomycetota > Coriobacteriia > Coriobacteriales > Coriobacteriaceae > Collinsella. Next base: position 83,476 of record CAJMRE010000004.1, read on the forward strand.
TGGCCGATCAGATGCGTCTGCGGCCACACGACGGTGTCGCGGCCGATAACGGCGTCGGGGCCGATCCAGGCCTGCGTGGGATCGATGAACGTGACGCCCTCGGCCATCCAGTGCTCGTTGATGCGGTCGCGCGCGATGGCGGTGAGCTGCGCGAGCTGGATGCGGCTGTTGACGCCCAGGCCGTCGCGGTAGTCATCGCAGTGGAAGATGGAGACCGCCTGGCCGTGACCCTTGAGGATTTCGAGCATGTCGGGCAGATAGTACTCGGACTGCGCGTTGTCGTTGCCGATCTCGTTGATGTGGGCGGCGAGCTGCGCGCCGTCGAAGGCGTAGCAGCCGGCGTTGCACTCCAGCAGCGTGGCGGCCTGCTCGGGCGTGCAGTCCTTCTGCTCGATGATGCGCTCGATCTGGCCGTCGGCGCCCAGCTTGATGCGGCCGTAGCCAAAGGGGTCGGGCGGGGTCATGGTCATGACGGTGCAGGCGAGCTCGCCGGTGGCGACGGTCTGCGCGAACTTGGCGACGGTGTCGGCGGTGATGAGCGGCAAGTCGCCGTTGAGCACGACGACGGGGCCTTGCGTGATGCCGCAGGCCTCGAGCGCGACCTTCACGGCGTGGCCGGTGCCCAGGCGCTCGGTCTGCTCGACGCACTCGACCTTGGTGGCGCTGCTGGCGTAGGCGCCGTCGATGAGGGCGCGCATCTCGTCGGCGTGGCTGCCGATGACGACCACGACGCGGCTGCAGCCGGCCTTGATGGTGGCGTCGACGATCCACTGAACCATGGGCTTACCCAGGATCTTGTGCGAAACCTTGCAGTGGTTCGACTTCATGCGGGTGCCCTCGCCGGCAGCGAGGATAATTGCGGTTGCGTCCATGCGATCTCCTGTTACGTTATAGAGACGTGTGTTTGGAAACGATACACGGCGCAATATGATACCGCAGGCATATGATGAGCGCGTAACGATTGGTTTGCGGCGGTTGAGGCTTGCGCCGCCGGCGTGGCGTTTGCGCTGCTTGCGTGCGGCGTTGGCGGTGCTGCGGAGCTGTCTTTTGAGCGAGGGGACGGGGGTGCCCGTGGACAACATACAAGAGGAGTTTGGCGGCGAGCCCGTCGCGGCGTTCTCGATGTCGCATCCGGCTGTGCCGGCACTCTATATTGTGCTGACACTGGGGCTCACCATGTTCTCGATGCAGCCGGTGCTGATTGCGCTGTCACTTGCGGGCGGGCTGGCGTATGGATTTGCGACGCGTGGGGCTGCCCGCACGCTGGGCGCACTCCGCTGGCAGTTGCCGGTGATTTTGATTATCGCGCTGGTCAATCCGCTGTTTAGCGCCTCGGGATCGACGGAGGTGTTCCGCATCGGCATGCGCGCAGTGTATTTGGAGAGCATGGTATACGGCCTGTGTATGGGCGGGCTGTTTGTGGCGAGCGTGCTGTGGTTTGAGGCTGCGGCGTCGATGCTCGAATACGACAAGGTGCTTGCGTTGCTGGGTAACGCCGCGCCGGTGCTCGCGCTCATGATCTCGATGTGCATGCGGCTTATCCCGCAGTTTTTGCGCCGCGGCCGCACGGTGCTGGCGGTGCAGGACGCGATCGATGTGCCGGGGCGCGCGCCGGCCGACCCCGTGCGCTCGCGCTTGCGGGCCTCGAGCGTGCTGATGGGCTGGGGCATGGAGGATTCGCTGGAGCGCGCCGACGCCATGCGCTCGCGCGGATGGGGTGCCGCGGCGCGTCGCACGACGTATGCGCGGTATCGGCTGGGGCGCGCCGACGTTGCCGCGCTGGTGGGGCTTGCGCTGTTTGGCGCTGCTGCGGTTGCGGTGGCGTGGGCCGCGACAACGCAGTATTCGTTTTACCCTCAGCTTTCGGTGCCGGCGCCGTGGCCTGGCTATATTGTGTACGCGGCTTGGATGGTGCTGCCCTGTGTGTTGCACGCGATTGACGAGAAGAGGTTTGGCTGATGACTCGGTTGAATAGCTGCTCGGTAACGGGCGGGGCGTGCGACTCCGATGTGCCTGCGATTGAGGTGCGGGGCCTGAGCTTTACCTACCCCGGGGCTGAGGCGCCGGTGCTCGACGGGCTCGACTGGTCTGTTCCCCAAGGTGCGTTTGCACTGCTGGTGGGTGGTACTGGGTCGGGTAAGTCAACGCTGCTCTCACTGCTCAAGCCCGAGATTTCGCCGACGGGCGAATGCACTGGCGAGCTGCGCGTGCTGGGGGAGGGCGTCGCCGGTATGGACGTCCGGGCGTCTGCGGAGCGCGTGGGCTATGTGTTTCAGGACCCCGAGAACCAGATCGTGTGCGAAAGCGTGTGGCACGAGATGGCGTTTGGTCTGGAAAACTTGGGCATGCCGCGCGACGAGATACGCCGCCGCGTGGCCGAGACCAGCTATTTCTTTGGGCTGGAGGACTGGCTCCACCGCGATACCGATACGCTTTCGGGTGGACGCAAGCAGCTGCTGTCGCTGGCAGCCGTGCTGGCGCTGCGCCCGCGCGTGCTGCTGCTCGACGAGCCCACGTCCCAACTCGATCCCGTTGCCGAGAAGAATTTTCTGCATGCGCTGTTTCGCGTGAATCGTGAACTGGATTGTACGGTTGTTGTGGCGACGCACCAGCCGCGCCCGATGCTCGAGTATGCGACGTGCGCGTACCGAATTGAAGACGGTCGCGTGTGCGAGGTCGCTGACATTGCCTCCTTGGGGCATCGTGAAGGGCTGTTTTCTGGCGAGGTGCCAGGGTGGGGTGCCTCGCGGCGTGCAAAAAACGGAGTTTTCAGCAGCGTCAGCGGCCAGCTGGGCTCTTTGGACCCGCGCGCTGGCGCTCTGGGCGCGGAAAAAGGACTGAAATCGGACAAATCGGCTGAATTTGAGGTACAAATTCTGCCGCAGGACGACTCGGGAGTGTCGTCGCGTGCCGGTGGAGGCAGAATACTCCAAAAAATGCACGGTGGGTCGGCTACCACCCTGTCGGAAGGCTGGTTTCGCTATGACCGAGCTACCGGTTGGGTGCTGCGCGGGCTCGACGTGACGTTTTCCGCCGGTGCGGTGCATGCGATTGTGGGCGGTAACGGCTGTGGCAAGTCGACGATGCTTTCGGTGCTGGCCAAGACCGCCAAGCTGCAGCGTGGCCGTATGGTGCGCGGGGCGGCCTCGGCTGCGCTGCTGCCGCAGAACCCCAAGGCGTTGCTGGTTGCCGAGACGGTGCGCGACGAGCTGATGGAATGGGCTTCGACCTGCGGATACGACGAGGACGCGGCCCAGGAGCGCGCGGCGCAGCTGGGATTGGACGGCCTGGATGGGCGCCACCCGTACGATCTTTCGGGCGGCCAGCGTCAGCTGCTCGCGTTGGCAAAGCTGCTGTTGATTGGCCCGGAGCTGTTGCTGCTCGACGAACCCACGAAGGGGCTGGACCTGGCGAGCCGCCGCATTATCGCTCGCGCCCTGCGTGACCATGCGAAGGCTGGCGGCACCGTCATCATGGCCACGCACGACCTGGACTTCGCCGAGCAGGTTGCCGACGACATTGCCATGATGTTCGACGGCGAAATTGCCTGCATGGAGCCGCCGGCAGATTTCTTTGCCGACAACGTGTTTTATAGGGCGTGATGGAATGGCGGATTATCGCGGCTTGCGCCTGCTTGCAAAACTGGAGATTCCGCTGCTGTTGGCGGTGCCGGCGGTAATGGCCGCGGCGTTGCTGGCAGGCGTTGAGCAGGCGGCGCTTGCCATGCTTGTCGTGGTGGCGCTCGTGCTCGCGCTGTTCTTTGCGGGCTACGAGGCGTCGCGCCCGGGCCTGCGCCAGATTATGCCCACGCTGGTGTTGGCGGCGCTGGCCGCGGCGGGCCGCATCTTGTTCGGCCCCATTCCCGACTTTAAACCCGTGAGTGCCATCGCCATTATCGCCGGGGCGACGCTCGGTCGGCGTAACGGCTTTATGGTCGGCGCGCTGGCGGCGCTGACCAGCAATTTCTTTTTTGGACAGGGCATGTGGACGCCGTGGCAGATGTATGCCTGGGGCCTGGTTGGCTATGTTGGCGGCGCGCTGGCGCATGCCGGTGCGTTCGACCGTGCGGATGGAACCGTGCGCATGCCGGCGCTGATGGCATACGGCTTTGCTTCGGGTCTGCTGTACGGCGTGGTAATCAACGCCTACGACATCATCGGTTTTGTGCAGCCGCTCACGTGGGCGGGCGCCGTGGCGCGTCTTGCCACGGCAGTGCCGTTCGATATCACACACGGCCTCGCGACCTGCGTGTTCTTAGCCGCCCTGTATAAGCCCTGGTGTCGACGGATCAACCGCGTTGTCGTGAAATACGGGCTGTAGGGCTGGTTGCGCCGGGGCGTGAATCAATACTTCCGAAGTACCATTTCAAAACTATGCCGGTTTACGGGGCTAGATTAGCGTAGGCCGACCATACCGGCTTTTTTCAAAATAGAGCAAGCCGTTTACCTGAGGTTTTATTATTTCGGAATTGCGTATGGTTGGGGGTTCGCGATTCAGCCCCGTAAACCGGCATAGTTTTGGAATGGCCGGCTGATATGACGGGCATCGTGGCCCTCAGAGAGCCAAATCGATCCGTTTTCCTCCGTCCCCAGACGTCCCCGGGGAATCAGTTGGCGGCGCTTGCCACGAAACTGGCCCATCTACTACGTTTAGCTTGATACCCCCGACCATGACCGCGTTTTACGAAAAACCGCAGGCTTTCTACCTGCGGTTTTCTTTTTGCGTTGTTCGCTGTGGTTGAGGGTAGTGGCTTAAACGTAGTAGATGGGTCAGTTCCGTGGCGGGAGGGCCGCGTGGGTTCCCTCGCGAGGTGAAAATGATCCCTTTTCCTCCGTCCCCAGGGGATCAATTGGGGCTAGAGTTCTAGCGTGAGGGTGACGGGGCAGTGGTCGCTGCCGAAGATGTCGCCACGGATACCGGTGTCGCGTACGTTGTCGGCGATTGCGTCGCTTACCAGGAAGTAGTCGATGCGCCAGCCGGCGTTGTTCTTGCGGGCATTAAAGCGATAGCTCCACCAGCTGTAGACGCCCTCGACGTCGGGGTTTGCCGCGCGCCAGGTATCGGTAAAGCCGGCGTTGAGCAGCTCAGTAAACTTGCCGCGTTCCTCGTCCGAAAAGCCTGCGTTGCCGCGGTTGGACTTGGGGTTCTTAAGGTCGATCTCTTCGTGCGCCACGTTAAAGTCGCCGCAGGTTACGACGGGTTTGCCGGTCTCGCGCTCAAGCGCGCTCAAAAAGCCGCGGTAGGCATCGTCCCAGGCCATGCGCACATCGATGCGCGCGAGTTCGTTTTGCGCGTTGGGCGTGTAGACATCCACAAACCAAAACTTGTCGAACTCGAGCGCACAGACGCGGCCCTCGGTTGCGGCTTGGGCGACGAGTACGGCCGCCTCGCCCTCGCCGGCGTAGGGTAGCAGCGCATCGGCGTGCAGCACGCGCAGCGGTTCCTGGCGGCTAAAGACCGCGGTGCCCGAGTAGCCCTTGCGCTCGGCGTAGCTCCAGGTTTGGTGATAGCCGGGCAGGTCAATATCGACCTGGCCTTCTTGCAACTTGGTCTCTTGCAGCGCCAAGACATCGACATCGAGGTCCTGCGCGATCTGGATAAAGCTCGGGTCCTTTTTGAGCACGGCGCGCAGGCCGTTGACGTTCCACGAGGCGAAAGTGTAAGTCTGAGGCATGGTGTCCTTTCGACGGGGTTGGCAGGCTTAAGATTAGCGCAACAGGGGCGGGGTGGGCTCCGCGCATGCTGACTTAAAGGCCGCATGCTGGGACGTCGCTCAACGCTGCCCGACTAACAAGGACGGAGGACTCATATGACGCAGGCAATAACGGATCCCAAGCAGGCCTCCGCCGCGCTGGCGGAGCTGTTCGGCACCCATAAGCGCGTGGTCTTCTTTGGCGGCGCGGGTGTTTCCACGGCAAGTGGCATCCCCGATTTCCGCAGCGTGGACGGCCTGTATCACCAGCAGTTTGCCTATCCGCCCGAGACCATGCTGTCGCATAGCTTTTACGAGGCGCATCCTGCGGAGTTCTTCGACTTTTACCGCACCAAGATGATCGCGCTTAACGCTAAGCCCAACCGCTGCCACACCAAGCTGGCCGAGCTGGAGCGCGCCGGCAAGCTCGACGCCGTGGTGACGCAAAACATCGACGGCCTGCATCAGATGGCCGGCTCACAGCGCGTGTTCGAGCTGCACGGATCGGTCCATCGCAACATTTGCCAGTCGTGCGGCGCGGTCTATAGCGCCGAGTGGATTTGCTCGCGCGAGCACGAGGATGCCGCGGGCGTGCCTGCGTGCCCCGCGTGCGGCGGCCGCATCAAGCCCGATGTAGTGCTCTACGAAGAGCCGCTCGACGAGCATGTGTTGACCGGTGCCGTTGCCGCCATCGCCGCCGCCGATGCCCTCATTGTGGGCGGGACCTCGCTCGTGGTGTATCCGGCGGCAGGCCTTACGCGATACTTTACCGGCGATACGCTGGCCATATGCAACCTTGCTCCCACCGATCAGGATGCAAATGCCGACCTGCTGATTTCTTGCGACATCGCGGCCGCGTTTGCGTTCTAGCCCGCGCGCGCGGATACAATAGAAAGACTGATTGCAAAACGACCCCGCCGCCAGCGCCCGAGCGCGGCGGCGTGGGCATTTTAGGAGGATGTTCATGGCGAACGACAGCAAGACATGGCGGTGCGGAAAGTACGAGCTCAGCTTTGACCGTCCGCGCATCATGGGCGTCCTCAACGTGACGCCCGATTCGTTTAGCGACGGCGGTGAGCACTTTGACCAAGATGCCGCTATCGAGTACGGCCTGGCGATGCTCGATGCCGGCGCCGACATCATCGACGTGGGCGGCGAGTCCACGCGCCCCGGCTTTACCCCGGTCAACCCCGACGAGGAGGCGCGTCGCGTGCTGCCCGTCGTGCGCGCGCTCGCCAAAGAGGGTGCCATTGTCTCCATCGACACGCGTCATGTGGCGGTTGCCAAGGCGGCTGTGCGCTGCGGTGCCTCGATCGTCAACGACGTGACGGGTTTCACCGATCCCAAGATGGTTGAGTTCGTTAAGACGAGCACCTGCGGCGTCATCGTAATGCACGCCGGCGAGGTCGCCACACCCGCCCGCACGCACGCGACGGTGCAGCTCGATACCTCGGCTGCGGCGTTTGTTGCCGAGAAGGCGCGCGAAGCGGCTGCCGAGGCTGCGCGCGAGGCCGAGAAGCCGGCCCGTCGCCGTCGCGGCAAGTTGCTGGGCGAGCCCAAGGCTGAGGCCAAGCTTCCGGGCGGCGTGGTGCAGCCCTCGTTGCCGTTTGGCGAACCGGAGCCCACGTCCGAGCCTGCAAGCGAGCAGGAGACGCCGGCCGCCGAGGAGGCTGCTGCCGC
>CAJMRE010000005.1 GCA_905215755.1 uncultured bacterium
CGAGCGGGGGCTCCTGTCGTTTCCGTGCCCCTGGATTGGGTCATAGTGTCTGACTTGTGCTCAACCTGCGGCGATATTTGGTTTGGAGCGAGGGGTCCTACGACAGTTCGTCGGCTACTTGGTGTTCGTAGAAGGCTTCGATTACGGCGTTAAAGTCGCGGGCGAAGTCTTCCATGGTTCCGCGCCAGGTGGCTCGGCCGGGTTTTCCCTGGCCAACATAGGCAGTTTGAATGCCGCAGGCGGGACTGGGGAAGTCGCGCTTGGGATCGTTGCCCACCATAAGGACCTCGTGTGGCTCGAGCCCCATCACCTGAAGCTGCTCTAGATAGTAGGTGGCATCGGGCTTGCAGCGGGTGGCGTTTCCCATGTGCGTCACGAGTTCAAAGGGGGCGTCGGCCAGGTCGCCCCAACCCATGCGGCACTCGATGGCCCCCTGGGGAAAGCTGGGGTTGGTAAAGAGCGCGCAGCGCAGCCCTGCGTCCTGTACGGCCTGGAGCGCGGCGTGTGCGCCCGGCATGGCGTGGGCGTTAATGATATCGTCGTTCTTGTACGGAAGAACTTCGCGGTCATAGTAGGTAAACGCCTCGTAGATGAGGGGATCGGAGAGGCAGATCCCGCATCGGCGCTCGACCTCTTCTTGGTAAAACTCAAGATTGGTGCGGTTGTCCGTGCCGCTGCGGCGATTGGCGTTGAGGTCGACCAGGATGGTGCCGAGGCGCGCCATCGTGCCACCGCGGCTGCGGCGCCCGATATCCGCGAGCATCGAAGAGACATCCTTAAAATAGCGAAGGATGAACGCGTTGAGGTTGATGCTGAGAAGCGTTTCGTCCATATCGAAAACGACTGCTTTGAGCACGCGGGCACCTTTCTCGAAAAATCGATCTAGAATCGTTGGCTCCGGATACTTTACCCCAAAGCCGAATGCCTGGCTGGTTATCGTCAAGTTGCGGAGACGTGTGTTCATAAGATTACGAAAAAGTCTCCACACGAGTAAAAAATCGCAGTTCACGCTTGAAATCGAACTCATTTCCCCGTAACCTATACGAACGTGATTGCATAAGCGTCACATTAGTATCTGTCGGCTCCCGAGTGTTCCTAAACGTTGTGTGCTTGTCGCACCCTTCTGTAGGTCCTAGCAATCGGGGCCCCGTAGTTCGAAAGGGGTCCACCTTTGAGTGAGATTCAGAACTCGTCCATTTTCTCTCTTGACGATGTCAATGAGGAGGAGATGAACAACCTCATCGACGGTACGATTACCGACTTTGATGAGGGCGATCTCGTTAACGGCACTGTCGTTAAGATCGAGCATGACGAGGTGCTCGTTGACATCGGATTCAAGTCCGAGGGCGTTATCCCGGTCCGCGAGCTGTCCATCCGCAAGGACGCTAACCCTGCAGACATCGTTGCACTCGGTGATCCCATCGAGGCTCTGGTTCTCCAGAAGGAGGACAAGGACGGTCGTCTGGTCCTGTCCAAGAAGCGTGCCGAGTACGAGCGTGCTTGGAACCGCATCGAGGAGAAGTTCAACTCCGGCGAGAACGTCGAGGGCGAGGTTATCGAGGTTGTCAAGGGCGGCCTGATCCTCGACATCGGCCTGCGTGGCTTCCTGCCCGCTTCCCTCGTCGACCTCCGTCGTGTCAAGGACCTCACCTCCTACATGGGCACCCGCATCGAGGCTCGCGTCATCGAGATGGACCGCAACCGCAACAACGTCGTCCTCTCCCGTCGCGTCGTGCTCGAGGAGTCCCGTAAGGCCGAGCGCTCCGAGATCCTGTCCAAGCTCAAGTCTGGCATGCGTCTCCAGGGCACCGTTTCCTCCATCGTCGACTTCGGCGCCTTCGTCGACCTCGGCGGTATCGACGGCCTCATCCACATCTCCGAGCTCTCCTGGAACCACGTCAACCATCCTTCCGAGGTTGTCAAGGTCGGCCAGGAGGTCGAGGTCGAGGTTCTCGACGTCGATCTCAACCGCGAGCGCATCTCCCTGGGTCTCAAGCAGACCACCGAGGATCCGTGGCGCGCACTGGTCAAGAAGTACCCCGTCGGCGCTATCGTCGAGGGCACTGTGACCAAGCTTGTCCCGTTCGGCGCTTTCGTCGACCTGGGCGAGGGCATCGAGGGCTTGGTGCACATCTCCGAGATGGCCAACAAGCACGTCGATCAGCCTTCTCAGGTCACCCACGTGGGCGACAAGGTTCAGGTCAAGGTCATGGAGATCGACCTCGACCGTCGTCGTATCTCCCTGTCCATGAAGTCCGCTGCTGAGACTCTGGGCGTCGAGATCGAGGTTACCCCGCTTCCTTCCGAGAAGAAGGACGAGGAGAACGACGCCGAGTAAATCGGTTTGACGATCACTTGTTTTAAGGGATCCGTCCGTAATGGACGGGTCCCTTTTTGCATTTGGTGCCGAGATGCACGATGCTGCCCATGCTGTCCACGGGCTATTTGGTTGTCGCTGCATGAAAAAACGCCGACATCCCGCCTCGGGGAGGAGGCGGGAACGCACCGAGTAGACGGAGGGGTACGGAGCGCGGTCGCGTCTCGACTGACGACGTTGCCCATCGACAGGACCATTGTAGCGCATGGCGGTTCTTGGTTTATCGTGTCGAGCGTTTGCGTTGTGCCATTGCCTGCGACAACGGTGTGTTACACTCTTGCACTGCTGAGTGGGCCAGACGGTCGCGCGATGTGCTGCTTGCAGTACGCGTGAGGAAAGTCCGGGCTCCAGAGGGCGGGATGCCGGCTAACGGCCGGGCGGAGTGATCCGACGGAAAGCGCCGCAGAAAAGAAGACTCCCACCTGCGCCGCAAGGCGTAAAGGGAAAAGCTGAAACGGTGGTGTAAGAGACCACCAGCGTCGTGGTAACACGGCGGCTTGGCAAGCCCCATCCGGAGCAAGCGCGAATAGGAACGCTATGGGCCGGCCCGGTCCGCGTTCGGGTAGCGTGCGTGGAGCTGCACGGTAACGTGCAGACAAGATAAATGACCGTTCACGACAGAACCCGGCTTATAGGCCCACTTGGCATTTTTGTTACCCTGACAATCGGTACGGCCTTTGCCGTATTATTGAGGCTGTTTGTTGCCGCGCTTAGTTTTGTTGAGGGGCTTTGTTGGACAGCTATTTTACTCTGCAATCGAATATTGAGGCTTCGGGCGAGTTTGTGGACCGCAAGAGCCGGTTTATTGCCCAGCTGGTCCATATTGAGTCCGAGGATGAGGCGAATGCCTTTATCGAGATGGTTCGCAAGCGTCATTACGACGCTCGGCACAATGTTCCTGCGTGGATTTTAGTCGATGGACGTGAACGTCAGAGCGATGACGGTGAGCCGAGCCGCACGAGCGGCATGCCGACGCTCGAGGTACTGCGCGGCGCAGAGCTCAAAAATGTTTGCTGCGTGGTGACGCGCTATTTTGGTGGCACGCTGTTGGGACCTGGTGGCTTGGTGCGCGCCTATACCGCGGCCACGCAGGCGGCGGTGGCAGCTGCTCGGGAGGCCGGGCAGATTGTCGAGATGACGAGTGTCGTGCCTGTTGACGTGCATGTGGCCTATCCGCAGTATGAGCAGGTGCTTCGTTTGGCGCAGGATTCGGGTGCCAAGGTTTCGGATACCGATTACGCGGATGCCGTGACACTTCACTTGGTGTTTAAGGCGGGGGAGCAGGACCCGTTTTGCGCTAAAATGCGCGAGCTTATGGCAGGGCGCGAGGAGATTGAGGTCGGCGCTCCCGAGTTTGCGGAGTTCTAACGGCGACGGCCGGCGTTTTTTTGGATGGATCCCAAACGCGCCGGCCGTCGTTTTATGTTGCTGCCGTTTACTCGGCGAGCTGCTTTAGCACATCGCAGGCGATCTCGATGGCATCGTCGATGCAGCCGGGGCAGCTGCGGAGCGGACCCTTATCCGATCCGATGCCCTTGAGCGTGCCGCAGACGGTCGTCGTGTTCTTCTCACCAAAACGCTTGGCGATCTCGCGCGACAGCTTGTAGGTCTGGCCTTTGGTCTTGGGGTTCTCCATGCCGTCGCTCATTACAAAGCCCATTATGGCAACAGCGCCCGAGATGGCGCCGCAGGTCTCGGTCATGCCACCCATGCCGGCGCCAAAGCCCTCGGTGAGGGTAAAGGCAGTCTGGGGGTCGAGCCCGACGGCAGGTGCGAGCGTGCAGGCAACGGCCTGGGCGCAGTTAAAGCCACGGGCGTGGTATTCGGCAGCTTGAGCCTGACAGGCGGTGATGTCGAGCTGGGCCGTATCGATTTGCTTCATCGTTGTCTCCTTGGTTACGGTGTACCCGCCTATGGTACCCGTGACGGGGTATGTAATCATCGAGAGCTTCATGTATGCCTCATTTTTATCTATCGAGCAAATGCCCAAGGCTTGAGATAAATACCCCTGATCAATTTGTCCTATAACCTACCTTGGGGATGGGTTGAGAGGGGTGCAGGGTAGCGGTATCGTGAACCGAATGAAACGTAACCCAGGCTAGGGAGCTAGATATGAGCGAGCAGACCATCGGTACCACATGTGTTCAGGGCGGCTATCACCCGGGAGATGCCGAGCCGCGCCAGGTGCCCATCTACCAGTCCACCACGTGGAAGTACGACACGTCCGAGCACATGGGCAAGCTGTTTGACCTAGAGGAGTCGGGCTACTTCTACAGCCGTCTGCAGAACCCCACGTGCGATCTCGTTGCCGCCAAGATCTGCGAGATGGAGGGCGGCACCGCTGCGATGCTCACGAGCTCGGGCATGGCTGCGAATTTCCTCGCGATTTTTAACGTGGCCGGTGCCGGCGATCATGTGGTCGCGAGCTCTGCTATCTACGGCGGTACCTACAACCTGCTCGCCCATACTATGGAGCGCATGGGTTTGACCTGTACCTTCGTTGCCCCCGACTGCACCGACGAGGAGCTCGAGGCAGCCTTTGAGCCCAATACCAAGCTCGTCTTTGGCGAGACCATCGCCAACCCCGCCCTTGCCGTGCTCGATATTGAGCGCTTTGCCAAGGCCGCGCACGACCACGGCGTGCCGCTGATGGTCGACAACACCTTCCCGACGCCCGTGATGTGCCGTCCCTTTGAGTGGGGCGCCGACATCGTCACGCACTCCACCACTAAGTACATGGATGGCCATGCGGCCTACCTGGGCGGCGTGATCGTCGATCACGGCCAGTTTGACTGGATGGCCCATGCAGATAAGTTCCCGGGTCTCACCACGCCTGACGAGAGCTATCACGGCGTGACCTATGCCGAGAAGTTCGGTCGCGAGGGCGCCTTCATTACCAAGGCCACCGCGCAGCTCATGCGCGACCTCGGCCCCATGCAGAACCCGCAGGCGGCCTTCTTCCTGAACAGCTCGCTCGAGAGCCTGCATGTACGCATGCCGCGTCATTGTGAGAACGGCCTGGCCGTTGCCAAGTTCCTGCAGAGCCATCCCAAGGTGCGCTTCGTGAGCTATCCGGGCCTGGAGGGCGATAAGTACTATGACCTGGCTCAGAAGTACATGCCCAACGGTACCTGCGGCGTTGTGAGCTTTGGCTTTAACGGTGGTCGCGCGGCGGCCGAGACCTTTATGAAGAGCCTCAAGCTCGCCCAGATCGCCACGCACGTGGCCGATGCCCGCACTTGCTGCTTGCATCCCGCTAATGCCACGCATCGCCAGATGAACGATGAGGAGCTCATCGCCTGTGGCATCTCCGCCGACATGGTGCGCCTGTCGTGCGGCCTCGAGGACACGGCCGATCTGATTGCCGACCTTGAGCAGGCACTCGAGCAGTGCTAGGCTAGCTCCGTACAAGGTGCCGATGCTGGCAGAAAGCTTCGGTGACCTTTCGTTCCGATTCCGTAGGCGGGACCCCAATCGCGGCTGTTTGCAGGCGATCGGGGCCCCGTTTTTTGCGTTAGGCCACTCGAAAGGATGGATATGGAGAAAACTGCAGAGCAGTTGCGCCGCGAGCACATTGCTCTAGAGGGCGACACCCATGGCAAGAACAAATGGGCGATTCTGTTTACCGTGCTCATCATGACGTTTATGTCGTGTCTGGATTCGACCGTCGTGACCGTGGCGTTGCCCGTGATGCAAAAGGAGCTGGGCGTGGGCCTCGACCGCATCCAGCTGGTGAGCTCGGTGTACCTGCTTGCGACATGCGTGGCTATGCTGCCGTTTGGCCGCTTGGGCGACGTGCGCGGCAAGGTGGGCGTATTCCAGCTGGGCGTAATCGTTTTTACGGCCGGCTCGCTGCTTTGCGGCCTTTCGGGTTCGCTCGAGGTTCTTATCCTGGCACGCATTGTTCAGGGCGTCGGTTGCGCGGCGGCCATGGCTAACAACATGGGTATCATCACCGAGTCGTTTCCGGCGCGCGAACGTGGCCGTGCCATGGGTATTCTCGCGACCTTTGTGGCCCTCGGCATGATGTGTGGCCCCGTGCTTGGCGGCATGCTGGTGGCAAGCTTTCCCTGGGAGAGTATCTTCCTCATCAACCTGCCTATTGGCGTGATCTCGTTTATCGTGGGGCTCTACACGCTGCCGCATGTTAAGCCGGAGGCCGGCGAGCGCCCCATGTCCCTGATCGAGGCCGCTCGTCGCTGCTTTGCAAATTCGGCCTTCACCATCAACCTTGTCTGCATGCTCATCGTGTTCGTTGGCATTGGCGCATCCGAGTTTATTCTGCCGTTCTATTTTCAGGACGCCCACGGCTTTGGTTCCGACATTTCCGGATTGCTCTTTTTGGCGCTGCCGATGGTGAATGCCTTTATCGGGCCGCTTTCGGGTACGGTTTCGGACCGTGTTGGCTGCGAGGGCCCTACGGCGGTCGGCCTGGGCGTGTATGTGTGCGGTCTCTTTGCGGTAAGCACGCTCGACGAGCGCTCTTCTATCCCTGTGATCGTGTGCTGTGTTGCGTTTATGTCGTGCGGTACGTCGGTTTTCCAGAGTCCTAACAACTCGTTGTACATGGGCTCGGCTCCGCGCGAAGCACTCGGCTTTGCGGGTAGTCTGGGTAGCCTGGCGCGTTATGCGGGTATGGCACTCGGCATTACGGTGGCGTCGAATATCCTGTATGGACAGATGAGCGTGGCGATGGGCGAGGCCGTGACCAGTTTTGTTGCAGGACGTCCGGATGTGTTCCTGTTTGGTTTCCGTTCGGTGTTCTATGTGTTGATGGCTGTGGCCGCTGTGGGCTTTGCGCTTGCCATGGTGCGTTTGGTGAAGATGCGCGCCCGCCATTAGCGTGTTGGGAGGCTGTCTGCCACGATTCGCGCCGTCCCAAAAAGACTGGTTTGTGGTGCGATGCGGCTTGTGGGACGGGCGGGGGTCGGTCCGTGGTAGACTATCGAACAACGTTTATTAATCGCGCGGTATCGTTGCCGCGAGAAGGGGTTGCGCCATGCAGGAGCTTGAGGATCGTATTCGCCATGACGGCATCGTAAAGGCCGGTAACGTCCTTAAGGTTGATGCCTTCCTCAACCACCAATGCGACGTTGAGCTGTTCGACCACATGGGCGCCGAGTGGGCCCGTCTGTTCGAGGGTGTCGAGATCAACAAGATCCTGACGATTGAGGCTTCGGGCATTGGCATGGCTTGCATCGCGGCTCAGCATTTTGGCGGCGTGCCGGTGGTCTTTGCCAAGAAGGCGCAGTCCATCAACCTCGACGGCGAGCAGTATGCCACGACCATCTACTCCTTTACCAAGCAGAAGGAGTACCCGGTCATTGTGGGTAAGCGCTTCCTGTCCGAGGGCGACAAGGTCCTGATCATCGACGACTTCCTGGCCAACGGCTGCGCGCTTGAGGGCCTTATTAAGATCTGCGAGGCTGCGGGCGCCGAAGTTGCCGGCATTGGCATCGCCGTTGAGAAGGGCTTCCAGGGCGGCGGCGATAAGCTCCGTAAGCGCGGCTTCCGCGTTGAGAGCCTGGCACGTATCGCCGATATGGACTGCGAGAACGGCGAGATCACCTTCGCCTAAGCGCGCAACACAAGCGATTGGTATGCGATGTGACAAAGGGACTGTCCCTTTGTCACATTTTTTGTATGAGGGGAGGTGTTGATATGGATGAGAATAAGATGGGATGGCGCGAGTATGCGCGCTATGCCGAGATGTCGGCCGAGGAGTTGGCGCGCGATTGCGAGGTGCAGGTGTTTCGCGCGACGGGTCCGGGCGGACAGGGCGTGAACACGACGGACTCGGCGGTACGCATGAAACATATCCCTTCGGGGATTGTCGTGATGGCGCGCGAGAGCCGCAGTCAGTTCCAAAACCGTAGCAGCTGCCTACGTAAGCTGCGCGCTGAGCTTGAGCGTCGCGGGCGTCCGCCGCGCCGCCGCGTCAAGACCAAAGTGCCACAGCGATCGCGCCAGCGCAGGCTCAGCGACAAACACTTCAACGCCATTAAAAAGGCCAACCGTCGCAAGCCGGGCAGCGACGAATAGCTTCCTCATAAGTTGCGGTGAAATAGGGACTGTTTTGCGGCTTTAACTGCATAAACAGTCCCTATTTCACCGCAACTTATGAGGGGTTAGCGGGTTGGGTGCCAGACTTCGAGAGCGGCGGGAAGGACGTCGACCTCGATGCGCGAGGCGACAACGGGCTCGCCGTCGGCTTGGATGGGGTAGTCGGGCTCCTCAAAGGTGAGTGCGGCATGGCGGCAGCGGCGCATACGAACTGCTGGCAACTTGGTATGGTGGCCGTCCTTGGCCGAAAGAAACATAGGCAGGGCAACCGCGCGAGGGACAGGGCCGCAGGCGTAGCAGATGTCGAGTACGCCGTCGCAGGGGTCGGCATCGGGGCAGATGCGATAGCCCGAGCCATACGTGGGGCCCAGTTGAATCGCCATAACGATCGCCCTCACGCGCTCGGCGGGCGCGCCGTCAAAGCTGACTGTCATGGGGTAGTTGCGATAGCGCAGGCCAAACTGCTCAAGTCCCGAGAGGGTGTAGAGCGGAGCGCCCGTCAGGCCAGTCTTTTTGCGCAGTTCGGTGGTGCCAAGGCCGATGGCGGCATCGATGCCGACCGAAAGCGTCTGGTCGTAGTACTCAACGGTAGCCTCGCCGCTGCCGCATGCGGGGTTCCATGAGCGAATCCGCCCGATGTCCTGACGCTGCAGCTCACAGGTGAGCAGTGCACCAAAATCCTTGCCGGAGAAATCATCGATACCGAGCGTTTGGGCAAAATCGTTGCCGGAGCCTACGGGCAGGACGGCAAGGGCGGGACGGACCGCCTCATCCTGCGTCATAAGCCCGTTGACGACCTCGTGGATCACGCCGTCGCCGCCAAGGGCGATAACGGTGCGATAGCCCGTTGCCTGGGCGGCTAGCTCCTTGGCGTGCCCCATGCGCTCGGTTAGCACCAGGTCAAACTGGGATGCGCGTGCAGTCATGTCCAAAAAGCGCTGCAGGCGCTCGGCAACTTCGTGCGCCGCACCCGACTGGGCGGCTGGGTTGGCGATGATGAGCGTGCGACCAAAATCAGTTGCGTGCATGGGGCGACTCCCGGCGTATGACGTGACGGTGCGGTCGCGCTCAGGTCGAATTGCCCCCGATTGTGGCTGCACGGCGAATACTTACGTCTACTCTATCAGGTCGTTGTGGCGCTCGATAGCATCCGCTACCGTACCGCCCTCATCCACAATAAGCGAACGGCGCTTGGGCGAGATAATGCGCTGGGCGGGGTACACGCCGCGGTGACCGGCGGTTAGGTAGCTGATAAAGGCCACGATGACAAAGAACCCGGCTGCCGTGCCGTGGAACAGGTCGATGGCCATCATACAGGTGGTGATGGGCACGTTAAGGCCGGCGCAGAACACACCGAGCATGCCCAGCGCTGCCAGAAAGCTGGGATCGATTCCGACGAGGCAACCTATCCAGCCGCCGAGCGCCGCACCGATGCCAAACAGGGGCGTGACCTCGCCGCCTTGGAAGCCCGCGCCCAGGGTAAGCGCTGTGACGACCAACTTGATGGCTGCGTCCGCCAGGGTGGTGTTGCCGGCAAATCCGGCGCCGGAAAGCCACGTGGAAAGGCCGGCGTAGTTCCAGGCGTCGAGGAGGGCATAGGCGGCCAAAACCACGAGTGCGCCGATGAGTGCGCGAACGAGGTAATTGGTGATAAAGCGACCGTAGAGGCTCTTGACGGTTCGAACCGACCAGGCAAAGAGGCGTGCCGTCAGACCGAAGATAATTGCGCTGATAACAACGATGACGACCGTTTTGGGCGTCATAGCGGGAACGCTGGCGATGACATTCGCTTCGTACTCGGTACCCAGGGCGAGTGATGTAAAGTAGCCGGTAAACGAGGCGACCAGGCAGTAGATGCCCGCGGTGTAGTCGATCTTGCCGATAAAGCACATCTCCATGCCAAAGAAAGCCCCGGCAAGGGGCGAGCCGAATACGGCGCCAAAGGCCGACGAGATGCCGGCGAGCATGAGGTCGTGGTGGTCATGCTTTTTGAGGTGGGCGAGGCTCGAGATGTTGCTGGCGATGGTGCCGCCAATCTGCACCGCAGCTCCCTCGCGACCGGCCGATCCGCCCGTTAGGTGCGTGAGCGTGGAGCAGACGAAGGTGAGGACGGCCATGCGCATATGGATGAGGCGGGTGCCCAGAGCGGAGTCGATGACCAGGTTGTTACCGCGTTTGGCGGCGAGACCGTGGTTTTTGTACACCCATGCGGTGGCAACGCCCACAACGGGAAGCAGCGCGTAAATCCACGCATGCTGCTCGCGATAGTCGGTCGCGATATTCAACGAGGCCAAAAACGCCCAAGCGGCAACGCCCATGGCGAGCGAGACGATGACGACGAGTGCGAGCAACTTGGCGCTCGCGAGTAGGTTGCGGGCGTTGCGGCGCGTGTCGGCAGCCAAGAGATGCTCAGAGCGGGTGAGCTGATGCCTGCCTGCCGCGATGACGTCGTTCAGGGAGAAAAAACCGCCTTCGTCGAGCGGCTGGGAATGATCCTGCGCCTCGTTTGCGCTTTCGGGTTTGTCGTTATGAGCCATACGTTCCTCTTTTAGGTTGCAACGCAAGCATTATAAAACGCGGTAAACGCGACGAGCCGGTGGGTTGGTTTCCATTCTGTTTCGCGGCCTGCAACCGACAGGTGTATTTGCGGGTGCAGGCCGAGTCGCGGTCGTGCGTCGGGGGATTATACTGAGACAAGCATAAAGAATCGGCGCCCCTGTTGTGCGCCGTGGCATTAAGAGGTGCATATGGCAGAGAAACTCATTCCGCTGGAGGACGCGCAGTCGATTGTTCTGTCGCACGTTGCTCCGACCGATCTCGTCGAGATTCCCGTGTGGCAGGCCGCCGGTCTTCCCTTGGCCGAGGACGCGGTGGCCGATATCGACATCTCGCCGTTTGCCAACAGCGCCATGGACGGGTATGCCGTGCGCGCAGCCGATCTTGCTGCGGCCGCCGGTGACACTCCGGTGACGCTCTCCGTCGTAGGACACGAGGCCGCGGGCCATGTCTTTGAGGGCACAATCGGCGCGGGCGAGACCGTCCGCATCATGACGGGCGCGCCGGTGCCCGAAGGTGCCGATGCCGTGGTGAAGTACGAGATCGTCGACGTACTCGATGGCGACGGCAACGAGGGCTCGCACGTTCGCTTCTCGGCGCCTGCCAAGGTAGGGGAGAACGTTCGCTCTGCCGCCGAGGAGGCCCATACCGGCGATGTTGTGATGCATGCCGGCGAGGTCGTGGCTCCGGCCGGCGCCGGCCTGCTGGCAAGCGCCGGTTACGCGAGCGTGAAGGTCCATGCCGCTCCGCGCGTGGGCATTATCTCGCTGGGCACGGAGCTGGTCGCGCCGGGTGAGCTGCCGGCGCGCGGGCAGATTCGCGATTCCAACTCCTCGGCGCTGATGGCCGAGGCGCTCGATGCCGGCGCCGAGCCCGTGTTCTACGGTATTGCGCCCGACGATGAGCAGGCGATTGGCGAGCTGGTGCATCGCGCCACGCGAGAGTGCGATTTTGTCATTACGAGCGGCGGCGCCTCGGCGGGCGATTACGACTACGTGACGGCGCTCGTCCGGCGCGAGGGCGTGGTGCTGTTCGATCGCATCTCGATGCGTCCGGGCAAGGCCATCACGTTTGGCTTGCTCGGGGGCAAGCCCTACCTAGGGCTTTCAGGCAATCCGGCCGCGGCGTATGTGGGCTTTGAGATGCTCGCCCGTCCGGCGATTCGCAAGATGCGCGGCTTTGCCGAGGGCGTGCGTCCCGCGCAGCAGGCGACGCTCACGCACGGCGTGAAGAAGCGCCAGGATCGACGCTTCTTCGATCGCGCCACGGTTTTGCGCGACCCCGAGACCGGTAAGCTGTTGGTGACCGAGGCCAAGACGCAGAATTCGGCGCTGCTCGGCACGATGCAGCGGGCCAACTGCCTGCTGCGTATTGACGAAGGACCGTGCGAGCTCAAGGCGGGCGACGTCGTGGATGTCGTGCGTGTCGACCTGCCCGAGGGAACGGTGCTATAGGAGGATCGCTATGGAGTTGAAGATTTCGATCGTGACGTGCTCGGACACGCGCGACCTTGCCCAGGACGAGGCTGGAGCCGCGCTCGAGGAGCTTATCGAGGCACAGGGCTGGACGGTCGCCTCACATGTGGTCGTGCGCGACGACGTCAGCGAGATTGGTGATGCCGTTGTGGAAGCCGCCGATGAGTGCCACGCCAACGTCGTGCTCACCTGCGGCGGTACGGGGCTTTCGATGCGCGATGTGACGCCCGAGGCGACGCGTGCCGTCTGCGACCGCGATGTGCCGGGTATTGCAGAGGCGATTCGCGCATACTCCATGACCAAGACGCGCCGCGCCATGCTCTCGCGCGCTATTTGCATGCAACGAGGTCATACACTTGTCGTAAACTTTCCCGGTTCCACGAAGGCCGCCCGCGAAAGCTGGGAGGCCATAGCGGACCAGCTGGAACATGCGGCCCAGATGACGGCGGGCGGCGGACACGCCAAATAAGCGCACTACCTGCGGCGGAGCGACCTTACGGGCTGCTCCGCCTTTGTTTTCCGCCGAAGCGACGCCGAGGTGTACGCTAACTCGAAACTATATTCTCTGGCGAGAATAATTTCTCACTATCATTATTCGCGCAGAAGTATAATCTGATTGCAGATTAAAGCCCGCGGTGGGGTGCCCGGGCATAAGGTCCGAAAGGGTTGAATATGTTCGATTTGGTTTCTCGCCGCGGTTTTGTCTCGCTTTCTGCTGTCGCCGCTGCCGGCCTTGGTCTTGCTGGCTGCTCGGGCAGCAAGACGTCCGAGCCGGCCGGATCCGATGCCGGCTCCGCCAAGGCCTCTTCCAAGAAGGAAACCGTCGAGCTGCAGGTCTTTGCCGCTAACTCCCTCGAGAAGGCCCTTCCCGAGGTCCAGGAGCTCTACACCGACCAGACCGGCACCACCTTCGCCGACACGCAGTTCAAAGCGTCCGGCGACCTTGTCGAGCAGATGCGTGCCGGCGCCACGGTCGACGTGCTCATCACCGCTTCCAAGGGCACCATGGATGATGCCGAGACCGCCAAGCTCGTCGGTACCGACACCCGTGAGGATATGTTCGTCAACGACCTCGTGATCATTCGCGCCGAGGGCTCCGACACCAAGGTCGAGGCCATCGCCGACGTCGCGAATCTGGACGGCAAGATCGCCATCGGCGACGCCAAGACCGTTCCCGCTGGCAAGTACGCCAACCAGGCCCTGGCCTCCGTGGGCCTCTACACCGGTACCGAGGGCGACGATGGCGAGTATGCTCCCGAGATCGCAGACAAGGTGGCCCTGGCCGACAAAGTTGGTACCGCCGCCGCCTATGTGTCCACGGGCGACTGCGTGGCAGGCTTTGTCTACAGCTCCGATATCTTCCGCTACGACGGCATCGAGGAGGCCTTCGTGTGTCCCGAGGATTCGCACAAGCCCATCGTGTATCCGGGTGCCGTTGCCGAGAGCTCCGAGCACGCCGACGAGGCCAAGGCGTTTATCGACTTTTGCCTGACCAACAAGAAGGCTCAGAAGATTTGGGCCAAGTACGGCTTTGAGCTTTCCGCGTAGTGCGGCTTGGCGCGATAATTCCATCGTTTTGTGTCTCACTCCGTCCTTATATTCGCTTGGAGCTTTTCGTGCTTAATAGATTCCGCATCCTTGTCGCCTGTGCTTTGACCTTCGCGCTTTGCTGGGTGCCGGGATTTGCGTTTGCTGGGGACGCTGAGGACGGGGCCCAGGTTGCTGCGACTGCTCATGGGCTTTCCTATGGGATCGAGGGTTTTGAGCGGTTGGCCAAGGGGACCGCTCGTGCCATGGAGGGCCAGCCTGAGGGCTACCGGTTTCCCGTTGACGAGGACGTGGACCTTGTAGTGGCGCCTGCTGCCGATCGCGTTGTGGTGTGGATATCGCCCAAGGCGATCGAGAGGTATGGATTGGATCCGCAGAACAACGAGTGCGTATCGGGTCTCAAGGCCCTCGTCTGTGAGCTCGACAGCGCAAACTGTATGGGAGGTGCGCAGCTAGGGGACGTGGATCTTCCTTGGTATGTCACGGCGGAAACAACGTTTGATGCCGGCGGGTATACCTATGGCTTTGACGAGCGCGGTGCGGATGGGGGCCGCTATGTGGTGATTGCATCAGCCTCGGGTGATGCCAAAGGCGGCGCGCGTTGGCTTGATAGCGCTCAAATGGTAGAAGCATCGTCTGTCGTGTTGCGGGATGAGCAGGGGCCCTTGACCTCTCTGGCCTCCTTATTGGGCGGCATCGACTACCGACCGTTTTGGGTGTCCATTAAAACGAGCGGCCTTGCCCTGCTGATCTCCTTTGCGCTGGGCCTGTTTGCCGCGTGGAAGACCATGGGCACCTCGAGTCGCATCAAGGGCCTGCTCGACTCGGTCTTTACCATCCCCATGGTGTTGCCGCCCACGGTCTGCGGCTTTCTGCTCCTTATGCTGTTTGGCCGCTCGACCGGGGTGGGCCAGTGGCTTATCGCGCACGGCGTCTCGATTGTCTTTACGTGGCCGGCGGCGGTGATCTCTGCCGTGGTGGTATCGTTTCCCCTGGTCTACCGTACGGCGCTCGGCGCCTTTGAGAGCCTCGACACGCAAATGCTCGATGCGGCGCGCACGCTGGGCTGGTCCGAGCGACGCATCTTCACCAAACTCATGATGCCGCTCGGCTGGCCCTCGATTGCCGCCGGCACGGTGCTCGCCTTTGCCCGCGCCATGGGCGAGTTTGGCTGCACCCTGTTCTTTGCGGGCAACTATGCCGGTATTACGCAGACCATTCCCATTGCGATTTACTTTGAATGGATGGGCGGCAATACGTCGGTGGCCCTCTTTTGGGTCGTGGTCGTAATAGCGTTCAGCTTCCTAGTCATCCTGTTCATCAACATGTACACGGCGCATTCGCAAAAATACCGCGAGCGTGGCCTTTCCCGTGCGGAACGTAAGCAGGCCAAAGATCTCGCCGGACAGGGCGATTCACTCGACCCGGCGGGCGGTGATGCCTTGCGTATCGATCGCGAGGCACTGGCCGAGCTCATGCGCGATGAGCCCGCTATGCAGGGAGGTCGATAGGCCATGTCACTCGTTCTGGACATAAAAAAGCGCTATCCGGGGTTTATGCTCGATATGCAGCTTGAGGCCGGCGAGGAGCGTGTGGCGCTGCTTGGTGCCTCGGGCTGCGGCAAGAGCTGCACGCTGCGCTGCATTGCCGGCGTGGAGACGCCCGACGAGGGCAAGATCGTCGTCAACGGCGTGACCTTTTTTGACTCGGCGGCTGGCATCAACCTGTCACCCCAGGAGCGAAAATGCGCCCTGTTGTTTCAAAACTATCAGCTGTTTCCCAACATGACGGTGGCCGATAACGTATGTGCCGGCGTAAAGGACGCGGGCGACGCCGCGGCGCGTAAAAAACTTGCCGAGCGCTACCTGGGCATCTTTGGCCTAGCCGATTTTGCCGACCGCTATCCCGCGCGCCTCTCGGGCGGTCAGCAGCAACGCGTGGCGCTTGCCCGTATGGTGGCGGCGCATCCGGGCATTTTTATGTTCGACGAGCCCATGAGCGCGCTCGATGCGTATCTCAAGAGCGCGCTTGAGCAAAACATGCTCGACCTGTTCGATGTATGCAACCGCACCGTGCTCTACGTGAGCCACGACATCGACGAAGCGTGCCGCCTGTGCCAGCGCATCTGCGTGATGCACGACGGGCATGTTGAGGAGATCGGCTCCGTCGAGGACGTGGTCCGCCGTCCGCAGACGCTGGCGGCGCTGCGCCTGACGGGCTGCAAGAACACAAGCCGGGCGCGCAAGATCGGCGACGAAGAAGTTGAGGCCCTCGACTGGGGCATGACCTTTAACGTGGGTCGCGAGGTTCCCGATACTGTGGCGTACCTGGGCATTCGCGCAAGCTACTTCCATGTTGACAATCGCACGGGGCGGGGCCGTAACAGCTACGATTTGCACGTGGCACGTGTGAGCGATTCGCGCTTTGAGCGGCTGGTGCTGCTGGACGTGCCGCGTGCCGATGCGCCCACGCGCCTGCAGTGGAAGGTCAACAAGGTGGGCGTGCCTGTCGGCGAGCTGCCGCAAGCAGGCGAGACGCTGCGCATGCACTTCGATGCGAGTAAGATCCATTTGGTTTGTCGATAGCGCTGGGTAATGCCGTCGGGGATATAAGCCTCGGCGGCTTTGTCTTGCCGCTCGCCGAATGATGGATGACAAACTCTTATCAATCAAGATAATAATTTATTAAACGACGGAACACGACGCTGTCGTACGAATGTCAACGGTGTTCGCATGGTCGATGACCGTTGATATAGTTGACCTTAACTTGTAAAGGAGGGTGCGCACATGCCGCAGACGACATACATTCGCCGCGTTGCCGCGCGCGCCCTGTATATGGCTCGGAGCCGCATATGAGCAGGTATGTTCACGGCTCCGGGAGAGACGACGCACAACTAAATAATCGACCGCAAAGCGGGTTCCCCAAAATTCCGGGTTTGAGCACGGCTGGGTTTTCGCCACCCACCGTGCAGAAATACCGTAGCTATTCATTTTTGGTTCGAGAGGGGAACCGTCATGGCTGAAGAATTTGATTTCCATCCGATGTGGGAGAGCCTCGGCATGAATCTTGCCGACCACGACATGCTGCTGGGCGCTGTGGGCCAGATGTACGGCGATATGTTCCTGACGCAGAACAATCGCCCCAAGTCCACGTCCTACCTGGATTTTGTCGCCACCAACATCCACAGCGGCCGTATTAAGGAGATGCTCGACAAGAAGGAGGTCGGCGAGGCCACCAAGATCGTCGGTTCGTTCTGTGTGTACGTGCCCGAGGAGATCGTACTTGCCTGTGACGGCATTCCCGTTGGTCTGTGCTCGGGTGCCGACTGGGCGACCGACAAGGTCGAGGAGCATCTGCCGCGCAACACCTGCCCGCTCATCAAGAGCTTTGTCGGCTTTAAGCTGGGCGAGGTCTGCCCCTACATTGAGTCGAGTGACTTGGTGGTGGGCGAGAACACCTGCGATGGCAAGAAGAAGGCCTACGAGTTCTTTGCCACGCAAAAGAACATGTACGTCATGGATATTCCCAACGTGCACGACGAGTCGACGCTCGTGACCTGGAAGGCCGAGGTTAAAAAGCTTGCCGCCAAGATCGAGGAAGAGTGCGGCGTCAAGATTACGCCCGAGCGCCTGAAGGCTGCCATCCACGCCGTCAACGAGAAGCGTCGCGCCCTGCAGCGCCTCGCTGCCACGCGCGCTGCCGATCCGGCGCCCATCAGCGGTCTCGACAGCCTGCTGACCGTTCAGGCCGCCTTTATGGACGACACGCCGCGTCTGACCGGAGCCATCAACGAGATGGCCGCCGAGTGCGAGCAGCGCGTTGAGGCCGGCGAGGGCGTGGCGCCCAAGGGGACCAAGCGCATCCTGTACACCGGCACGCCCATGGCCGTGCCCAACTGGAAGCTGTTCAACCTCATCGAGAAGGCCGGCGGCGTTGTGGTAGGCGAGGAGTCCTGCACGGGCTCGCGCTACTACAAGGACCTGGTCGACGAGTCCGGTGAGACGGTCGACGAGATGCTCGACGCCATCGCCGAGCGCTACTTTAAGATTAACTGCGCCGTCTTTACGCCCAACGATCAGCGTATGAAGGACATTGTCCAGATGGCCAAGGACTTGCATGCCGACGGCATCGTCGACGTGGCCCTGCAGTTCTGCACGCTCTACGAGATGGAGTCGTTTGCCGTGGAGAAGGCTGCCGAGGAGGCCGGCATTCCGTTTATGCACATCACGACCGACTACGCCGGCGAGGATGCAGGCCAACTGCAAACCAGGATTGAGGCTTTCTTGGAAACCATTTAGGGGTATCCGTCCCGGCGGCTTCCCCAGGCACCCGATCTTGCCGTTCAAACCATCGTTTGCGTACCAAAGTACGCGGCGCTTCTCTTTCACGGCAACCTCGGGCACCTGGGAAAGCCGTTTCCTTGGTTGGTCAAAAGGTTTGTTAAGGAGTTATATGTCGGAAAATATGGAGCAGCCGTTGCCATCCACGTTTGAGGAGTTCAACGAGCAGCGCAAGGCGGCGTTTATTCGTGTCAAGGATTACAAGCAGGCGGGCAATCGTCTGGTCGGCTTTTTGTGCAGCTATACGCCGCTCGAGATTATCGATGCCGCGGGCGCCTCGAGCGTGGCCCTTTGCGGTACGTCCGATGAGGTGATTCCCGAGGCCGAGAAGGTGCTGCCGGCAAATCTGTGTCCGCTCATCAAGTCGACGTATGGTTTTGCCTATTCGCAAAAGTGCCCGTTTACGTACTTTAGCGACATGATCATCGGTGAGACCACCTGCGACGGCAAGAAGAAGATGTACGAGCTACTCAACGAGCTCAAGCGCACGCACATTCTGCATCTTCCGCAGGGTCGCGATCGCGCCTACGAGCGTGAAGGCTGGTACGAGGAGTGCTGCCTGCTCAAGGAGGAGCTCGAGAACTTCTACGGCATCACGATTACCGACGATGACCTGCGCGCTGCCGTCCGTCGTCGCAACCGCTTGCGTGCGGCCCAGCTCGAGATGTTTGCGCTGCAGGCCAACCAGCCGGCGGCCATGAGCGGCGTCGACCTGATGAGCACCATGTTTGCCGGCACGTTCAGCTTTGATATCGAGGCCTATGCGCAGCAGCTGGAGCAAAAGATTGTCAAGCTGCGCGAGGCCTACGACGCGGGCGAGCGCCCGGTCGCGGCGGATGCCAAGCGCATTCTGATCACCGGCTGCCCAGTGGGTGGCGTAATCAACAAGATCGGTCGCACCATCGAGTCCAACGGCGGTGTGGTCGTGTGCATGGACGACTGCTCGGGTGAGCGCACGGCGGCCATGATGATCGACCCGGAGGCTCCCGATATCCTGCGCGCCATCGCCGACCGTTACCTGGACATCAACTGCTCGGTCATGACGCCCAACGACGGCCGTATGGAAAATACGCTGGCCATGTGCGAGAAGTACCATGTCGATGGCGTGGTAGAGAGCGTGCTACAGGCCTGCCACACCTTCAACGTTGAGAGCGCGCGCATGCAGGGGGCTGTCGAGGGTGTGGGTATTCCGTATATGAAGATCGAGACCGACTACAGCAACGGTGACATGGGCCAGATCGAGACTCGCATCGCCGCCTTCATCGAAACCCTCTAGCTTCCTCAGGCACCGGATCTTGCTCCTCAAACCGTCGCTTGCGTACCCAAAGTACGCTGCGCTCCTCTTTCGGGGCAATCTCCGGCACCTGAGAAACCTAGAGCTAAGGCGCCTGAACGCGCAGCTGTCTTTGATGTTTAGATTGGGAGAGAGCCATGATAGGGATCGGGATCGATATCGGGTCTACGGCGGCTAAGGCTGCTGTGGTCGACGGGGAGGGTTCGGTGGCGTGGACGTGCGTGCAGCCAACCGGGTTCTCCTCGGTCGATGCTTCCGAGCGGCTGCGCGAGGCGCTGGCAGCGGCCGGCTATGACGTGGCAGCCGACGATGTGCGTGTGGTCGCGACCGGCTACGGTCGTGTCGCCGTGCCCTATGCGCACAAGGTCGTGACCGAGATCACCTGCCACGGTACCGGTGCCGTGCGCCTGTTTGGCGATCACGGCACGGTGATTGACGTAGGCGGCCAGGACACCAAGGTCATTCAGCTTAAAAGTGGCCGCGTGGCCAAGTTTGCCATGAACGACAAGTGCGCCGCCGGCACGGGGCGCTTTTTGGAGATCATGGCCGATCGCCTAGGCATTTCCCAGCAGCAGATGGCTGACCTGGCGCGTTCCGGCGAGCCCACCAAGATCAGCAGCATGTGCACGGTGTTTGCCGAAAGCGAGGTTATCAGCCTGATCGGTCGCGGTGAGCCGCGCGAGAACATTGCGCGTGGCGTGATCGACAGCGTGGTCTCGCGCGTGGCGACCATGGCCGGGCAGGCCGCGGGCGCCCCGTACTACCTGACCGGTGGCCTGTGCGAGAACGCCTTCGTGGTGGAGCGGTTGGGCGAGCTGCTGGGGTCGCCGGTGACCACCTCGCCCCAGGCTCGCTTTGCCGGTGCCATCGGCGCGGCGATTCGCGCACAGGCGCTCAATTAATGCATCCGCCGCAGGCTCGCATTCATGCGTATACTGGGAGAAAATGATTGACCGATGAGAGGAGGTATCGATGGCTGACGATCAGATTAAGCTCACGTCTATGACTGCCGCGAGCGGTTGAGCCGCTAAGTTGGCTCCTGGAGCCCTCGCCCAGGTCCTGGGCGATTTACCCAATGTGCATAACGACAACTTGCTCGTGGGGTTCGATACCTCCGACGATGCGAGCGTCTTTCGCGTTGGCGATAACTTGGGTCTCGTGCAGTCCATCGACTTCTTCCCACCGATGGTCGACGACCCGTTTTTGTTTGGCCAGATCGCCGCGGCAAACTCGCTGTCGGACATCTACGCCATGGGCGGGCGGCCGAGCCATGCCATGAACTTGCTGTGCATCCCGAGCTGTCTGGGCGTTGAGGTTGCCGGTCAGATTCTGGCGGGCGGCGCCGACAAGTGCGTCGAGGCGGGTTGCTCCATCGCGGGCGGTCACACCATCAACGACGACGAGCCCAAGTACGGCCTGTCCGTGAGCGGGTTTGTCGCGCTCGACCGCATGCTCGCCAACAGCGGCGCGCGCGTGGGCGATGCGTTACTGCTGACCAAGGCGGTTGGCTCGGGCATCATCACCACGGCCATTAAGGGCGAGCTCATCGAGCGGGACGAGGCCGCAGCCATGTTTGACTCGATGCGCACCCTCAACGAGGCTCCGATTCGTCTGGCCGAGGGACTTGAGCTTCACGGCTGCACCGACATCACGGGCTTTGGCCTGATCGGGCATGCGTGCGAGATGGCCGAGGGCTCGGGCGTGCAGATTGAGCTTGCGTCGGGGGCGGTGCCGCTCTTTGACCAGGTGCTCGACATGGCGCGTCTGGGCATTATCCCCGCGGGCTCCTACCGCAACCAGGACTTCTTTGGCCCGCGCGTGACGGTTGACGATGAGCTGGAGCCGGGCATGTTGGATGCGCTGTACGATCCGCAGACCTCGGGTGGTTTGCTCATCGCGGCGCCCGCGGCGGATGTGGATGAGCTTGCGCGCCGTTTGCATGCCGAAGGACGTATCGCCGCCGCCGTCGGTCGCGTGTGCGAGCCGGTGCCGGGCGGTCCTGCCGTTCGCGTTGTTCGCTAGCCCGCACGTTTATGTAACTGTTTACCGTTCTCTAGAACGGTTCTTTCGAAAGGATTTTGCTATGTCTACCAAGATTGAAGTCAATGCCATGGGCGATGCCTGCCCGCTGCCCGTCGTCAAGACGCTTAAGGCACTCAAACAGCTTGACGGCGAGGGTGCCGTGGTGACCTCGGTCGATAACGAGACCGCCGTCAAGAACATCTCCAAGATGGCGCAGGAGAAGGGCTGCACGGCCTCGGTCGAGAAGGTTTCTGACGCCGAGTGGCACGTGACCGTGGCGACTTCTGGCGCCGTTGCCGTGGCCGATCCCGAGCAGGATGGCGCTGCCTTCTGCGACGCCAACGCCGGCAAGGGCAAGCTCGTCATTTCCGTCTACACCGATTGCATGGGCCGTGGCGACGACGAGTTGGGCCACAAGCTCATGAAGGCGTTTATCTTTGCCGTGACGCAGCAGGAGGAGCTGCCTGCGACCATGCTGTTCTACAACGGCGGCGCCAAGCTCACCGTCGAGGGTTCGCCGGTGCTCGATGACCTGAAGGGGCTGGCGGAGCAGGGTGTCGAGATTCTCACCTGCGGTACCTGCCTGGACCACTTTGGCATTAAGGACCAGCTTGCGGTGGGCGAGGTCACCAACATGTACGTGATCGTGGAGAAGATGGAGCAGGCCGTGCGTGTCGTGCGCCCGTAGCGTATTGGTTGGAGTTGCCATGAGGGAGAAGCGCCCGGCGCTTGTCATCACGTTTCCCACCACGGCGGCCGCCATGGGCTGCGAGTCCCTGTGCATCGAGCGCGGCCTTCCCGGGCGAACGATTCCCGTGCCCGGGGAGGTCGCTGCCGGCTGCGGTCTGGCGTGGAAGGCGTTGCCTGCCGATGAGGAGCTGCTGCGCAGCGAGCTTGCCGCGGCGGGCGTTCCCACCGAGGGCTATACCGTGATTGATATGTGGGAGGTCGTGCGATGATCTACCTGGATAACGCGGCGACGACCATGCACAAGCCGCAGACGGTCATCGATGCCGTGACGCAGGCGATGTGCTCGCTCGGCAATGCCGGGCGCGGCGCCACGTCGGGCGCCCTCGATGCCGCTCGTACGATTCACGGTTGCCGTGCCAAGCTCGCGCGCCTTTTAGGTTGTCCGAGGGCGGACCATGTGTGCTTTACGCCCAACTCAACCGCGGCGCTCAACACCGCCATCAACGGGGTGGTGTGCCCCGGCGACCGTGTGGTCACGACGGTGCTCGAGCACAACTCCGTGCTACGTCCGCTTAACCGCCTGGCGGTAGAGCGGGGCGTGACCGTTGAGCATGCGGGCTGCGATGCGAGCGGCGCGCTCAACTACGACGAGCTCGAGCGGCTGGTGACGCCTGACACGCGTGCCGTAGTGGTGACGCACGCCTCCAATGTGACCGGCAATGAGGTCGACATTGCGCGCGTGGCCGCCATGGCCCATGCGGCCGGCGCGCTGGTGATCGTTGATGCCTCGCAGTCTGCCGGCACGGCGCATATCGATATGCAGGCCATGGGGCTCGACGTGGTGTGCTTTACTGGCCACAAGGGACTCATGGGTCCGCAGGGGACCGGCGGGCTGGCCGTGGCGGAGGGCATTGACGTGTGGCCGTGGGCCATGGGCGGCACGGGCGTGCACAGCTTCGATGCGCTGCAGCCGCTTGAGTGGCCCACGCGTCTTGAGGCGGGCACGCTCAACGGCCACGGCATCGCGGGCCTTTCTGCCGGCCTCGACTTTATCGAGGCGCAAGGCGGGGTCGAGGCGATCGCGGCGCATGAGCGAGCGCTGGCTGATCGCTTTCTCGCTGGCGTGCGCGAGATTCCGGGGATTAAGCTCTACGGTGCGTTTGACCAGCCCGTGCGCTCGGCGATCGTCTCACTCAACGTGGGTGATATCGACTCTGCCGAGATCTCGGACGCGCTCATGCAAGGGTGGGGGATTGCGACGCGCCCCGGCGCCCATTGCGCTCCGCTCATGCACCGCGCGCTCGGGACCGAGCGCCAGGGTGTCGTTCGCTTCTCGTTTGGGTATTTCAACACGGACGAGGAAGTCGATACCGCGATTGACGCTTTGCGCGATTTAGCCTGCTAAAGCTGCTAGACCGTTTATACTTGCGGGATGGGTGTTTTTGCCCGTCCCGTTTTTGTTTCGACCCGAAAGGTGTGCCTATGGCCTCATCCGCACCGCGCGGTCTGCGCTCCGACCATGTCGTTACCGTCGGCATTGCGCTGTTCTCGATGCTCTTTGGCGCCGGTAACCTCATCATTCCGCCATTGCTGGCACTTCAGGCCGGCACGGCCACGCCGCTTGCCATGATCGGCTTTTTGATTGCCGCTATCGGTCTGCCTGTTATGGGATTTATCGCCGTCGCGCTCGCCGGCACGGCCCGCGAGCTGGCTGGGCGCGTGCATCCTAAGTTTGGCGAATTCTTCGTTGCGGCGGTGTATTTGGCCATCGGCCCGTGCCTGGCCATTCCGCGCACAAGCTCTACGGCCTTCGAGATGCTGGTGCCGCTACTGCCCGAGGGCGTTTCGCTCGGCACGGCTCGCCTGGTGTTTGCCGTTGGCTTCTTTGTCGTCGCGTTTGCGCTCACGCTGCGTCCGGGCGTTATCACGCGCGTGCTCGGGCGCATTACGGGCCCCGCGCTCATTGCGCTCATCGTGCTGGTCGTGGGTGCTGCCGTGATCTCGCCGCTGGGACCGGCTGCCGCGCCGCAGACTCCCTACAATGCCGGTGCTACCGTGCAGGGCTTTTTGACCGGTTATCAGACCATGGATCTGCTTGCGTCGCTCGCCTTTGGCATTATCATCGCCGAGACCATTCACGAGCTGGGCGTTACCGACGACAAGCGCGTGGCCTTCGAGATTTCGCGTTCCGGTGTGATCGCCGGCGTGCTCATGGCCATCATCTACTGCGGCCTGGCGCTTGCCGGAATGCAACTCGGCACGGTTATGCCCGATGCCACCAACGGCGCCGCGATTCTTGCGCGTTCTGCCTCTATGCACTTTGGTCTTGCTGGCACGGTTGTCGTCTTTGCGATTTTCTTCCTCGCTTGCATGAACGTGTGCATCGGCCTTATCAGCTGCTGCTCACGCTACTTCTGCGAGACGTATGTGGTCGAAGGGGGAGCGGAGGCTTCCGAGGAGGCCATGCGCCGACCCTTCGCGATTCTCGCCTTTGTGTTCGCAGCGTTTTCGTGCGTGCTCTCCAACGTGGGTCTCGACGTGATCCTCATGTTCTCGGTGCCTATGCTCAATGCCCTGTATCCCGTTGCCATCGTGCTGGTACTTATGGGCCTGGTGCACGGCTTTTGCGACGCGCATTCGCAGGTATGGGTCTGGGTCGGCGGCGTTGTCGCGGTGCAGAGCGTGATCACCTCGGTTCGCGACGCGTTCTTTGCGGGCGCGTGGCTACCGTTTGATGCGCTGCCACTGGCAGATATCGGTGCCGCGTGGGCGCCGGTTGCCGTGGTTGCCTTTGTGATCGGTCTGCTCCATAGTCGTTTTGTCGCACATTCGAGGAGCTAGGGTTTCTGCGCTTGCACAGGCGGGGAGTCTCCCCTATAATTTCCTTCGCTTTGGGACACGCAAGGTTTAGACCTTAGCTGCTCAACACCTTCGGGACGTGGCGCAGTTTGGTAGCGCGCCTGCTTTGGGAGCAGGATGTCGCAGGTTCAAATCCTGTCGTCCCGACCATATCTTGCGGGCGTAGTTCAATGGTAGAACCCCAGCCTTCCAAGCTGATGACGCGGGTTCGATTCCCGTCGCCCGCTCCATAAGATAGACGAACGGCTCTGGCTCCTTTTGGGACCAGAGCTGTTTTCATATACATGCCGGGGACCCCACATCCCCTCCTAAGTTGCGGTGAAATACGGACTGTTTTTCGGCTTTTATGGCCCATGTAGTCCGTATTTCACCGCAACTATTTGTAAGGTTGGATTTTGATGCCGTTGGGAGGGTCGTAGCGACCGTCTACCGAGAGTGGAATTATTTTTTGAAGCTCTGACCTGCGGCGTCAAGTTTTTGGTCAGCTTTTGGCAAGGCCTGCGGACGGAGGCATGCGATAGCGTAATGGTATTCTCTCCGCCGTGATGGTTATGGGGTTGGCCATGCTCGATAAAGGCAAACATTTTCCGCAGTCATATGCAAGAATGCTATTCTCGGCCGTTGGAATTCATCAAGATGGACAGCTGCTTATAACAATTGATCCTTGGGATGAACGCCGTGCGCGCGAGCTTATGCAGGAAGAGCTCATGCTTCGTCTTTACAACCATGTGTATGCGGATCCGGTCTATTGGAATAATCTTGGGGTTGAAGATCGCATCTTTCAGCTGGCATCCGCTATTGCGGTCGTTGAACCGGATGCTGTGTTTTGCGGATCGACGGCAGCGCTGCTCTACGGCATCGGCTCGGCGTATACGCTTCTGGATAAAGTGCAAGTACTGCTGCCACGGTCTACAAGGCGTGATACGTATGAGTTCGTTGAATACAAGCGCTGGCGGGCGGGCGAAGTGTGGCGGCTAGGTCTGTTTACACTGACGGATCCGTGTCGAACGGTTGTTGATATCGCTCGAACGAGCGCCTTTCGCTATGCGCTGGGCTATGTCGATGGCTTGGCCCGTGAGTACGATGTCGAACGCGAAGAACTGCGAGCATACGCGCAGGCAAATTGCCGAGGGTTGCATGGCATCGCGCGTGCTTTTGACGTTTTTGAGTATATGGACGGCAGGTCAGACAATGGCGGCGAGTCTGAGGCGAGAGCAGCGATGATTCTCGCTGGGGTTGCCGCGCCCGAGCTTCAAGTTGAGATAACGCGACCGGGAAACGCTGGCTATTATCTAGCAGATTATGGCTGGCAGATGCCAGACGGCTCATGGACGCTGGCAGAGCTGCATGGGCTAGGCAAGTTTGAAGACGAGGCTCAAAATGATCCAGAGCGGGCGGCGGCAAAAACGTATCGAGCGGCCCTCATGCGCGACGCGAACCTTCGCGCCATGGGCCACAATGTCATTCATTTCAAACTCTCGGACACCTACGACGTGGAATCGTTCGGTGCCATGATGCGCGGCTACGGCATTCCGACAACAAAACCCTACGTCGACTCCCGATAGCGAAATCGTTCGCAGCCAACCTTCAATAAGTTGCGGTGAAATACGGACTATCGAGGCCTTTAAAGGCATGAAACAGTCCGTATTTCACCGCAACTTAGGAGGGGATGGGGCTGAGGGGCGGGCGATGCCGTTGTCTGTCGGTTAGTGGCGACCGTGGTGGCGGAGCTTGTCGATGGTGGAGTCGGTGCTTCGGCTGCGGGCTTCGGCGGCGCGGTCGCGGGTTTCGGCTGCGGTTTGGCGCTTGCGGCGGTAATCGATCATGCCTTGGATGATGGGCTTGCCAAAGCTCACGACATCATCGTTGTAGATGGCGGTTCGGGCTGCGAGGAGGCAGTCGGTAAAGTCCATATGGGTCTTGCCAAAGAGCTTGACGGCAAGGGCGACAACGGTGGGCTCGTCGACCATGACGTCATCGAGCAGCCTTTTCATGGCCGCAGCAATCTCAACGCGGGGAACCTTATAGACGTCGCGCAGCGTGACCACGACGCGCGTGATGATTTCGGGATAGACACGAGCGGTGCGCGTGGCGATGACCTTGGCGGCGCGCGGTGACAGGACCTCGTCGTCGTCGAGCAGATAGCGAAGGATGACGGTCTCGTCGATGATGGTGCTACTCATGGATATCTACTTCCTCGGGACCCAAAATCGAATCGTCGCTTTCTGTAGCGAGGTACTCAATCCAGGCATTGCGCTCCTCGGAGCGGCAATTGGGGTCACCGTATGCTTTGAGCGATCCATAGGCGGCGGTGCCGTCCTTTGAGCGCACGGCGACCGGCTGAAAGGGGAGCTTGCGCATCAAAATGCTCTGCGCGACAAATAGACGGACGGCCTCGGCGAGCGATGTGCCCATGGCGTCGTAGAGATGTTCGGCATGCTGCTTGTCTTCCTCGCGAATGCGCACCTGCAGGATGGCTCGTTTTTGAGTCGATGACATCACTGGCCCCCTTAATGAGCGTGCAATATAGTCGGTCAAATGCGGCATGTGCCGATACTTGAGCATCTTATAACGATTACTTTATTTCGCTCAAGTAAATAACCATTAACTTGAATACAAGCGTAGTACATCTAAAATGAGAGCGCGTAAAAATCTCTGAGGCGTACGCATGTAATACACTCACCTTTATAGCTTCTAGAGAATAATTCCAACCTGCCAAAACCCCTGCAATACACCCGTATTGCAGGGCCTATGCTCAAGTTTGCCCCCTGCAACTGCGTATATTTAACCTGTATATCGTTGGAGGAATTCTATCGAAGTGCCTGTTTCGCCGCATGCATTCGATATGTCGATGCCAGGCCACGGGCGGCTTGGAGCAACGTCGACAGGGTCTCTCCGGCATGGGATTCAGGAGGGAGTGAACAACATGGGCAATAAACGAGTCGTGGCTGATTCTTCACGCTGCATTGGGTGCCAAACCTGTATGGCGGCGTGCATCGAGGCACACGATATTCCCGGCAACATCGCCGCACCTCGCTTGCGCGTAACGCGCACCTACGAGATTTCCGCGCCGGTGGCATGTCACCACTGCGAGGACGCTCCGTGCGCCAAGGCCTGCCCCACGGGCGCCTTGTTCTTTGATCCAAAGAACCATCGCATCGGCGTCAACGAGGACAACTGCATCGGCTGCAAGAGCTGCGTCATGGCATGCCCCTTTGGCGCCGTGAGCGTGGCGACCACGCAGGTCCCCGTCTTGATGGGCGACGTGCGCGTGGGTTCGCAGACTAAGAGCTTCGTGCTCAAGTGCGACCTGTGCGTGGACCGTCCCGGCGGTCCGGCGTGTGCCGAGGCGTGCCCGACCAAGGGCCTCACCCTGGTAGACGAGGAGCGCCTGGCAGAACTGACTGCCGAGCGTGCCCGCGCCACCATCGAAAACGAGGCGTAGACGGGCGGCCATACAAGCCCAACGATTGTCATATACGTACCGATTACTCGGTAGCAGAGAAAGGAAGGAGGGTGTCATGGAGAAGCATAAAGTGATTTGCCCGTACTGCGGCGCCGGTTGCCAGTTTAACCTCTTGGTCCAAAACGGCCAGGTCGTGGGTACCGAACCGCTCAACGGCATCACCAATCAGAGCGAGCTGTGCCTTAAGGGCATGAGCGGCTACGACTTCATCAACGACACCAAGATCTTGACTCCTCGCGTACTGCACCCGATGATCCGCCGCACTAAGGGCGCGGATCTTGAGCGCGTAAGCTGGGACGAGGCACTGGATTTCACCGCATCTAAGATGCAGGCCATAATTGACGAATATGGTCCTAACGCTGTCATGACCACCGGCTCTTCGCGAGGCGGCGGCAATGAGGCGAACTACGTCATGCAGAAGTTTACGCGTGCGTGCATCGGCACCCACAGCGTGGACAACTGCGCCCGTACTTGACACGGCCCTACTGTCCTCGGTCTGATGGACACGGTTGGTTCAGGTTGCATGTCATGCTCCATCCCCGGTATGGAGGATGCGGGCTGCATTTTCCTCTTCGGCTATAACCCTGCCGATTCGCACCCCATCGTCGCAAGGCGTATCGTGCGAGCCAAAGAAAAGGGTTGCAAGATCATCGTCGCCGACCCGCGCCATATCGAAACCGCGCGTATCGCCGATCTCTACCTTCCGATCAAGAACGGTTGCAACGTCGCGTTCCTCAACGCCTTTGCCAACTGCTTGGTCAACGATGGCCTCTACGACAAGGAATTCGTCGCCGAACACACGAACGGCTTTGACGAATGGTGGGAGACCATCAAGAACTACACTCCCGAATCCGTACAGGACATCACGGGTGTCGAGCCCGCGCTGATCCACCAAGCTGCCGAGATGTACGCCACGGCGAAGCCCTCTGCCATCATTGGCTGGGGCATGGGCGTATGCCAGCAGAAGCAGAACCTGAAGACGGTGCACACCATCGCCTCCATCGCCTGCGTTGCCGGCCAGATCGGCAAACCCAATTCCGGTCTCGCGCCCGTGCGTGGTCAGAATAACGTCCAGGGCTCCTGCGATATGGGCATGCTGCCCAACCTGTACCCTGGCTACCAGAAGGTCACCGACCCGGCAGTGCGTGCCAAGTTTGCCAAGGCTTGGGGCGTGCCCGAGGAAAAGCTCCCGCTCGAGGAGGGCTACAAGCTCACCGACCTGGGCCACCTGGTCGACGAGGGCAAGGTGCACTGCTTCTACAACTACGGCGAGGACCCGGTGCAGACCGAGCCCGATTCGGCCGGTATGCGCAAGACGCTCTCCGAGCTGGATCTGTTCATTTGCCAGGACATCTTTATGACGCAGACGACCATGCTCGCCGACGTCATCCTGCCCGCTACCTCTTGGGGCGAGCACGAGGGTGTCTTTACCGCATCCGACCGTAGCTTCCAGCACTTTGACGCGGCTGTTCCGCCCAAGGGCGAGTGCCGTCACGACTGGGAGATCTTCGCGGACCTGTCTACGCGCATGGGCTATCCCATGCACTACGACAACACCGAGCAGATCTGGAACGAGTGCATTAGCCTGTGCCCCAACTTTGTGGGCGCGACCTACGAGAAGATGGCTCCCGAGGGCGGCTACGCCCAGTGGCCGGTCAAGAGCACCGATGTGAACGACCACGGTACGCCCGACATGTTCGCTGGTGGCAAGTTCACCACCAAGGACGGCCGCGCCAACCTGATGGCGCACGACTGGGAGGCGCCCTCCGAGCTTCCCGACGATGAGTACCCGCTCATCCTGTGCACCGTCCGCGAGGTCGGCCACTACAGCTGCCGCTCGATGACCGGCAACTGCAAGACGCTGGCGCTACTTGCCGACGAGCCCGGCTTTGTCCGCATGAATCCCGCGGACGCCCAGGCACGCGGCATCAAGAATGGCGACATCGTCTCGGTCCACAGCCGCCGTGGCCAGGTATATAGCCGCGCCGACATAAGCGATCGCATCAATAAGGGCACGGTCTACATGACCTACCAGTGGTGGATCGGCAAGTGCAACGAGCTGACCATGCACAAGGTCGACCCGGTCTCGCATACGCCCGAGGACAAGTTCTCCGCCTGCCAGGTCGACGCTATCGCCGACCAGGTCTGGGCCGAGGGCGAGGTCGAGCGTCAGTACACCGAGCTCAAGCAGGCTCTGGTGGACGCCGCCGCTCCCCAGGACGTTGAGCCCGGCGCCGCCAAGTTCGACGACGAGACGCACGTGAACCAAATCGTGTAGTCACGTTCTCGTTGGCTATTTGGGCCGGGCGTCCCGTACGTTCGGGAGCCCGGCCCGTTATTTTGAAAGGAAGTGGGGATGAACCGCTTCATCGACATCAACCCGGAGAGGTGCATCGGCTGCGGAACATGCCAGTCCGCCTGTGCCGACGCCCACCGGATGCAGGGTCTTCAGGATACGCCGCGCCTGGCGCTCGTGAAGACCGGCGGTATTTCGGCCGCCCTTGCCTGCCACCATTGCGAGGGTGCCCCCTGCGCCGAGGTTTGCCCGGTGAATGCCATCGAGCACGATGGCGATCGCATCCACGTCAAGGAGCAGGAGTGCATCGGGTGCAGGCTGTGCGCCATCGCGTGCCCCTTCGGAGCCATCCATCCCGATGGCACGTCTATCGCCGGTGTCGCAGGCATGTGCGACCCGACGCCTTCGTATCCTAAGTCCCTGAGCAGCCTGCTTACGTGGGCTCCCGGCCAGTACACCTGCGCTATCAAGTGCGACCTGTGCGCCTTCGATCCGGACGGCCCGCATTGTGTGGCGGCGTGCCCCACCAAGGCGCTGACCGTCATGGGCGGCGCGGCCGATCGCGAGCTCGACGAGGCCAAGCGCCTGCGCTCGATCGAAAACGGTCCGGTCGTCGACGTTACCGCTGTGGCCCAGGGCCTGTCCGAGAAAGCAGAAGGGAGCGTAAACAATGGATAGCATGACGCTGTTTATCGCATCGCTTGCCGTCTCGTGCATCGGTGCGCTCGCCTCGGTTCTGCTGATCAAGGCCGATAACGCCGCCAAGACCGCCGGCTGCCTTATCGGCGCCGTCGCCGCGGTGCTTTCGTTTGTGGCCGGTATCCAGGCCGTGCTGGGCGATGTCACGTCGGTCGACACCATCGTGTTCTTCCCGTTTGCCCATTTCCAGCTGCTGCTCAATCAGCTGTCCGGCCTGTTCGTGGCGCTCATCTCGGTGCTCGCGTTTGCCGGTTCGATCTACGGTCTCAACTACTTTGATGAGTACCCGGGCAAAAAGGGCCGCGCCGGCTTCTTCTTTAACACCTTCGTGGCGTCCATGATGCTCGTCATCACCGCCGACAACGTGTTTTGGTTCCTGGTCGCCTTTGAGCTCATGTCGCTGACCTCGTACTTCTTGGTCGTGATCGAGGAGAACGAGAACTCCATCCATGGCGGTTGGCTCTACTTTGTGATCGCGCACGTGGGTTTTGTGCTCATCATGGCGAGCTTCCTCACCATGACCAACTTCGCCGGTGGCTCGTTTGCCTTTGCGGATTTCCGCGCTACGCAGTTTAGCCCCGCTGTCGCATCCGTGTGCTTCGTGCTCGCCTTCTTTGGCTTTGGCGCCAAGGCCGGTATCATCCCGCTGCACGGCTGGCTGCCCAAGGCACATCCCGAGGCGCCGTCCAACGTGTCGGCCCTCATGTCCGGCGGCATGATCAAGATCGGTATCTTCGGCATCCTCAAGGTGGGCCTCGACCTGCTCTCCGCCTCGGGCGTTCAGGTCTGGTGGGGTCTTATGGTTATGGTCTTCGGTGCGGTCTCGTCGGTCCTCGGCGTGGCATTCGCCCTGCAGGAGCATGACATCAAGCGCCTGCTGGCCTATCACTCCGTCGAGAACATCGGCATCATTCTGCTCGGCGTCGGCGCTTCCATGGCCGCCATGGCACTCAACTCGGTCGGCATCGCCGTCCTGGCTCTGATGGCCGCCCTCTACCACACGTTTAACCACGCGATGTTTAAGGGCGAGCTGTTCTTGGGCGCCGGTGCGCTGCTGTACTCCACGGGTGCGCGCAATATGGAGAAGATGGGCGGCCTGTTCCGTCGTATGCCGGCTACGGCCATCTGCTTCCTTATTGGCGCGCTTGCCATCTCGGCCATCCCGCCCTTCAACGGCTTTGTGTCCGAGTGGTTTACCTACCAGTCGCTCTTTAACGCCGCCATGCAGGGCGACAAGGCCGTCATGATCGTGGCTGTGTTCGCTGCCGTCGCGCTGGCCATTACCGGTGCGCTGGCTGTCACGTGCTTCGTCAAGGCCTATGGCGTCTCCTTTGCCTCCGCGCCCCGCTCCGAGGCCGCGGCCAATGCCAAGGAGGTTCCCGCCCCCATGGTGTTTGCGCAGGGCCTGCTCGCGGCCATCTGCGTCGTGCTGGGCATTGGCGCTCCCGTGATCGCTCCCGTGCTGGTCGATGTCGCCGCGTCCGTGCTGCATCCGTACGGTGGCGTGTTTGCCGCCGAGGGCATGGAGCTCATGAACCAGTACTCCGGCGCTGCCACCTCCACGCCCGCGATCGCCATTGCGCTTGTGGTGCTTGTCGGCCTTGCCTGCGGTTATCGCAAGCTCAAGACCGTCGGCAAAGTGCAGAAGTCCCAGCCGTGGGCATGTGGCTATGCTCCCAACGAGCATATGCCCGTCGTGGCCACGACCTTTGCTTCCGAGGTGTCCTGGTTTATGCAGCCGCTCTACACGCTGCGCGACCGCTGCACGGCCGTCTGCTGGTCCATCGCGCACTTCTTCCAGAAGCTCACCGGTGTGGCCGAGGCTGTGGAGCCTGTACCCGACAAGGTTCTCGTCGATGCCCCGCATAAGGGTGTCGAGAAGCTCGCCGACCTCGCGACTAAGCTCGAGGGCGGCAACTACAGCATCTATATCTGCTACATCGTCGCGGCACTCGTGGTGTTCCTCGTGCTCGCCGTGCAAATGGGTTAAGGAGGGGAGAGCATGAACAACATCGTACTTGCCGTTCTGCAGGGCGTGGTCGTCATGGCCGTCGCACCGTTCTTCTCCGGTCTCGGCCGCGTGATCCGCGCCAAGATGCACAACCGTCGTGGCCCCAGCATCATGCAGGACTACCGCGACCTGGCCAAGCTCTTTGCGCGCCCCGAGTCCCAGAGCGAGGATGCGAGCTTTGCGCTGCGCATCATGCCGCCGCTGTTCTTCGCCGTCGCCTTTATGCTCGCGATGGGTCTGCCGCTCTTTACGGCACAAAGCCCCATCCCGGTCTTTGGTGACGCCATCACCATCATGTACAGCCTGGCGCTCGCCCGTTTCTTCTTCGCCCTCTGCGGTGTGGATTCGTCCAACGCCTACGCCGGTATCGGCGGCGTCCGCGAGCTGCTCATGAGCGTGCTCATCGAGCCGTCCATGCTGCTGGCACTGTTTGCCGCCGCCCTGGTGTGCGGTTCCACCGACATCGCCACCATGGGTCAGCACATCATGACGGGCGCCATCGACGCGCCGGTCGCCGTGATCCTCGCCGGCATCGCCTTTGCGATCGCCTGCTACATGGAACTCGGCAAGTTGCCGTTTGATCAGGCCGAGGCCGAGCAGGAGCTTCAGGAAGGTCCGCTCGCCGAGCTTTCCGGCCCGTCGCTTGCGATGGCCAAGCTCGCCATGTCCATGAAGCAGGTCCTGGTTGTCGCCTGGTTCTGCGCGATCTTCGTCCCCTGGGGCGAGCCCGCGACCGTGGGCGCCGCCGCCGTTCTGGGCGCGGTCATCTTCCTGGTGAAGTGCCTGATCGACTTTGTCGTATGCGGCGTGATCGAGAACTCCTGCTCGCGCTCGCGTTTTAAGGTGCTTGGCAATCAGACCTGGGCCGTCGTGGGTATCGCCGTTCTGGCGTTTGTCTTCGTGGTCGTCGGCGTGTAGGAGAAGGGAGAAACAATGTCATTTGCAGTCAGTCTGTCCCTTCTCGGCTTGGTCGCTATCGCGGCCCCGATGGTGGCCTCGGTGCTCGTCGCCCTGTTCCCCCGTCCGTACGCCAAGTGGTTCAGCGTTTTGGGTGCCGCCGTCTCGACGGTCTGCACCATCGCCCTCGCCGCGAATTTCGCTGGCGCCGGCATGCCCGACACGCAGGTCCCCCTGATCTCGTTTGGGCAGACCCTCGTCATGGGATTCACCTTCGATCGCATGAGCACGCTGCTCGCGCCCGCCTTTGTGGGTATCGGCCTGCTTGTCGTGATCTATTCGATTCCCTATATGAGCGAGAATAACCGTGAGCATCCCGACGCACCGCGTCGTCGCTTCTACGCGTACCTCGCGACCTTCATCGGTGCCATGGCCGGCCTCGTGTACAGCTCGACCCTTTTGGGCCAGCTCGTGTTCTTTGAGATCACGGGTGCCTGCTCTTGGGGCCTGATCAGCTACTACATGTCGCCTACGGCCAAGAAGGCCGGCATGAAGGCCCTGATCATCACGCATATCGGTGCGCTCGGCCTGTATCTGGGTGCTGCCATCGTGTTTGCCCACACCGGCACCTTCGCCATCACCGCGATTGCCGGCCTCGACGCCAAGCTCAAGGCTATCGTCCTTCTGCTGGTGCTCTTTGCCGCTTGGGCCAAGTCCGCGCAGGTCCCCATGTACATGTGGCTGCCTTCGGCCATGGAGGCGCCGACGCCTGTTTCGGCCTATCTGCATGGCGCCTCGATGGTCAAGGTCGGCGTGTGCGTGTTCGCGCGTGCACTCGTCTCTGCCGGCGAGATCCCCGAGATCGTGGGTTGGGTCGCCATTATCGACGCCATGGTCACCATGCTCTTTGGCTTCCTTATGTACCTGCCGCAAAAGGACATGAAGCGTCTGCTGGCCTTTTCCACGATCGCCCAGCTCTCCTATGTGTTCTTTGGTCTGGGCCTTTCGGTCTTTGGCAGCCAGCTCGCCTTCGATGGCGCCGTCTGCCACATCTTTAACCACGCTTTCGCCAAGACGCTGTTCTTCCTGATCGCCGGTTCGTTCTCCTTTACGCTCGGCACGCGTATGCTGCCCAAGCTTCGCGGCATCGTAAAGAAGTACCCGATCTCGGGCGTGGGCTTTGGTGTCGCGGCACTCGCTATTGCCGGCGTGCCGCCCATGAACACGTTCTTCTCGAAGTTCCAGATCATCGCCGGCGGCTTCTCTGTGGGTGCCGGCAATGTCGCGATCCTGGTGCTCGTGTGCATCATGGTTGCCGAGACCGTCGCCACCTTCGCCTGGTTCCTCAAGTGGATGGGCTATTGCCTGCCCGGCGAGCCGAGCGAAGAGGTCGCTGCGGGAGCCCCGCTTCCCCGCGCGATGGCGTTCGTGTTCATCGTGCTCATCATCATGGTCATCGTCAGCGGCCCGCTTTCGGCCAGCTGGATCGGTTAGGAGGTAGAACGACATGGGTTATTCGATCGTCAACATCCTTGGCGGCCTTCTGATCGTCACGTCCACCATGGTGGTCGTCTCCAAGAACATCAAGCACGCCATCCGCTGGTATGCGGTGCAGTCGCTGGTGCTCGTGGGACTGCTCGCTACGCTCGGTGCCACCACCGATGCGCAGGAGCTGCTTATGTGGGCCGGATCTGCCTTTATCACCAAGGTCGTCCTGGTCCCTTATATCCTCAACCGCGCATACAAGAAGATGGGCGAGCCGAGCGACGCATCACTCAAGGCCGGCCTTAAGCCCGCGTGGGCCATCTGCATCATCGCCGTCGAGGTCGCGATTTGCTTTGCCGTCGTAACGCAGATCAGCCTTCCCACGGCCGAGGTCGCAACGCCTGCGCTCGCTATTAGCTTCGCTCACTTCTTTGTGGGCCTCACCTGCATCATCTCGCAGCGCAACATCATGAAGCAGATCTTTGGTTACTGCCTTATGGAAAACGGCAGCCACGTGACGCTCGCGCTTTTGGCCCCCACCGCTCCCGAGATCATCGAGATCGGTATCGCCACCGACGCCATCTTTGCCGTCATCATCATGTCCATCGTCGTGCGTCGCATTTGGGACGACTCCCACTCGCTCGATGCGCGCGACCTGTCCGAGCTGAGGGGGTAGTCCATGGAAACGTTGATTCTCGCCCTGCTCGCGACTCCTTTGGTGTTCTCGCTGGTTATGGCGTTTTTGCCCAAGAACACGTCCTATAACGTGTTTGCCGGTCTCAACCTGGTCTCCGTCGCAGCCGTCCTGGTGCTGTCGATTATGACGGCCGGTGACGTCCTTATGAGCGGCGAAACCGCGAGCGCTCTTGGCCTGTGGTTCCACCTCGATTCGCTGGGCGCCATCTTTGTGCTGCTCATCGGCTTTATCGGTTTTCTTACGGGGCTGTTCTCGCTGCCCTATGTAAAGGCCGATATCGAGGAGGGCTCCATGCCCGCCGAGCGCGCCAAGCAGTATTTTGCACTGTTTAGTCTGTTCGTGTTTACCATGCTGCTCGCGTGCCTGTCCAACAACATGATCCTCACGTGGGCCGCCGTGGAGGCAACCACGCTTTCCACCGTGTTCCTGGTGGGTATCTACAAGAACAAGACGGCCCTCGAGGCTTCTTGGAAGTATGCGATGGTCTGCACCGCCGGCGTGGCCTTCGGCCTGTTCGGTACGCTGCTGATCTACGCCAACGCCGCCGACGTGATTCCCAACGCCCACGAGGCCGCGTTCCTGTCGTGCGTGCTGCCGTATGCCGACAAGTTCGACCCGACGCTCATGCGCCTCGCCTTTGCGTTTATCGTGATCGGCTTTGGCACCAAGGCCGGC
Organism: uncultured bacterium; assembly: GCA_905215755.1. Lineage (GTDB taxonomy): Bacteria > Actinomycetota > Coriobacteriia > Coriobacteriales > Coriobacteriaceae > Collinsella. Next base: position 37,451 of record CAJMRE010000005.1, read on the forward strand.
CTGTTCCCCATGCACACTTGGCTGCCCGATGCCCACTCCCAGGCCCCGAGCCCTGTCTCGGCCCTGCTCTCGGGCGTGCTGCTTAAGTGCGCCATGCTTGTGATCATGCGCTTCTACGGCTTTACTATCCAGGCCGTGGGCGCCGAGTATCCGCAGCTTTTGCTGTTGATCGTCGGCACGCTGTCCATTTTGGTGGCGGCACTTTCGATGTTTCGCCAGGACGACCTCAAGCGCCGCTTTGCGTATTCGTCTGTGGAGAACGTGGGCGTTATCGCCCTGTGCCTGGGTATCGGCGGCCCGCTGGGTATCGCCGCGGCCCTGCTGCACTGCGTGTTCCACGGCTTTACCAAGACGCTTGCCTTCTGCGTGTCCGGCAACATCCAGCACGCCTTTGGCACGCGTAGCCTGGCCAAGATCCAGGGCGTCGTCGAGGTTGCCCCCGCAACCGCCGCGCTCGCCATCCTGGCGCTGCTCGGTCTTGGTGCCTTCCCGCCCTTTGGCATGTTTATCTCCGAGTTCCTGACTTTTGTCGCCGGTGTTACCGCCGGTCCCATGTGGCTGGTCGTCGTGGTCGCCCTCGGTCTTACCGTGGCCATCTCCGCGCTCACCCGCATCGCACTCAAGTCGGTATTCGGTCATGCGCCCCAGGGCATGGGCAAGCATGAGGCCCCGGCGCTCATGCTTATCCCCGAAATCATCCTGGCTGTCATGATCTTGTGGTTTGGCATCGCCACCCCGCTGCCTCTCGTGCACGGTGTGGAGACCGCGACCGGCATCGTGCTCGAGCAGAGCACCGAGGAACTTCACGCGACGCCGATGTACCGCGCTGTGTTCGGTACCGAGACCGCTCAGAGCGAGGTGGAGTAACGAATGATTGAAACTGAGAACAAGGTGTATGCCCGTCGCTGCGAGAGCCATGTCGAGGCCCTGCGCCGCGCCGTTCCGGGCTGCATCGAGAAGGTCGAGTGGCAGTGCGAGGACCAGCTGACGATTACCGTCAAGCAGGACAAGCTGCCCGAGGCCGTCCACTACCTGTATTACGAGCGCTACGGCTGGATTCCCGTGATCATCGGCAACGATGAGCGCAGTCTGTGCGGCCGTTACGCTGTGTACTACGTCATCTCCATGGAGGGGGAGGACCCCGGCTGGGTGACCGTGCGCACCGAGGTCGATCCCGCCAAGATGACGTTCCCGTCCGTAACGCCGTTCGTCCCCGCCTGCGTGTGGGGCGAGCGCGAGCTGCGCGATATGTTCGGCCTGATCCCCGAGGGTCTGCCCGATCGTCGTCGCCTGGTGCTGCCCGACGATTGGCCCAGCGGCCTGTACCCGCTGCGCAAGGACTCCATGGACTACCGCTTCCGTCCCGCTCCCGCGAGCGACATGGAAAACTACGAGTTCTTGGCCGATACCAAGGGCAAGGAGACGACGCTCGTTCCCATGGGCCCGTTGCACATTACCTCCGACGAGCCTGGCCACTTCCGCCTGTTCGTTGAGGGCGAGACGATCGTCGACGCCGACTACCGTCTGTTCTACGTGCACCGCGGCATGGAGAAGGTTGCCGAGACGCGCCTGAACTATGACGCCGTGACGTTCCTCGCCGACCGCATCTGCGGCATCTGCGGCTGCGCCCACTCGGTGGCCTACGCCGAGGCCGTCGAGCGCGCTCAGGGCATCCATGTCCCGCCGCGCGCCCAGTACATCCGCGCCATCATGCTCGAGGTTGAGCGCCTGCACTCGCATCTGCTCAACATTGGCCTGGCGTCGCACTACACGGGCTTCGACTCCGGCTTCCAGCAGTTCTTCCGCGTCCGCGAGAAGTCCATGGACCTGGCCGAGAAGCTCTCCGGTCACCGCAAGACCTACGGCCTCAACGTGATTGGCGGCGTGCGTCGCGACATTTTGGCTGAGCAGAAGCTCTCCACGCTCACGACCATCCACCAGCTGCGCTCCGAGGTTCAGGAGCTCGTCGACGTGCTGCTCTCCACGCCCAACTTTATTGAGCGTACGAGCGGTATCGGCATCTTGGACCGCAAGATTGCACGCGACTTCTCGCCGGTCGGCCCGCTCATGCGTGGCTCGGGCTATGCCCGCGACGTGCGCTTTGACCATCCCTTCGACGGCTACGCCGATCCGGACGTCCAAAAGATGCACGCCGCCACGGCCGACACCTGCGACGCCTTCGGCCGTACCGCCGTCCGCATCCAGGAGGTCTACGATTCGATCGACATGATCGAGACCATGCTCGAGAACTGCCCGTCGGGCCCCATCCTCACCACGGATTGGGAGTACACCCCGCACAAGTACGCCATCGGCGCCACCGAGGCGCCGCGCGGCGAGGACGTGCACTGGGCCATGCTCGGCAATAACCAGAAGTGCTACCGCTGGCGCGCCAAGGCCGCCACGTACAGCAACTGGCCGGTCCTGCGCTACATGTTCCGCGGCAACACCGTGGGCGACGCGGCGCTGATCGTCGGCTCGCTCGACCCGTGCTACTCCTGCACCGATCGCGTGACGGTGACCGATGTCGCCGCCAAGCGCGACCACGTGCTCGACAAGGAGCAGTTCGAGAACGTCTGGCGCGACAAGTCGCCGCTTGCGGGCGAGGGCACCTTGGCCGCTCCGCTCGATGAGGAGGCGCTCTAATATGCTGAAGCTTTGGAAGGTTAACGCCAAGGCCGGCGACGCGACGGTCAAGTACCCGTTTGCGCCGTTCCCCACCAATAAGGACATGCGCGGCAAGCCCGAGCACAATGCCGAGCTCTGCATCGCCTGCGGTGCCTGCGGCGTGGCGTGCCCGGCCGATGCCATTCGCATGGACACCGACCTTGCGGCCGATACCATTACCTGGTCGATCGACTACGGCCGCTGCATCTTTTGCGGCCGCTGCGAGGAAGCCTGCCCCATGGAGGCCATCAAGCTCACCGAGGAGTTTGAGCTTGCCGTCATGAGCAAGGACGACCTCACCAGCAAGAGCGTCTATACGCTCGAGCACTGCTCGCGCTGCGGCAAGCCGTTTGCCCCGCACAAGGAGATCGACTACGCAAAGCGCCTGCTGCAAAAGGCCGGCGGCATGGAGGCCGAGCAGGCTGCCCGTACCGTCGGTATGTGCCAGGAGTGCAAGCGCGAGCTCGACGCCCTGCGCGCCGCCTCGGCCGTAAAGACCGGCAACGCTGCCGGCATGGCTGCCAACGAGACGCTTGCGTCCGGTGAGCCCCAGGGCCCCGGCATGGAGTATCTGGGCGGCCACGGCGTGAACCCGGAGTATATCGACCGCGAGCTCAACCCCGATGCGCCCGAGATTCCCGCCGGTCCGGCGCCGGTCGAGGGCATCATCATGGATTTTGAAACGAAGGAGGAGTAACCATGGCCGAACCCACGCTTTTGCCCGAGCGGCTCCAGTACCGCCCGACCAAGATCGAGCTCGACGAGAGCATCGAGAAGGCCAAGGCGACCCTTCTTAAGAAGATCAAGCGCTCGGTGTACGTCTACCGTGTTGACTGCGGCGGCTGCAACGGCTGCGAGATCGAGATCTTCGGTTCCATCACGCCCGTCTTCGACGTCGAGCGCTTTGGCATCAAGGTCGTGCCCTCGCCCCGTCACGCAGATGTGCTGTTGTACACCGGCGCCGTAACGCGTGCCATGCGCATGCCGGCCCTGCGCGCCTTTGAGGCCGCACCCGATCCCAAGATCGTGGTGTCCTATGGCGCGTGCGGCTGCACCGGCGGCATCTTCTACGACAACTACTGCGTCTGGGGTGGCACGGACAAGATCTTGCCGGTCGATGTCTATATCCCCGGCTGCCCGCCCAGCCCCGCGCAGACCATCTACGGCTTTGCCATGGCACTTGGCCTGCTGGACCAAAAGCTCCATGCTGAGACCACGGTGGAGGCCGCCGGCGAGCAGGCCGATATCCTGCACCCCGGCGTGCCGTACAAGCTGCGCGTTGCCATCGAGCGCGAGGCTCGCGCCATGAGCGGCTACCGTTACGGCCGCGACTTGGCCAACGAGTTTATGGATACGCTCGAGGGCGCGCCCAAGGGCGATATCCGCGGTGCCATGGCGCTGCTCATCGACAAGCAGGATGATCCTCGCCGCGTTGAGGTGTACTCGGCGTTACAGGATCTGGTACTGGCCGGAGGTCGCTAGATGGAGCTCACGGACCGCTCTGGTTACTTTGCGGGCCCCGGCATGCTCGGCGGCTCTTTTGGCGATGCCTCGCGCGCAAGCGACGAGGCCGCCGAGGGCGTCGCCGACCCCTGCCTGGGCCATACGCCCGACCAGGTGGTCTTCTATGAGCTCACGCGTAAGTTTGTGGAGACCGAGGAAGACGTTCCCCAGGAGGCCTGCGACGTGCTGTACTACACGCTCGCCGTGGGCCACCACACCGGCGTGCTCGACTGCTTTGAGCCGCGCCTGTCGGTGCCGGTGAACGTGTTCTATACGCTTATCGACGCGCTGCCGGAGGGGGAGGCCAAGACCAAGTTCGAGGCCATCCGCTCCTTTGGCGAGTGCCAGCTCGACAAGGCGGCGGTGCCGTCGCTGCTCGAGGCCTGTGACACGCTGCTCGACGATCGCGGTTTTCGCGGTTCGGCCAAGGCCGGCATCTCGGTGTTCGATGACGACTTTGGCCTGCATGCCCAGCAGGTTGCGTTCTTAATGAAGTTTCGCGATCTGGTTGAGCGCGTGCGCGATGTGTCGGGCGTGTATCTGACGGGGAGGTTGCAGTAATGGGTCGCGTTGTGGATGGCCGTGTGAACGACGCCCCGTTTGCGGGCATTGTGCTCACGGCGGGAAGCGTGCTGCGCGCCGACGATGCCGCTGGCCCCGTGCTCTCCAAAAAGATGGAGGACACGCCCATCGCCGGTTGGTACACCATCGACGGTGGTCAGACGCCCGAGGACGACATCATCGAGGTCAAGCGCGAGCGTCCGCCGCGCCTAGTGTTGGTCGATGCCGCCGACATGGCGCTGCCCGTCGGTGCCATCCGCCTGCTCGATAAGACCGACGTCGCGCGCAAGTCGATGTTCACCACGCATTCGCTTCCCTTGTCGATTCTGATCGAAGAGATTGAGCAATCGTGCGAAGATATCGTCTTCATAGGGATTCAGCCGGGCGACACGGAGTTCTACAACCCCATGTCCCCGGAAGTCTTTGACGCCGTCGACGCCGTGTACGACGCCGTGGCCGCCAACGACTTTTCCCACTTTGTCCGCTTGGGACAAGAGCAATAGGTGCGCTTGTCCCTGCTGATTAGGAAAGAAGTGATTGACATGGCAGATTCCAAGGCAGAATATCCCGCTCCCGATTGCCTGGCGCCCGCCGCGATCGAGGCCAAGACCGAGGCCGCCGGCGTGACCAAGGCCAACCTGCCGGTCGCAAAGGCCTTTCTGTTGGCAATGTTCGCCGGTGCGTTTATTGCCTTCGGTGGCCTGTTCTTTACCGTGTTCTTGAGCGACAGCACGCTGGGCTGGGGTGCCCAGCGCGTCGTGGGCGGTCTGTGCTTTTGCCTGGGCCTGGTGCTGGTACTGGTGTGCGGCGCCGAGCTGTTTACCGGTAATTCGCTTATGGTCTGCGCGCTCAAGAGCAAAAAGATCACCCTGGCTCAGATGCTCAAGGCATGGGTCGTCGTGTGGGTCGGCAATTTTGTCGGTGCCCTGTTCATCGTCTTTTTGGTGTATATGGCCGGCATTTACAAGCTCAACGGCGAGGCGGTCGCCAATTCCATGGTGAGCGTCGCCGCCGGCAAGGTGACGATCGACTGGGTGACGATCTTCTTCCGTGGCATCCTGTGCAACATCTTTGTGTGCCTGGCCGTGTGGATCGGTACCGCCGGCAAGACCGTGGTCGATAAGGTTGTGGGCATTCTGCTGCCCATCGCCGCTTTTGTGGCCTGCGGTTTTGAGCACTGCGTCGCCAACATGTACTTTTTGCCCATGGGTGCCGTGATGCACGCGTTCGGCTATGGTGCCGACGTCGCCGGCGCCGATGCACTCAACGCTGCGGGCATTGCGTTTAACTTGTCCGCCGCCACGCTGGGCAACATCGTGGGCGGCGCGGTTCTGATCGCGCTCGGCTACTGGTTTATCTACGCTAAGAAGTCCGAGGCGTAAGGTACCGTCTGTTTGACGTTGGGCCTCCCGCGGGGCGTTGCCGTGCGGGAGGCTATTTGGGTCTGGGGCTCGTTGTCGGGCTGTTGGCCTGTTGTGTTTGGCTGATGAAAGGGGTAATCGAGATGGCATCTGCTGTGAAGCGTGACGGTCGCGCCGTGGTGACCACATGCGGGGGATGCTATGCCGATTGCGCCTTTGCGGCACGCGTTGAGGACGGTCGTGTGGTGGCTGAGTTGCCGGTTGTGGGGCATCCGTGCGCGGCGCGTGCCCTGTGCGCCCGCGGGCGCCATCGCCTGGCAATGCCGTTTGACGAGCGCGACCGCATTGTGCACCCCATGCGACGCCGCCGGGATGGCTCGGGGTTCGATGCGATTACCTGGGACGAGGCGTTTGCTCAGATTGCCGAGCGCCTTTTGGGGATTGTTGACGGGCATGGTCCGCGCGCGCTGGGCATGACGCTCGGCGTTCCCTCGTTCGACCGCTACTGGGCGTATCGCTTTATGCATGCGTTGGGCTCGCCCAACGTGTACGGTGCCGATGGCGCCTGCGAGGTAAGCCGACTTACCGGTTGGGAGCACAGCCTGGGCTATAGCCCCGCCTCCGACCTGGCACATACCGACTGCATCATGTACCTGGGGCGTTCCATCGTCGATTCATCGACGATGGGGGCCGTCGATGCGCTCAACGATGTGCGCCGGCGCGGGGCGAAGATTATCGTGGTCGACCCCCGGCGCAGCGGCTCCGCCGCGCTTGCCGACCGCTGGCTGCGCGTGCGCCCGGGCTGCGATTTGGCACTACTGCTGGGCATCGCCCACGTGCTGATTGCCGAGGACTTGTACGACCACGAGTTCGTTGCCCGCTATACCACGGGTTTTGACGAGCTGGCGCAGGCGGCCCGTCCTTGGACGCCCGAGTGGGCCGAGTCGATGTGCGACGTGCCGGCCGCAGAGATTGTCGCCACGGCGCGCGATCTCGCTGCCGCCGCGCCTGCCGCTGTGGTGGATGCGGGCTTTCATGGTGGCATCGGTATCGCGTATGCCAATAGCACCCAGACCGCGCGCGCTATCTGCTTGGTCGATGTGCTGCTGGGCTGCATCGGGCATGCGGGCGGCGCGCTCAATCCGCCCACGCCGCTTGTGTTGGGCGACCTCGATCCCACGCGCTTTGCGACGCCGCCGGTGCCGCGTGGGCCCAAGCTGGGGTCCGAGCGCTATCCGCTCGTCGATCCCGAGCGCGGCCTATGCACGACCATCGGTCAGTCGATTCTTGCCGGCGATTTGCGTGGGCTCATCGTCTATGCCAGTAACCCTGGTGCGGGCTATGGCAATGCACAGGCTTGGTTGAGTATTTTGCAGCGGCTCGACTTGCTTGTGACGATTGATATTCGCTGGTCCGAGACGGCACGTGCTTCTGACTTCGTGCTGCCCGACGTGACGTATCTGGAGGCCGACCGCGGCGTGGGAACGGTGGCGGGCGTCAACGATGCGCGCGTGTTCTACCGCAACGCCGTGCTGCCCGTGCAGCATGACGACACACGTCCCGGTCGGGAGATTTTTGCCGGTCTGGCGCAGGCGTGTGGCGCGGGCGAGTACTTCCAGTTTACGTCCGACGATCTAGCGGCTGCCCAGGTGGCGTCGTTTGGGATCAATCTGGACGAGCTCAAGGAGCGCGGCTGGGCCGACACGGGTGTTGCGTTGCCGTCGCGTACAGGCGAGCCGGTGATTCCCTTGGATGGCGGCAAAATTGCGCTGGCAAGCGACGTGTGGGAACGAGCCGGTCTGGGACGCGTGCCAGGCTGGATTGCGCCGATGGTGGAGCCCGGCCCGGGGATGTTTCGCCTCATTAGCGGCAACCGTCCCTTTGAGTCGCATACTTCGCGCAGGCTCGCGGCCCAAGGTGCCGCTGAGGCTGGATCGGACCTGGATGCCGTGCAGATGAATGCCGATGCCGCTGCGCACATGGGCATCGCCGATGGCGAGGTCGTCGAACTTGTGAGCGATTTGGGCCGCGACCGCGTGCGCGTGGAGACGACGCCGTATCTGCATCCGGCGTGCATCTTCACCTCGGCCGCCCCCGGCGGGCGTTCGTTTGGCGCCGATGCCGGTGGCGCTCAAGCCTTGGGCGTGGGCCCACTCGACCATACGCCGCTGCGCTGGGACCCGTTGACGGGTGCCGCGCTCACCCAGGAAAACGCCGTTCGCGTGGAAAAGATGGCGGCGCGCGAGGATAATAACGAGTAATTGACTCAGCTGATGCATTCGACTGATCCACGTTTCTTTTGAAAGGCCGTACATGAGCGATAGCCAGAACATGTCCGATGAGGTACGCGCCCGCCTGCGCGCCATTCCTTCCGTCAACGAGCTGCTTGCCGAGTGGCCGGTAGTGAAGGCGGCGGGGGAGACCTGCGACGCGGTGGTGCATGCCGCCGTGACGGCCGAGCTCGACGAGGAGCGCGCAGCCATTCGCGCCGGTGCTGCCCCGCGCTCTAAGCGCGACCTTGCCTCGGCCATCGAGTGGCGTGCGCACCGCTCCGCGTTGCCGAGCCTGCGCCCTGCCGTCAACGCCACGGGTGTGGTTATCCATACCAACCTGGGTCGAGCCCCGCTCGCGGAGTCGGCCGCCAAGGCGGTGGCCGAGGTCGCGCGCGGCTACAGCACGCTTGAGTACAGCGTGGACACCTGCTCTCGCGGGTCGCGCAAGGAACATGCCGCGCAGCTGATCCGCTCACTCACCGGTGCCGAGGACGCGCTCGTGGTCAACAACAATGCCGCCGCGGTGCTGCTGGTGCTTGCCACCCATGCCGCGGGTAAAGAGGTCATCGTCAGCCGCGGCGAGCTTGTCGAGATTGGCGGCAGCTTCCGCATCCCCGATGTCATGGCGGCTTCGGGCGCCAAACTCGTCGAGGTCGGCGCCACCAACCGCACACACCTGGCAGATTATGAGCAAGCCATTACGCCCGATACGGCCATGATCCTCAAGGTCCATCCTTCCAACTATCGCATCGAGGGCTTTCACGAGGAAGTGGGCTCTCGGGAGCTTGCCGCTCTGGCCCACAAGCATGGCCTGCTTTTCTACGAAGACCAGGGGTCGGGCGCGCTGTTGCCTGACGACATCCTGGTTCGCGGCGGCGAGGAGACTACACCCACTTCGGTGGCGTCGGGGCTCGATATCGTGTCGTGCTCGGGCGATAAGCTGCTCGGTGCCGCACAGGCGGGCATTATCATGGGCCGTCGCGATCTGGTCCAGGCCTGTGGATCACATCCGCTTATGCGCGCCTTGCGCCCGGGCAAACTGGCTCTGTCGGCGCTCGAGGCCACGCTGCGTATCTACATGGACGGCGCCGACGTTGCCCATCGCGATATTCCGGTGCTCAGCATGCTTACGCTGCCGCAGGCCCATTTGGAGCGACGTGCCCGCAAGCTTCGCGATCGTATGGTCGCCGGGCTCGATAAGGCCGGTTGCCCGTGCGCCGTTCAGGTGGAGATCGTCGAGGAGTCGTCGACTCCCGGTGGCGGCTCGCTGCCTACCGTGGAGCTGCCCACGATGTGCGTTGCCGTGCGTCTTGTTGACGAGCGCCTGACGGTCGACGCGCTCAAGCGCTCGCTTGTCCAGGACTTCGACACGCCAGTCGTCACGCGCACCTCGCACGATCGCATTTTGTTTGACGTCCGTACGCTTGTGGGCGACCGCGATATCGAGACGGCGGCGTCGACACTTGCCGCATGCGTTAAGAAGGCGATTGTTCGATGAGTGAGGTTCAGGCGCTGGTGGAGTGTCCCGTTATCGTTGGCACGGCGGGCCACGTTGACCACGGTAAGTCGGCGCTGATCGAGGCGCTGACCGGCAAGAATCCCGATCGTCTGGAGGTCGAGCGCCGTCGCGGCATGACGGTGGAGCTGGGCTTTGGCGAGCTGGCGCTGCCGAGTGGCAAGATCGTTGGCCTGGTCGACGTGCCGGGCCACGCGCATTACCTGCGCGCCATGGTGCAGGGTGCCACGGGCATCGACGTTGCCGTGCTGGTGGTTTCGGCCGTCGAGGGCGTGATGCCGCAGACCCGCGAGCACGTGCATGTGCTGGAGCTGCTGGGCGTCACGCATATGGTGGTCGCGCTGACGATGTGTGATCTGGCCGACGCCGAGATGACCGAGCTTGCCGAGCTCGATGTCGATGACTTTTTGTCGGGTACCGTGTTTGAGGGCGCGCCAATTGTGCCCGTGTCGTCTAAGACGGGCGAGGGGATTGACGGGCTGCTTGCGGTGCTCGACGAGCAGGTGGGTGTCTGCTGGGATACCTGTCGCGAGCGTGTCGAGCGGAGCGATGCCGCGCCGCGCCTGCCGATTGACCGCTGCTTTACGATCAAGGGCGCCGGCACCGTCGTGACGGGAACGCTGCACGATGCGCCGGTTGCGGTGGGCGATGAGCTCGTCGCGCTGCCGTCGCGCACGGTCTGCCGCGTACGCGGGATCCAGGTGCATGGCGACACGCAGCAGGCGTTGCCCGGTCAGCGTGTGGCGCTCAACTTGGTGGGCGATGCTGTCGCCGCACTCGATCGCGGCGAGATGCTCGGCGTGGAGGGCCGTTTTGGTCAGACGCTGCGCTTTATGATGACGTTTACCTACCTGGGCCGCGAGGGCGCTAAACCGCGTGTGCTCGAGTCGGGCGCGCGCGTGCATGTGATGGCGGGTACGGCCGAGGTTGTCGGCCGCATCATGCTTATGGAGGGCGAGGCCCCCATGGCGGTGGGCGAGACCCGTACCGTGCAGGTGCGCTTGGAGGAGCCGCTGCCGCTGCGAGCCGGAGACCATGCTGTGGTGCTGTCGTATTCGCCCGTTATGCTCATTGGCGGCGGGCGTGTGCTGCTTTCGCGTTGCCGTCGTTCGCGCGAGCTTGCCGAAGGAGAGCGTGCGCTGTATGTGGCGCTCGAGGCTGGAGATATTGCGTGCGCGGTGGATGCGTGGCTGGCGCTGCAAGCGCTGCCGGTTGCGGCTGCCGATGTTACCGCGGCGCTCGATCTTGTTGCCGGTGAGGCTGAGGCGGCGTTGCGCGAGTTGGTGGCGAAGGGCGCTGCTTGCGCGCTTGCTGGCTCGGATGGCTCGCTGTATGCAGATGCTTCCGCGCTCGATGCCGCGATGGGTACGCTGGCGGCGACCCTGTCCGCCATGCACGCGGCTGCCCCCAAGGAGACGGGCTTTACGCCTGGCGCCGTTGCCCATGCTGCGTGGCCTGCCGCTGATGAAGGCGTTGCCTCGGCTTTGATTGCCGAGGGCTGCTCGCGTGGCGTGTGCGCCGCCGAGGGCGCCGAGGTATTCGATCCGCATTCGGCCGCCGCGGCGGCACGCGTGGTGCGAGAGGCTTGCGAGCGCATCGTCGCGCTGCTTGACGAGGCTGGCCTGGATGCACCGGCGCTTCCCGAGGTGGGCGAACAGCTGCAGCTCGGTCGCGACACCATGACGCGTGCCCTGCGCGAGCTTTCGCTCAACCGCTCGATCGTTAAGGTCGAGCGCGACGTTGCCCTGTCTGCCGCCGCCGAGGCCCATGCGCGTGAGCTCGTCGCCGTCGCCATTGAGGCAGCCGGCGGCGCTGCGACCACGAGCGTGCTGCGCGAGGCCCTGGGTGTGTCGCGCAGACGCGCCATCAGTATCTTGGAGCACCTGGATGCCGTGCGCTTTACGGTGCTCGACAAGGACGCCGGCGGCCTGAGGTCCCTGCGCTAGGCCGGTCACTCGCTCCCACCTCCTCAGTTGCGGTGAAATAGTTCCTATTTGGAGGCTTTGGCAGCAAATACAGGAACTATTCCACCGCAACTTCTTGTTCGTCTTTTTGGGATGGAGCCGTTTCGGTTTGGTAAAATACCGCCGCACTTGGGAACGGATGGGCTCCGGTGGGCTCCGCGGTCCTCAAAACCGTTGCGAGGCGTGCAAAACGTCTTGGATGTGTTCGATTCACATACGTTCCCGCCATACGCTACCAGCGCTTTTGTGCTCGCGGTCTTGCTGCGTGCCGCAAAGGCGCTGTTTTGTTTTTGCACAGGTTTGCCGTACCGCCCGCTTTATCGGCGACGGTATTTGGCTTCGCGTGCCGGGTTTTGAGCATGCCGATGGGGGTGGTTTGCCGTATGACTACCGTAAGACGGGCCGATCTTTCTTGCGTCGTTCAAGCGGGCGGGATGTCCTCGCGCATGGGCTGTGACAAGGCACGAATGTTGTTTTGCGGCGAGCCCTTGATCGAGCGCGTGCTGTGCCGCCTGGCTCAGGTTGCCGGCGAGTTGGTCGTGACGACTTCGCGTCCCAGTGAGCTTGCCTATCTTGAGGAGCTTATGTTTGATGGCCTGCGCCCCCGCGTGGTGATGGACGTCGACGGTCCCGCCGGTGCCATGCGCGGCATCGCGAGCTCGTTGGCCGCGGCCCGATTGCCGCTCGTGGCGATCGTCGCCTGCGATATGCCGTTTGTCTCGCCGGAACTTATCGGCGCGCTTGTCGATCGTGTTGAGGCCGAGGCGCTCGACGTGTGCGTGCCGCGCGAGGAGCGGGGGATTGAGCCGCTTTGCGCCGTCTGGCGCCGTGACGCTTGTGCGCCGGCCGCCCAAGAGCTGCTCGCCTGCGACCGTCAGCGCATTCGCTGCCTGATCAATCGCGTTCAAGCTGGTTATATGGATGAGCCGCAGATCGTTAAGGCCGCGGGCTCGACGCTCTGCTTCGAGAACGTCAATACGCCCGAGGAGTTTGCGGCGGCCGAGTTACTCGCCTAGACGATTGGAGTTGCCATGTCTCACGATATTTGTCCCGACACGGGAGAGCCTTGCACTTGCGATGGTTCCGAGCCCTGTACCTGCGGCTGCGGTGGCTGTGGCTGTGGGCATACTGCGGAAGAGGAAGCGGCCGTCGCGGCGTATCGTGAGGCACACCGAGAAGGCCCATCCGGTGATGCCCTCGACCACGAACGCAAGATTATCGTTTCGTTCGATAGCACCTTCGATGTGATGGAATGTGAGCAGCTGTGCCTTGCCGCCGGTGTGCCCGGGCGCATCATGCCGCTGCCTGGCTCCATCACCGCCGGCTGCGGACTGTGCTGGGCTATGCCGTTCTCGGGCGATGCCCTCGCCGCCTTCCGTGCCGCCACCGAGGGCCACGTAACCCCCGCCGACTACCATCAGCTCGTCCTCTAACCACCAAAACCACCACAAAGGTGCCTGTCCCCAATGTGGTGGTTCGGAACATGTGGACGAAACAGCTTCGAAACACGCGATTTGCACGTTGGGTGCTCAAAAACGCTTCTACCTGCATCGTAATCAAAACGAAACATCTGCTCGTCGGCTTATGCGTAACTTTCCCGCAACAGTGCGATATTATCCATACTCGATAAAGCTCGCGGCGCATGGGGCGCCTCGAACGATACTTTTCTTTTCCATCAATTGGAGGAAGCATGAGCTACACGCAGAAAGTTCTCGACGAGCTCAAGGCCCGCTATCCCGAGCAGCCTGAGTTCATCCAGGCCGCGACCGAGATCCTCGGCACCATCCAGCCGGCGCTCGACGCCCACCCCGAGTACGAGGAGGCCGCCCTGCTGGAGCGTCTCGTCGAGCCCGAGCGCATCGTCATGTTCTGTGTTCCCTGGGTCGACGACCAGGGCAAGGTTCAGGTCAACCGCGGCTATCGCGTCGAGTTCAACTCTGCCATTGGACCCTACAAGGGCGGCCTGCGCTTTAACCCGACGGTCACCCTGGGTATGCTCAAGTTCCTGGGCCTGGAGCAGATTCTCAAGAACAGCTTGACCACCCTTCCCATGGGCGGCGGCAAGGGCGGTTCCGACTTTGACCCCAAGGGCAAGTCCAACAACGAGATCATGCACTTCTGCCAGTCCTTCATGACCGAGCTCTATCGCCATATTGGCCCCAACACCGACGTTCCCGCCGGCGACCTGGGCGTTGGCGGCCGCGAGGTTGCCTACCTGTTCGGTCAGTACAAGCGCCTGACCAACGAGTGGACCGGCGTTCTTACCGGCAAGGGCCTCTCCTTTGGCGGCTCGCTCGCCCGTACCGAGGCCACCGGTTACGGTCTGGCCTACTTTGTGGACGAGTACCTCAAGAGCCGCGGCGACTCCTTCGAGGGCAAGAACGTCGTCGTTCACGGCTCCGGCAACGTCGCTATCTACGCGGTCCAGAAGGTCACTCAGCTCGGCGGCAAGGTGCTCGCCTGCTCCGATACCCACGGCTGGGTCGAGGATCCCGACGGCATCGACTACACCGTGCTCGAGCACATCTACAACAAGAAGCGCTCTGGCCACGACAAGGGCGTTACGCTCGCTATGTACGTTGACGAGAGGCCCAGCGCCGTGTGGCACGAGGGCGACGGCCGCGGCGTGTGGCAGCTGCCCTGCGACATCGCGCTGCCCTGCGCTCGCGAGAACACGCTGCTGCTCGAGGACGCCCAGGCGCTCGTCGCCAACGGCTGCACGGTGGTCGGCGAGGGCGCGAACATGCCTACGACCATCGAGGCCACGACCTACTTCCAGGAGAACGGCGTCGCCTTTATGCCCGGCAAGGCTGCCAACGCCGGCGGCGTGCTCGTATCCGGCCTGGAGATGAGCCAGAATGCCGAGCACCTGTCCTGGACCTTCGAGGAGGTCGACGGCAAGCTCGAGCAGCTCATGCGCGGCATGTTCCACAACGTGGACGACACCGCCAAGGAGTATGGCCAGGAGGGCAACTTCGTCATGGGCGCCAACATCGCCGGCTTCCTGAAGGTCGCCGACGCCATGCTCGCCCAGGGCGTCTGCTAAATCTTCGCTCGACATAGCATGTGATGAGGCTCCCAGCTATCTGGCTGGGAGCCTTTTCTATTCCGGAGGACTCCTCATAACTTGCGGTGATATACGGACTGTTTTGCGTTCCAGAACGGCTAATCAGTCCGTATATCACCGCAAGTTATGGATGGGTGGGTGGATTTTGTCCTAAAACGGTGTGCGGCCCCTCGTTTGGTACACTTAAAAGTACTGGACAAGTGAAGAGATGGGGGAGAACGTGCTCAAGTTCGGTACCTACGTCCGTGTTGGAAACGCGGCCGAAGCCTATGAGCTCTTACAGAAGAACCGCAACAACAAGATTGTGGGCGGCGGCATCTGGATGCGCCTGGGTTCGCGTCGCGTGGCGACGGCGATTGACCTTTCGGCCTGTGGACTCGATCAGATCGAGGAGACCGAGACCGAGTTTCGCATCGGCGCCATGTGCACCCTGCGCCAGCTCGAGCGCCATGTCGAGCTCAACGCGCTTGTCAACAACGTCTTTGAGTTCGCCGTCCACGACATCGTGGGCGTGCAGCTGCGCAATACCGCCACGGTGGGCGGCAGCATCTACGGCCGCTTTGGCTTCTCGGACGTGCTCTCGGCCTTTTTGGCGCTCGATTCCTATGTTGAGCTGACGGGCGCCGGCCGCGTGCCGCTCGCGGAGTTCGTGGACATGGGCTACGTACGTGACGTGATCGAGCGCGTCGTGGTCGTCAAGCACGATTACCGTGCGAGCTACGAGGCCGTGCGCAAGGCCGCGACCGACTTTCCCTCGCTGAACGTTACCGCCGCCTGGTGGGACGGCTCCTGGCACGTCACCGTGGGCGCCCGCCCGCTGCGCGCGACCTTGCTGCAGGGCGAGGCGTGCGGTCTGGTGAACGAGCAGCCTTCCGAGGACGAGCTGCGCGCCTTGGCCGCATCCGTGCGTGCCCTGAGCTACGGCACCAACATGTGGGGCTCGGCCGACTACCGCCGCCGCATCTCGGCTCCGCTAGCGATTCAGGCCGTGCGCCGCGCCGCCGGCATCGAGCTTTCGGCCGCGCTTGCCCGCGAGTTCGAGGGCGTGCAGATTCCTAAGTTTGCCACGGACGAGTATTCCTGCCGCCGCGTGCCCGGCGTCGATTCTAGCGAGGTGCGCTAATGGCTGCCAAACTCATCGATCTTTCCTTTACGCTCAACGGCCGTAAGGTCAAGGTTCAGATTGCCCCCGACACCATGCTCTTTGCGCTGCTGCGTGAGCAGGGCTGCGCGTCGGTGCGCTGCGCCTGCGAGACCACCAACTGTGGCCTGTGCACGGTGTGGCTCGACGGCGACCCGGTGCTGAGCTGCTCGGTTCCCGCCGCGCGTGTCGAGGGCCACACCATCACCACGCTCGAGGGCCTCAAGGCCGAGTCCGAGGCGCTCGCCCGTGCGATGGCTGCCGAAGGCGCTGAGCAGTGCGGTTTTTGCGCCCCCGGCCTCATCATGAACGTGCTGGCGCTTGCCCGCGCCGCCAAGGAGGACCCGAGCCTCGTTGCCACGCGCGAGGAGCTCTCGCGCCAGCTCGCCGGCAATCTCTGCCGCTGCAGCGGCTACGAGAGCCAGCTGCGCGCTATCGTGCGCTTCCTCAACGAGTCCGGCGTGCAGGTTGGCTTTGAGATGCCCGAGCTGCCGGTCAACGACACCAGCTGTGACGGTGTCTCCTACAAGCAGATCACCCACAAGCAGCCCAAGAAGGATTCGAAGGCCTTGCTCGAGGGCCGTCCTGTCTACACGGGCGACATGGTGCCCGCCGGCGCGCTCATCGTTAAGCTCAAGCGCAGCCCGTATGCCCGCGCCAAGATCCGCTCCATCGACACGTCGCGCGCCCTGAAGGTGCCTGGCGTGGTGGGCGTCTACACCTACGAGGACGTGCCCAAGCGCCGCTTTACCATCGCTGGCCAGAGCTATCCGCAGCCGAGTCCCTACGACCGCCTGATCCTTGAGAACCTCGTACGCTACCAAAACGAGGAGGTGGCGATCGTCGCCGCCGAGACTGAGGAGGCTGCCGACAAGGCGCTCAAACTCATTAAGGTCGACTATGAGGTGCTTGAGCCGCTGCTCGACTTTACCAAGGCGCTCGATAACGACATCGTGGTCCACCCCGAGGGCGACGTGACCTTTATGTTCCCGCAGGGCGGCGACGTCCCGCGCAACTTGGTATGCAGCGGCACGAGCGACTTTGGCGACTTGGACGAGGCCTTCGCCCAGAGCGACATCGTCTTTACCCGCACCTACACCAGCCAGGCCACGCAGACCGCGCCCATGGAAACCTTCCGCGCCTTCGCGACGACCGACGCGTTCGGGCGCATCTCGGTGACCACCTCTACGCAGGTGCCCTTCCACGTGCGCCGCATGGTCGCGCAGTCGCTCGATATCCCGCAGTCGCAGGTGCAGGTCATTAAGCCGCGCATCGGCGGCGGCTTTGGCTCCAAGCAGACGGGCTGCTGCGAGATCTTTGTTGCGTTTGTGACCCAGCAGACCGGTCGTCCGAGTTACTGCTGCTACACCCGTGAGGAGACCATCACTGCGGGCAACTCGCGCCACCAGATGCAGATGACCGTTAAGCTGGGCGCCATGAACGACGGTACCATCACGGCCATCGATCTGCACACGCTGTCCAACGCCGGCGCGTATGGCGAGCATGCTACCACGACGATCGGTCTTTCGGGCCACAAGAGCTTGCCCATCTACAACCACGTGAAGGCGAGCCGCTTTAGCTGGGACGCCGTCTACACCAATACCAACCGCGGCGGCGCGTATCGCGGCTACGGTGCCACCCAGGGCCAGTTTGCCGTGGAGAGCGCCGTCAACGAGCTCGCCGATATGCTGCACATGGACCCCGCCGACCTGCGCCTTAAGAACATCGTGCGCGAGGGCGAGATCATGCCGCAGTACTACAACGAGAAGCTCAACGCCTGCGCGCTCGACCGCTGCCTGCTGCGCGCGATGGACATGATCGGTTGGCGCGACAAGCCGCTAGCCATCGACCTGGGCGATCGCGTGCGTGCTCTGGGCTGCGCGCTCACCATGCAGGGCTCGGGCATTTCCAACGTGGATATCGCCGGCATCGACATGCGCCTGGAAGAGGACGGCTTCATTACCATCGGCACCGGCGCCACCGATAACGGCATGGGCGTCGACACGATCCTGGCGCAGATTGCCGCCGAGGAGCTGGGCGTTGAGAGCTCGCTGATCGTGGTGCGCGGCGTGGACACCGACGTTTCGCCGTTCGATGCCGGCTCGTACGCGAGCTCGGGCACGTACGTGACGGGCCTTGCCGCCAAGAACGCCGCAACCGAGCTGCGTGAGAAGATTTGCGCCAAGGCTGCCCAGATGTGGGACGTGGACGCCGCCGACGTGGTCTTCGATGGCCAGTACGTGCGCCTGTCCGACGAGCGTGCCGCGCGCGAGCAGAACCGCTATCTCACGCTGCGCGACTTTGCCAACCTGTGCGTCAAGAACATCGCGGGCGGCGACGCGCTCACCTCGCATGCCTCTGCCTGCCTGCCCGTTTCGCCTCCGCCTTTTATGGCCGGCATTGCCGAGGTCGAGGTCGACAAGGCTACCGGCAAGGTGACTGTGGTGGACTATGCGGCGGCTGTGGACTGCGGCACTGTGATCAATGAGGCGCTCGCGCGCGTCCAGGCCGAGGGCGGCATTGCCCAGGGTATCGGTCACGCGCTCTACGAGATCGTCGAGCACGACGACCGCGGCCGCCTGCGCACCGGTAACTTTATGAGCTACAAGCTGCCCACGCGCCTGGATATCGGCAGTATTCGCGTGGCCTTTGAGCCGAGCTACGAGCCGACGGGCCCGTTTGGCGCCAAGTCGATCGGCGAGGTCGTCATCAACACGCCGCTCGCCGCCGTCGCCTCGGCCGTCGCACACGCCACCGGCCACCAGGTTCGTTCGCTGCCGATCACGCCCGAGAAGGCCCTGCTGGGGGAGTAGACGAGGCGACGCATCCGCCGCTCTTTGCCTAGCCCGGGGAAACTGCAGCCCACTTTTCGACCGAATTGTGGGCTGCAGTTTCCGTTTGAGGCCCTCGGCGGAAAGTGCATCCCGGAATAGGGGCTCAAAACGGGTTGCAGTTTCCGGTTGATGGCTATAGCGGAAGCCGCATCCCATTCCGAGGCCCCAAGCTGGGACACGCTTTCCGGCGCATGGCCAGCACCGCCAGACTGCCGAGTCGCACCGAAGTTGCGGTGGAATAGTTCCTGTTTTGGAGGACTGGAGCCCCAAACAGGAACTATTTCACCGCAACTTATGAGATGGGATGCCTTGCGCTCGTGGTGAGGTCGTGAGCTAAAAACGTGTGCGTGCGCTTGCCGTTCGTATCTGCTATCATTCCTAGTCTGTGCGCTCATGCGGGCGTGGCGGAATTGGTAGACGCGCCAGATTTAGGTTCTGGTGGGATTCCCGTGAAGGTTCGAGTCCTTTCGCCCGCACCAACGCATCTGCGTCGGCCCTGGCCGTCGCGACACTTTGTTGCATAAAGGTACCAGCACCTCAGATAAGCTGGGCAGTATGAGGAGGAACGTGTTGAACATCACCGCTTCTGACGTCAAGGACGCCAAGCTCACCGCTACGGTCACCATCCCGGCCGCCGACGTCGACGCCGCGATCAAGAAGGCCTACAAGGACACCGCCAAGAAGTACCGCTTCCCGGGCTTCCGCGCCGGTAAGGCCCCCCGTCCGGTCATCGACTCCGCTCTTGGCGCCGAGGCTACCCTCGCTCAGGCCACCAACGACCTGATCGCCGCCAACGAGCCCGCCGTCCTCAACGAGCTGGACATCGTCCCCACCAAGAGCGGTGACTACAAGGAGCTCGACCTCGCCAAGGATCACGAGGACTACACCTACACCGTCGAGTTCTCCCTGCGTCCCGCCGCTGAGCTCTCCTCCTTCGACGCCGTCGAGATCGAGATGCCCCCTGCGGAGGTCACCGAGTCCGAGATCAACAACCAGGTCGAGATGCTCCTCAACTACCGTGCCACCTTCGAGGACGTCGAGGGTCGCGCCGTCGAGGCCGAGGACTACGTCACCGTCGACCTCAAGGCCGTCGAGAACGCCGACAACTTTGCCGCCGAGGGCCGTATGCTCATCGCCGGTAGCGACAGCAACCCCAAGGAGTTCAATGAGGCCCTGATCGGCGCTAACGTTGACGACGTCAAGACCGTCACCTGGACCGACGAGGTCGAGGAGGGCGAGGAGGCCGAGACCCACACCGTCGAGGTCACCGTCAAGGGCATCAAGGTCCGCAACACCCCCGAGCTCACCGACGAGCTCGTCAAGTCCGACTTTGGCTTCGACAGCATCGACGCTATGCGCGACGCCATCAAGATCGAGATCGAGCAGGACAAGGCTTCTCGCCTTCCGGCCGAGAAGGAGAACCGTTGCGTCTCCGCTCTCGCCGAGCGTCTGCAGCTCGACGAGATGGACGCCGACTACGAGCAGTCCGTCTTTGAGGAGCTTGGCCAGAACTTCCTGTCCAACCTCGCTGCCCGCGGCATGACCCTGGACACCTGGCTGCCCGCTTCCGGCCTGACCATGGAGCAGTTCATCGGCGACCTGCACAAGCAGGCCAACGACGTTGCCCGTGAGTCCCTGGCTCTGGACGCCCTCGCCCGTGAGCTCAAGATCGAGGTCACCGAGGACGACATCAACGCCGAGTTCGAGAAGGCCGGCGTCAAGGACGTCGAGGCTTCCAAGGCCGAGTTCATCGCCGATGGCCGCATGCCTGCCGTCCGCGAGTCCATCCGTCGCTCCAAGGCCGTCGACCACCTGGTCGAGAACGCCAAGGTGACCGAGGTCGACGAGACCGCCAAGGACGCCGAGTAATTCTCGCCACCTTGCCCGCGAGCGCATGCGTGCGCCCGTGATGGGGTAAAGTTATAAACCGGTTATCCGGTCGCTTCGTACGGTGCCAGCCAATGCATAGCATGCGGGCACCGTACGTTTGTCTAGAACCATTATTGGTCCGCAAGAGAGAAATGGAGATGCGTATGATCGCTAAGTTCGATTCCGCCCTCGTGCCATACGTTATCGAGCAGACGCCGCGCGGCGAGCGCAGCTACGATATCTATTCGCGCCTGCTCAACGACCGCATCATCTTCTTGGGCGAGGAGATCAACTCCGTCAGTGCCAACCTGGTCGTTGCCCAGCTGCTGCATCTTGAGAGCCAGGATGCCGAGAAGGATATCTCGCTCTACATCAATTCGCCCGGCGGCGAGGTTTACTCCGGCCTGGCGATTCTTGACACCATGAACTTTATCAAGCCGCAGGTCTCCACCATCTGCGTCGGTATGGCTGCGTCCATGGCCGCCGTGCTGCTTTCGGCCGGTGCTAAGGGCAAACGCTTCTGCCTGCCGCACTCCAAGGTCATGATTCACCAGCCCAGCGGCGGTGCCCAGGGCCAGCAGACCGAGATCGAGATCGTGGCCGAGGAGATCAAGAAGACTCGCCGCGAGCTCAATCAGATCCTGTCCGATGCCTCGGGCCAGCCCATTGAGAAGGTCCAGGCCGACACCGAGCGCGACAACTACCTGACCGCTGCCGAGGCCCTCGACTACGGCCTGATTGACCGTATTGTCACCTCGCGCGATCTCGCCGCGAAGGACGCCTAGGATGGCAGGTAACATGCAGGACAACTTTGACGAGAACGGCAACCCCATCCGCTGCTCCTTTTGCGGAAAAGAGCAGGGGCAGGTTCGCCGCCTTGTAAAGGGTCCGACCAACATCTTTATCTGCGACGAGTGCGTTGCCGCCTGCTCCGAGATTTTGGAGGAGTCGCTGGCTTCGGACTTTATGGACGCCGCCCGCAACGGCAAGCTGCCGGGCTTTCTCAACGACCACGGTCAGGCTGCATCCCAGCCCGCCGTGGACCCCGAGACCGAGGGCTTTGAGCTCGAGGACGACCGTCAGGTCATCACGCACGTGCCGACGCCGCACGAGATCTATGACGAGCTTTCGGCCTATGTAATGGGCCAGGAGGACGCCAAGCGCGCCATGTCGGTTGCCGTGTACAACCACTATCGCCGCGTGATCGAGGGCGGCGCTGCGGTGTCTGCCTTTGATGACGACATGGGCTCGCAGTTCGATGACGATATGGACGAGGTAGAGCTCGCCAAGTCCAACATCCTGCTGCTCGGTCCCACCGGTACCGGCAAGACCCTGTTGGCCCAGACGCTCGCGCGCATCCTCGAGGTGCCGTTTGCCATCGCCGATGCCACCGCGCTCACCGAGGCCGGCTATGTGGGCGAGGACGTGGAGAACATCCTGCTCAAGCTCATCAATGCTGCCGATGGCGACATTGAGCGCGCGCAGGTGGGCATTATCTACGTGGACGAGATCGACAAGATCGCCCGCAAGGCCGAGAACCTCTCCATTACCCGCGATGTTTCGGGCGAGGGCGTTCAGCAGGCGCTGCTTAAGATTCTTGAGGGCACGGTGGCCAGCGTTCCGCCCACCGGGGGCCGCAAGCATCCCCAGCAGGAGCTGCTGCAGATCGACACGACCAACATCCTGTTCATTTGCGGCGGTGCCTTTGTGGGTCTGGACAAGATCATCGCCGATCGCGTGGGCAACAAGGGCGTGGGCTTTAACTCCGAGATCGCCGGCCCCACTTCGGTCGACGAGAACGACCTGCTGCGTCAGGTGCTTCCGCAGGACCTCAACGCCTTTGGCATGATCCCCGAGTTTGTGGGACGTACGCCCGTCGTCACCCAGACGCAGGCGCTTGACGAGGACGACCTGGTGTCGATCCTGACCGAGCCCAAGAACGCCGTGGTGCGTCAATACCGTAAGATGTTCCAGCTCGAGGACGTTGAGCTTGAGTTTGAGGACGCCGCCCTGCACGAGATCGCCCGCATGGCGCTCGCCCGCAAGACCGGCGCCCGCGGCCTGCGCTCCATCTGCGAGGACGTTCTGCAGCAGACGATGTTCGACCTGCCCAGCGAGGAAGGCGTTTCCAAGGTCGTTGTGACCGAAGCCTCCGTAAAGGGCGAAGAGCAGCCCCAGCGCATCTACGGCTAAACCAGCCAAAAACGTGCTTGCAAATAGCCTCTGACCATCCGTGGTCGGAGGCTATTTTATATATACGCAATAACCCCAACTACCTGTGTTATTCTGTGTGTTTGTTTAAGCCTCAGCGAAGTCATATCAGACTGAAGTAATCGATACCTAAGGGGAGGAATGCAGGCCCTGGTGGGCCTACATTCCTCCCCGGCGGGACAGGGAGAGATATATGGAAGAGATGCCCAAGAACTACGATCCGTCGACCAGCGAGCCGGCGATCCTGCAGAAGTGGCTCGACGGCGGCTACTATAAGCGCCGCGAGGGCGTGGGCGACTGCACCGTCACCATTCCGCCTCCCAACGTGACCGGCAAGCTCCACATGGGCCACGCCACCGACGACTCCATCCAGGACGCCATCATCCGCATGGCCCGCATGCGCGGCAAGTCCACGCGCTGGGTGCTGGGCACCGATCACGCCGGTATCGCTACGCAGACCAAGGTCGACAAGAAACTCAAGAGCGAGGGCATTAGCCGCCTGGAGATCGGTCGCGACAAGTTTGTCGACGCTTGCTGGGATTGGACCCACGAGTACGGCGGCATCATCGTCGAGCAGATCAAGCGTATGGGCTGCTCCGTTGACTTCGATAACGAGCGCTTTACCATGGACGAGGACTACGCGCAGGCCGTGCGCAAGGTCTTCTGCGACTGGTACCACGACGGTCTGATCTACCGCGGCAAGCGCATCGTCAACTGGTGCCCCAACTGCACCACCGCCATCTCGGACGACGAGGCCGAGTACAAGGACGAGAAGGGCCATCTGTGGCACCTGCGCTACCCGCTGACCGAGCCGGTCAACGGCCAGGACTACATCGTCGTCGCCACCACGCGCCCCGAGACCATGCTCGGCGACACGGGCGTCGCCGTTTCCCCGAAGGATCCCGAGAAGGCCGCCTTCGTGGGTAAGACCGTCAAGCTCCCCATCGTCGATCGCGAGATTCCCATCTTTGAGGATTGGCATGTCGACGCCAACTTCGGTTCCGGCTTCGTTAAGGTTACTCCGGCCCACGACCCCAACGATTACGCCATGGGTCAGGCCCACGACCTTCCGCAGATCAATATCTTCGACGAGCACGCGGTGGTCGTCGAGGGCTATGGCGAGTTCACCGGCATGACCCGCGAGGAGTGCCGCGAGGCGGTCATCAAGTGGTTCGACGAGCACGGCCTACTCGATCACGTCGAGGAGCACGACCACTCCGTCATGCACTGCTACCGTTGCGACGCCGCGCTTGAGCCGTGGCTGTCCGAGCAGTGGTTCGTGGCCGTCGACAAGCTCAAGGGGCCGGCGCTCGACGCCGTCAACTCCGGTAAGGTCACCTTCCACCCCGCGCGCTGGACGCAGACCTACACCACTTGGATGGAGAATCTCAAGGACTGGTGTATTAGCCGCCAGCTGTGGTGGGGCCACCGCATTCCCGTGTTCTACTGCGAGGACTGCGGCTGGGAGGACGCCCTTACCGAGGACACCGATGTGTGCCCCAAGTGCGGCGGTCATCACGTGCATCAGGACGAGAACGTGCTGGACACCTGGTTCAGCTCGCAGCTGTGGACCTTCGCCACGCAGGGCTGGCCGCAAAAGCCGGAGCTGCTCGAGGGCCATCACCCCACGACGGCGCTCGTCACCGCGCGCGACATCATCGCGCTGTGGGTTGCCCGCATGGTCATGAGCTCGCTGTACTTCCTGGACGAGGTGCCGTTTAAGGATGTCGTCATCTACCCGACGATCCTTGCCAAGGACGGCAGCCGCATGTCCAAGTCCAAGGGCAACGGCGTTGACCCCATGGACCTCATTGGCATGTATGGTGCCGACGCCATGCGTTACAACCTGCTTACGCTGTGCACTAACAACCAGGACGTCAAGTTCGACGCGAACATCGACAAGAAGACCAAGAAGCTCATCGACAGCCCGCGCACCGAGCAGGCCAAGTCGTTTGTGACCAAGATCTGGAACGCCAGCCGCTTCCTGCTCATGAACATGGAGGGCTACACGCCCGGCGAGCCCGTCGTGGAGACGCCGGCCGACGCCTGGATGTTCAGCCGCCTGGCAAAGGCCGTGAAGATGGTCACCGAGGGCATCGAGAACTACACCTTTGGTGACATGGCCCGCGGCGTGCAGCAGTTCTTCTGGAACGAGGTCTGCGACTGGTACGTCGAGGTCACCAAGGCCCGCTTGAAGGGCGAGGGCCGTCTGCAAGCGCAGCGCAACCTGATCTTTGTGCTCGACACCTCCATTCGCCTGATGCACCCGCTTATGCCTTTTGTCACCGAGGAGATTTGGGACAACATGCCGGCGAGCGTGCTCGACCTGGACGCCGAGGGCAACGTGGACCGCGCCGAGGCGCTCATGATCGCCAAGTGGCCGGAGCCCGCCGACTACGTCAAGTACGTCGACGAGCCCGCCGAGCGCGCGTTTGAGCTGTGCCGCACCGTCGTTTCCGCCGCCCGCGCCACGCGTTCGCGTTATCGCTTGAGCCCCAAGGCCGAGCTCGACGTGGTCGTGCGCGCCGGTGCCGAGGATATCGAGAAGCTCGAGAGCCTGCGCTCCACGATTGAGCCGCTGGCCAACACCGCCTCGCTGGTCATGGGTACCGACGTCGAGAAGCCGGCTGCGAGCATTGCCGTGGTCGATAGCGGCGTCGAGGCCTTTGTGGTGCTCGAAGGCAAGGTCGATCTTTCGGCCGAGAAGGCGCGTTTGGAGAAGGAGATCGCCACGGCTCAGAAGGAGCTCGCCGGCTGCGAGAAGACGCTTGCCAACGAGGGCTTTGTGGCCAAGGCCGCGCCTGCGGTGGTCCAGAAGAAGAGGGACCGTGCAGCTGAGCTCAAGGAGATCCTGGCGGCGCTGACTGCTCAGGTTGCTGACTTCTCGTAAATTGCGCTGAGGGGCGCGTCCCGACGCTTTGCTCGCTACTGCGGACAGTCCTGCGCAAGACGGACAGCACATTAAGTGCTGTCCTTTGCGTGCGGAACTTGTATCGAGCAAAGCGTCGGGCCGCTCCTAGTTCGTTTACGTGGTTGTTTGCAACTGGCGTGTTAGGGCCACTTGGTTGTGGCCTTGATTCTGCTGCAAAGCGGTGTTTGGCTGACATTTTGAATGGGAGGGGCTCGTTGTTGATTCGGGCCTCTTTTTCTGTTATGGGGGACTTTGAGTTATGGCTAAGCGTTCTGGGTCGTATGTCGTTCCGTTCTCGTTTGAGTTGCTTTCGTTTGATGAGGCTGTGGGGCTTGCTGCTGATACGGGGCGGATTTCTGGGGATGCTGGTCCTTTGCTTGAGACGGTTGTCGATATGCTCGATGAGTTGGGGCGCCCGGACGAGTACTTTGATTGCATTCAGGTCGCCGGTACCAATGGCAAGACTTCGACCACGCGTTTTTCGGCTGCCATCCTTCGTGGTGAGGGGTTAAAAACCGCGCTGTATACGTCGCCGCAGCTGGTGCGTTATCCCGAGCGCATGGAGGTCGATGGGCGCGTTGTGAGTGACGAGGCCTTTGCCCGTGGCGTTTCTGCCGCTGTTGAGGCGGGACGTCGGGTGAATGCGCACCGTGTGGCGGCGGGGGAGCGCGCCTATACCATTACTCCGTTTGACCTGCTGACGGCCGCCGCACTTGTGGTGTTTGCCGAGGCCGCGGTGGATGTTGCCGTGCTCGAGGTTGGCATGGGCGGTCGTTGGGACGCCACGAGTGCGACCGATCCCGTCGCCGTTGCCATTACGGGTATTGGGCTCGATCACACACGTATTTTGGGCGATACGCTCGAGGCCATTGCGGGTGAGAAGGCTGCGGTCATTAAGCCCGGACGCCTGGTTGTTCTGGGCGAGGGCACGCATGAGGCAAGTGTTCAGCGCGTGATGGATGCCCGTTGCCGCGAATGCGGTGTGGTGCCGCTCGTGGTGAGCCATGTCACGACTAAGGTGCCGGCGCATGTGGGCGACACGGTTGAGTTCAGCTGCACCACGCCGCGTGCGATCTATACGTCGAGTATGGTCAAGCCGGCATATCAGCCGCAGAATGCCGCGTGTGCGATTATGCTGTGCGAGGGCTATCTGGGCCGCGAGCTCGACCACGAGTCGCTCGACGCTTCTCTTATGGGCTGCCCCACGCCGGGTCGCTTTGATGTGCTGGGAACCGATCCGCTCAAGCTGATCGACGCCTGCCATAACCCCCAGAGCTGCGAGAACTTTGTGAGCGCGTTGGACGAGATCGATCCGTGCGTGGAGAATCGCCCCACGCTGCTGTGCGCTGCGCTGGCCGACAAGGACGTGGCAGGCATCGTCGACGTGCTGATTCCCGCCTTTCCACGCGTAGTCGTGACCCAGACCGATTCCGACCGCGCCCTGCCGGCGGAGGAGCTCGCTGCCCTCGTTGATGCCGATAAGCTCGCAGGCGTGTACTCCAGCGTTTCCGAGGCCCTTGCAGCTTTCAAGGCCGCAGGCGAGCCCTTCGTAGCAGCCGGCACCATCACCCTAGCCGGCGAAGTGGCCGGCCTGCTCCGTTAACCCATCCCCTCATCAGTTGCGGTGAAATAGTTCCTGTTTTTGGGTTCTAGCAGCCCATCCAGGAACTATTCCACCGCAACTTAGTTTGGGGGCTTGGGGACCAGGCTAGTCTAGGCGGAATGGGTCGTGAGGGTAGGCGTTGAGAATCTCGACGCCCTTCTCGGTCACCAGGGCCAAGTCCTCGATGCGGACGCCGGTGCGGCCGGGGAGGTAGATGCCCGGCTCGATGGAGAACGTCATGCCCGGCTCTACGACCTGCTCGTTGACGAGTGAAACGTCGCCCGGCTCGTGGTCCTGCAGGCCGATCGAGTGACCCAGGCGATGCGTAAAGTACCGCCCATAGCCCGCGTCTTCAATCACGTCGCGTGCGGCGCGGTCCAGGTCACACATGCGCACGCCCGGTGCGATGAGTGTTTCGGCGGCCTCGTTGGCACGGCGCACGATGTCGTAGATGCGCGCCGTCTCCTCGTCCGGCTCGCCCCAAAAGAACGTGCGCGTCATGTCCGAACAGTAGTTGCAGCGGCGTCCGCCAATGTCGAACAGCACCACGTCGCCACGCTTGAGCACGGTGTCGTCGGGTTCGTGGTGCGGGTCGCCGGCGTTGGCACCAAAGCTCACGATGGGCGAAAAACTAAAGCCCTCGCAGCCGTGCTTGCGATACAAGCCGAGCATCTGGTCGGCAATCTCGCGTTCCGTCACGCCTTCGTGGACGAGCTTGATGGCATCGGCCATCACGGCGTCGTTAGCGGTCGAGGACGCGCGCATGAGCTCCTGCTCGGTGGCATCCTTGTGGGTGCGCGCTGCGGTGACGGCAAAGTCACCCAGGAAAAACTCGCTCGTAGCATGGCGCTCCATGAGCGGCATCAAAAAGCCGGAGCGCATGACGGTGTCGATGCCGAGCGGTTTGGTCGGATCGATTTCGCGAGCGATGGCATCGGCCACGACGTCGGTATCGGTGTGGTAGGCAACGCGGGCATTGTCATACTCGGGCAGCTGATGCAGAGCGTTGACCAAGATCACTGGCTCGTTACCGCGTGCGAGCAGCACGCCGCAAAAACGCTCGAACATATCGGCATAAAAGCCGGTCAGGTAATAAATCGACCACGGGTCGTTTACGAGCAGCTGTGCGCCGGGGTGCTGAGCCTCGAGCGCATCGAGCACGCGCGCCACGCGCTGGTCATCGACATGTGCCATGAAACATCCTTTCGCTAGGTTGCCACCATGGTATCCCATGCCCGGCAGCTAGGGACGTTCCTTTTATGCCGGCACTTTGGGACACTCCATGGCGAGCCTGGCAAGCGCGCAGGAAAAAGTAGTCATAAGAGGCCCGTCCCAAATGGGCTGGCTTCAAAAGTATGGCGGATTACGGGGCTGGACCTGTATTACTTGACCATGGGAAAAATCACGAAATTAAAACCGCAGGTAGACGGCTTATCAAAAATCGAAAATTGCCGGTATGGATGGGGGTCTCCGAATCAGTCCCGTAATCCGGCATAGTTTTGAATTGGAACTAAAGTAGGCACAAGCTAAATACCGATTCCAAGGATAGTTGCGGTGGAATAGTTCCTGGATGCCGGGGTTGGGCGGAAATCAGGAACTATTTCACCGCAATTGAGGTGGGACTGGGTGGATGTCGGGGTAGCTAAAAGAGCCCCGTCCTAAATTAGCTGCTTAGGTTGGGTCGATGTCCATGCTGGCGGCGAGGTCGATGTTGGTGCCGAGGAGGTCTTCCAGAACGACGTCGCCCATGCGGATGGGGGCGTCGACGACCACGCCGCGGATGAGGTCCATGGCTTGAGCGTGGAGCGTCAGCGGGATGGCTTCGGCCGTGCGCACGGGCAGCAGCGCCTCATCGCCGCCGGATACAGCCACGGTGGTGGTGAGCACGCGCATGGGGCAGGTGAGTTCTTGGTGCGCGAACTTGTCGCCGCGCGGGCAGCTGTTGCCGGTTACGAAGCGCACCGCTGCCACGGCACCGTTGGCATCGCGCTCCACCTCTACGGTCAGGAGGCACTCGGATGGGCATGTGGTGCAGTTGAACTGCAGCGTCTCGGTCACATTCGTGCTCATGGCCTTACGCCTCCTCAACGGGATCGACGGACAGGATAATCTCGCTAGCACTTAGGTCGAGTGCGCGCTGAATCACTTTTGCCGGCAGCGGGAAGCTTTCCATGACGCTCGGCTTAAATGCACGGACCTTGCCTGCGAACAGTTCCTCGCCGCCAGCGAGAATGCGCACGCGGGCGGCGTCGACCGGTTGGCGCACGCGGAAGTTGAGCTTGGTGAGCGTCACAGCCGTTATGCGTCCCGGCAGCGCGTATCCCGCGATACCGGCGGGGGAGACCGTGAGCTCGCAGGCCGTGTCCGCAGCGCTCGCCCCGGCGTCGCCGCCCAACGCCCACGCCGCCGCAGCCGCACCGGCGCGCTCGGACTCGGTCGTCACGTTGTCGGCCAGGTCGTGCACGTGCAGCACGTTGCCACAGGCAAAGATGCCCGGCACGCCCGTCTGCAGACTCTGGTCAACTACGGCGCCGCGCGTGCGCGGGTCAAGCTCCACGCCTGCGGCAACCGAAAGCTCGTTTTCGGGAATCAAGCCCACCGAAAGCAGCAGCGTGTTACACGGAACGATGCGCTCCGTCCCGGCAATGGGCGCCAGGCGTTCGTCGACCTGGCTTACCTCGACGGCTTCCACGCGGTCGTGCCCGATCACGCGTGTGACGGTGGTGGACAGGTGCAGCGGAATTCCAAAGTCGTCCAGGCAGTTCTTGACGTTGCGGCGCAGACCGTTGGCGTACGGCATGAGCTCGTACACGCCCTCGACGGAAATCCCCTCGAGCGTGCAGCGGCGTGCCATGATCAGCCCGATATCGCCCGAACCCAAAATGACGGCGCGCGAGCCGGGCTTGAGGTTTTCGATATTGATGTATCGCTGCGCCAAGCCGGCCGTAAACACGCCGGCGGGACGGCTACCGGGAATCTTGATCTCGCTGCGGGTGCGCTCGCGGCATCCCATGGCAAGGACGACCGCACGCCCGGTGAGCTGCAGCATACCGGCACGGCTCATGAGCGTGACGGTATGGACTGCGGCATCTCCCGCACCCTCGTTCACGCTCGACGCGCCCGCGCCCTCGCCCGAATCGATTCCAAGTACCATGCTGTCCAAGAACAGCACGATGTCGGTCGCGCGCACCTGGTCGATAAAGCGCTGCGCGTACTCGGGGCCGGTGAGTTCCTGCTTAAAGTGCGACAGGCCAAAACCTGGGTGAATGCACTGGCGGAGGATTCCGCCCAGATGCTGTTCGCGTTCAACGATGGCCACTTGCGCGCCGGCCTTTTGCGCGGCAAGCGCGGCCGCCATACCGGCGGGGCCGCCTCCGATAACGACCACGTCGAAGGCCTGCGTCTGCACCGCCTCCGTAGCTCCTGCCTCTGCGCGTTCGTCGCGCATATCAAGCGTCGCCATCCTAGCGCACCCCCTTCAGCGGTCCCTCAACCAGCCAAGATCCGGCATCCTCTAACAGCACCTCGCTGGGGTCGCAGCCCAGCTCGCGCGCCAGGATCGCAACCACGCGGCTCTGGCAAAAGCCACTCTGGCACCGACCCATGCCGGCGCGGCAGCGGCGCTTGACGCCCTCGACCGAAACTGCGCTCGGGCGGCGCCGAATCGCGGCCACAATCTCGGCCTCGGGCACCGTCTCGCAGCGGCAGACGATCTGCCCCCACGCGGGATTGGACTCAATGAGCTCTTCCTTGCGTGCGAGCGGCGCGCGGTCAAAGTCATCCGGCGCGTGGCGGATCGGGTTCCAATCGGCACGTTCACGCAGGGCCACGCCGGCGTCGCGCAGCACCTGCTCCATGCGGTCGGCAATGGCCGGCGCGCTCGCCACGCCCGGCGACTGAATGCCCGCCGCCTGGAACAGCCCCGGCACCACGGCCGACTGTCCAATAAAGAAGTCGTTCGTACCCTGAATGACCGGACGCCCGCCGGCAAATGCGCGCACCACGCGGCGCGTATCCAGGTCGGGCACCAGCTTGCGCGCACCGTCCAGCAGCGCGTTGACGTCGTCCGCATAGGTCTGCGTGTCGCCTGGCTCGCGCACGGCGGCGGTCGCGGTAATCACGGTGTTGCCATGCACGGTACCCGTGACGATGACGCCCTTCGATATCGGCGTCGGCACCGGGTAGAGCGGCATCAGCGCGCGCGGTTCCTTGTCCAGAACCACAATGTTTCCCTGGCGCCAGACCATCTGGAACTCCTCGGCGCCGGCCATATGCGAGATGTCCGCGGCACCGTTGCCTGCGGCGTTGATCAGATAGCGACAGCGCACGTCGCCGGCGGGCGTTGCCAGCGTAAAGCGCGCGGCTTTGTCATCCGAGCCGGCAACATCAATGGCCTCCACTGGCGCAGACCGCATAAACGTCACGCCGTTGGCGACTGCGTTCTCCAGCGCGACGATGGCCACTTCAAACGGGTCGACGTTACCGGTCGAAGGGCACCACAACGCGCACGTCGCCTTAGCACTCGCGCGCGGCTCCAGCGCGTGGATGCGCTCGGGGCCGACAATCGACAGCTCGGGCACGCCGTTGGCAAGGCCATTCTGGCGCAGCTTCTCCAGGTGCGCGCGGTCTTCGTCGTTAAACCCCAGCACCATCGACCCGGTGCGGCGGAATAAAAAGCCGAGTTCCTGAGACCATGTGCCATATAGCTCACAACCACGGGCGTTGACCTGCGCCTTTACGGTGCCTGGCGCCGGATCGTAGCCTGCGTGCACCAGGCCGCCGTTGGCCTTTGAAGCCCCCAGCGCGATATCGTTTACTGCCTCGACCACGCAAATGGACAGGTCAAACCGCGCGAGCTGCCGCGCGATGGCGCATCCGGTGATGCCCGCGCCGACAATCGCGATATCAAACGTTTCTGTCACAGTGCCTCCCAGACGAGTTGACAGGCCGTCAATAAGACTATCCTACGGTTCGCACACCCCCAGTGCGGCGGCAATGCGGCGAACAGCCCCGCAACACCCGCCAACGGCAGACGAGGGGAGACCCGGCAACGCCGACAAGCTCGTCTGAAGACAACTACGGCAACCGTTCGTCTCGATCTGTAACAATTAGATGAGGATTTGGGTTCCAGATGTTACAGATTGAGACGTTTGCCAGGCGGCCCCTCTGTTTATCTCGATCTGTAACATCTAGACCCGGATTCCGCTCCCACCTGTTACAGATTGAGATGTTTGTGTCCGCATCAGCCCCGCCCCTAGCCGTGGTCCCATATAAACAAACCCCGTGGTAAACTTGACCAGACTGTTAATAATCCGAAAGGTACCCGTAATGTCCAAGTACATCTCCGAGCTCATGTCGCCGCAGCTTATGGGCGTCGTCTATGCCTTCGTTGGCTTTATCATCGCCCTGTATGTGCTGTCGGTCGTCTATGTGTTCATCGACGCTCGCCGCCGCGGCGCCAGCGCCTACGTGGCATGGGGCATCATCGCCCTTATCCCGTTTGTAGGCCTTATTGCCTACCTGGTCCTGCGTCCGCACTCTTACGCGTCCGACCGCGAGGAGCAGGAGCTGGACATGGCCCTGCGCGAGCGCCAGCTTGCTCAGTACGGCACCTGCCCGCAGTGCGGCGCGCCCATCGAGAAGGACTTCGTCGTCTGCCCGGTGTGCGATACCCAGGTTCGCAACGTCTGCCCCAGCTGCCATCGCCCGCTCGATGCGCACTGGAAGGTCTGCCCGTACTGCCGAACTCGCATCCAGTAACGCATCCATCGCCGGGCCGGTCGTAAGCCACGGGCGCCCCGCGCTCCGCAGCCCCGCCCCCACACGATGAAGCATGCGTAGAAAATCGCCCGCCGTGCCATTAAGGTGCGGCGGGCGCTTGTATACCAAGGCAACCTGCCTATAATGATGCAAGTCAAAAACGCCGAGCGCATCGCACGCACTTGCATCAGGCATCCGAGAGGAGAAAACATACCCATGAAGGCACTCTACAATGACGGTTCGGTGGCCGAGCTCCCGCAGGACGAGGTCACGCACGTCATCCGCCACTCCGCCGCGCACATCATGGCGCAGGCCATCAAGCGCCTGTACCCCCAGGCCGACTTTGCCTACGGCCCCGCGACCGACAACGGCTTCTACTACGACGTCGACCTGCCCGAGGGCGTCAAGATCAGCGAGGACGACTTCCCCGCGATCGAGGCAGAGATGAAAAAGATCGTCAAGGAGAACCTCAAGTTTTCCGTGTACGAGAAGCCCCGCGCCGAGGCCATCGCCCTTATGGAGGAGCGCGGCGAGAAGTACAAGGTCGAGCACATCGGCGACCTGGACGACGACGCCCGCATCACCTTCTACCAGCAGGGCGACTACATCGACATGTGCGTTGGCCCCCACATCTGCTACACCAAGGCCCTCAAGGCCTTTAAGCTCACTGGCGTCTCGGGCGCCTACTGGAAGGGCGACAAGGACAACAAGATGCTCACCCGCATCAACGGCGTCGCCTTTGCCACCAAGGAAGAGCTCGACGAGCACATGCACATGCTGGAGGAGGCC
This sequence comes from uncultured bacterium, assembly GCA_905215755.1. GTDB lineage: Bacteria > Actinomycetota > Coriobacteriia > Coriobacteriales > Coriobacteriaceae > Collinsella. The sequence continues at coordinate 71,478 of CAJMRE010000005.1, forward strand.
AAGAAGCGCGACCACCGCAAGATCGGCCGCGAGATGGACCTCTTTATGATGCGTGACGAGGCCCCTGGCTTCCCGTTCTTCCTGCCCAACGGCATGATCCTTAAGAACACGCTGCTGGACTACTGGCGCGAGATTCACCACAAGGCCGGCTACGTGGAGATCTCCACGCCGCTCATCATGAACAAGCAGCTGTGGAAGACCTCGGGTCACTGGGACCACTACAAGGACAACATGTACTCCACCGTCATCGACGACGAAGAGTACTGCATTAAGCCCATGAACTGCCCGGGTGGCGTGCTGGTGTACGCCTCCAAGCCGCACTCCTATCGCGAGCTGCCCATTCGCGCCGGCGAGATTGGCCTGGTGCACCGCCACGAGCTGCGCGGCGCCCTGCACGGCCTGTTCCGCGTGCGCTGCTTTAACCAGGACGACGCCCACCTGTTTGTGCGTCCCGACCAGCTGACCGACGAGATCGTGGGCGTGGTCAACCTCATCGACTCCGTGTACCAGAAGTTTGGCTTTAAGTACCACGTTGAGCTTTCCACCCGCCCCGAGGACTCCATGGGTTCGGACGAGGACTGGGCTCGCGCCGAGGAGGGCCTGCGCACCGCTTTGGAGCAGCTGCATATGGACTACGAGGTCAACGAGGGCGACGGTGCCTTCTACGGCCCCAAGATCGACTTCCACCTGGAGGACTCGCTCGGCCGTACCTGGCAGTGCGGTACCGTGCAGCTCGACTTCCAGATGCCGCTCAACTTTGATCTGGAGTACGTGGACGCCGACGGCACCAAGAAGCGCCCCATTATGCTGCACCGTGTGTGCTTTGGCTCCATCGAGCGCTTCATCGGTATTCTGATTGAGCACTTTGCGGGCAAGTTCCCCACCTGGCTCGCCCCCGTGCAGGTCAAGGCGCTTCCGGTCTCGGAGAAGAGCCGCGACTACGCCCACGAGGTGTGCGCCAAGCTGGAGGAGGCCGGCATCCGCGTGGTCTGCGACGATCGCGACGAGAAGATCGGCTACAAGATCCGCGAGGCCCGCAGCATCGATCGCGTGCCCTACATGCTCATCTTGGGTGAGAAGGAGGTCGAGGCCGGCAACATCTCCGTCCGCGACCGCTCCAACGAGACCGTTCAGATGAGCGTTGACGAGTTTGTTGCGAAGGTGCTCGAGGAGATCAAGACTCGCGCCTAAGGCAAACTTCACAACAATTAACAAAGGCGACCGTCCACAAAGGACAGTCGCCTTTTTCATGCCGAAATAAGAAAAGCCGCTGGTTGAGCGGCTTTTTTTGTTGCACAAAAAGGTACAGGTTTTTGTA
>CAJMRE010000006.1 GCA_905215755.1 uncultured bacterium
CGTTGAGGGGGCGCACCATGACGCGCGATGAGTTTCTGGGCCGGTTGGGCGAGCTACTCGCCTGCCTGCCGGCCGAGCAGGTGGAGGAGACCAAGGCGTTCTATGCGGAGGCCATCGCTGACCGCATGGAGGACGGTATGAGCGAGGAGGAGGCCGTGGCCGCCATGGGCACACCCGGCGAGGTGGCGGAGGCCACGCTCGACGACCTGCCCGCCGTGCCGCGCGCGATCGCGAGGACGCGCCGGCGCAGCACCACGCTGCTGTGGGTGCTGACCATCGTGGGCTCCCCGGTGTGGGTGCCGCTGCTCGCCGCCTTCGCCGCCGTGGCCGTCACGGTCTATATCTGCATCTGGCTGCTGGCACTCTGCGTGTGGATCGTCGCGGCGGCACTCGGGGGCGTGGGCGTAGTTGAGCTCCTGCTTGCCGTAAGCGGCGTCACCATCGGCCACTTCCCGTACGCCCTCGCCTCGGCGGGCGTGGGGCTCGGCCTCGTCGGCGTGGCGCTCTTCGTTGGTGCTGGCGCTTGGGCCGCCGCAAAACAAATTGCGCGCCTTTCGGCGCTCTGGGCGAGGAAGGCCGCCTCGCCCTTCTGGAAGGGCAAGGGCGAGAAGGGCGGCGCTGCCGCGCATCTCGCGGCGTAGAAAGGAGTGAGTACCATGACCAGCGCGAAGAAGATCTACCTCGCCGTGGCGGGCGGGCTCGTTGCCGCGGGTGTTGTCCTCGCGGGCATTGGCTTTATCGCTTCGGGCTTCGACCCGGCCGTGTTCACAACCAAAATCGACACGCGCGACAGCACCATCGTGCTCGGCGGCGTCGAGGTGGACGACCCGATGGGCCTCCCCCTCATCGAGCAGCTCGCCAATCTGGGCGAGATCGACACCTCCGGCGTCGCGGATCCCGCCGCGCCCTAGGCGCAGCGAGCCCGGGCGCTCTGCCCGCCAAGCTGCGTAAGCCGGCGAAACCCGAACCTCAACCTCTACGCAACTGGCCCCAAGCCTGCGCCGATTCGCTCTCGGCGCCGCGCGGGGGCCCGTGACGCATGCCCAAAAGGTATGAGGAGAAAGGAACGCGATGACGACAACCACGCCCTTCCGCCTTCATGGGGCCACGCGGGACCGGAAGCGACTGGGCCGTGCGGTGGGGCTGTGCTTGGATTGGCTACACTGATATGGACAGTTCCGTGAGGGGCGCGAGAGACGGGACTCTGGGGAGATCTTCGAGGAGGAGTGTCTCGACTGGAAGCGCGGGTTCAGTGGAGCAGGAACCTAATCTCTATCTCTCCTGCTTTTTTGATTTGTTGAGAAGCCGGCATTTGGGGGGCATTTTGGATAGCGAACAGTTCAAACAAGAAGCTGAGAAAATAGAACAAAGCCTGAGTGCCTTGAGAGTCGCCGAGCGCAATGCAGTGATTCCCTTCATGAACGGCGACTTTACCCAATGGGATCTATATCTGGCATCCTCCTCTGAGTATGCGATGAGACTGATAGACGGATTCATCTCCATGCTCGAGTCGAGGAATCTTGTTTGCGTCGCCCAGCTTCTCCGCGCACAGGTTGGAGTCTGCCTGCGGACATTCGCATTATTCGCCGCCGAAGACCAGGATGACTTTCTCAAGCAGGTGTTTCAAGGTGTGCCTGTGAACAAGCTGAAAGATTTCTCGGGTGAGAAGATGTCCGATGGAAGACTTCAAGACTTACTCGAGAAGTTCGATCCAAAGGTAAAAGATGTATACAAGGTGACGTCTGGATTCGTCCACTTCTCCATTGATGTTCTGCCGAGCATGGGTGTGCCTGGGGAGGGCTATGAGGTCGAGTTTAATTTTGGAGCCGAGCCCAACGAGAGAAACAATGCGCCTCTCGTGGAATGCGGCAAGGCGTTCTGCCACTATGTCGACCTGCATCTCCAGATGCTCCATAAGGTGATTGCTTCGGATGAATGGTATGCCGATCGATTCCGTATCGATTCCGATGGTCCTGCAGACGAGGCCTCGAAAAGCGAGAAGGTGTAGGTCGAACGCATTGACGCTGCCTTGACAGCATCCCGATATGATAACGAATGGGAGGTTCCCTGCGAAATGTGCGCCTCTGTATATTCTCGCTAGGACGCCCTCGACCGATAAGGCATCGTTGAGTTCAATTTGAGTTCAGCTCGGGTGCCTGAAATCGCCCAACTCTGATAAAAGGGGAGACGACGGTACACCACGTAGACGAGAGGCTATGGAAGTGCACGATTTGATTATATTGGCGCGCTAAACCGCCCCGCTGCCCAACTTGAACTCCGCTCACGCGTGTATGGGGCTGCGAGAGGTAACGGCCTGCGGCCTCCTTTGTGTGCTCGATGATATCTTCGAGCATGCCGGGCATGGCGGAGACATTCGCTGCAATCCAGCCGTGTTCAAGCGCCGTTTCGGATAGGAGCGAGAGGGGGCTGTCTTGCCCGTTTCCCTTGCACCCGTAAAGATGGTTGACAGTTTGGGGTCTCCCGGGTCTTTAGCTTTTACCGTGCTAGATGCCTCATGGAAACTGTTGGACTTTAATCAGACAGACCCAGCATGTCGTTTTCCTCCATGAGGACATCGGCTAAAACCGCAACACCTATGCTTGTTTAAGCAAACTTCCTGATAGTCGTGGAGCTGCTGTAGCCCGACATGCAGGACATCGCTCGGCTTAAACACCGGATGCCGCATCCGCGAAACGAGTTGCGGTGCACCCTGTTCCAAAAGGTTGCCAAGTACCATGGCGTGAGCGTTGGGGTAGCCATCATTCAGCGTGGATACATCCGGATGCGCATAGATCCAGACGATTCCAACGTTCTCGTATTTCCCGTGCAGGTAATCGAAGAGGGCAAGCGACGCCATACAGTTGCCGCCGACGGTCACGACTCTGTCGGGGTTTTCTGCCGTAAGCTTCCTCTGCGCATCCTGAATTCCCGCCAGGACTTCGTCCTCGGCGCAGATGCGAACTGCCTCCCATTTCTCATGTCCAAGTTTTGGGACGCGTTTCGCAATGCCGAGTGGGACCCCTGGACAGTCGGATCACGTGGTGGCCCCCTTTGAGAGGGTCACGAGCATGGTGGTCCCGTTCTCGGAACTTGTTTCAACCTCTACCGTGCCACCGTGAAGCGTTGCAATCTCCCAAACGAGCGCTAGTCCGAGTCCTGCGCCGCCGTATGCCCTGCTGCGGGATTTGTCTAGGCGAAAGAACGGTTGGAAGATGCTCTCACGGTACTGCTTGGGTATTCCCGGGCCCTCATCTTTGACTCGCAGGAGCACATGGCTGTCGCTGTCGCTGATGGAGACGTTGACAGTCGAGCCGGAGCGGCTGTAACGGATGGCGTTTTCGGTCAAGTTAAACACCAGCCGATAGAGGAGCGCATCGTTCCCGATTACTAAAGCGTCTCCAGCACAATTGAGGGCTATGCCCTTATTCTCGGCAAGTGGCGCAAGGTCGGTGAGGACCTCTTCGGACAAGGGACCAAGTTCAACATCGTCCTCGCAAGGAACGCTGCGGAGCTCACTCATCTCGAGCAACACCTTGGTCATCCGAGACATGCGCTCGGTTTGTTCTTGTAGCAGGCCGAGCAACTCGGCTGTTTCGGGTTGTAAGTTGGAGCGCTCGGAGACAAACAGTTCGATCTGTGCCTGCATAAGGGCGAGCGGGGTTCGCAGCTCGTGCGCGGCGTTGCCGGTAAATTGACGCTGTGCAGAGAACCCTTCGCCAAGACGGGCGATCATGTCGTTGAAAGAGGCGCTGCATCGTTGTAGCTCGGTGGGCACATCTTCACTGAGTCTGATTTCGCTTAGGTTGTCAGGCTGCACACGCTCAACCTGGTCTGCAAAAGCCCGTAGCGGTTTGAGTGCACGGCCGCTCACAAAGTATGCCAGCACGCCGCCAAGGAGTGTGACTCCAGCCGTGATGCGCCAGGCTGTCGTGCCAAAAGACTCCTGTGCGTCGTTTACGACGATCGTAACCTCGTTATCGAGGGTCGCTTTCGTTGGGTCGAACGCCTGGGGCGAATCTTCGCCGGTTGCGGTAAAGGCCGAGATGTCACTGCCGATGGCATCCATGTAGCGCATGCCCGTATAGCCGACCAGGCAGTTCGTCAGCACGCATGCCGCACACGTGAGCAGTGCCGTCATGATCGTTATGCGCCATTGCAGCGAAAGCCTTTTCATTCACTGTCCTCCATAACGTAGCCCTCTCCAATCCGATTGCGAATCGGGTCGTATCCCAAAGCGCTGCGCAACTTTTTTCGGAGCGACGAGATATGAACGCGGGTTGCGTTGCTAAAGCTGTTCACGCTGCTATCCCAAACGTGCTCGATAAGCTCCTCCTGGCTTACCGGTCGCCCCTGATTAAGCATCAGGTATTCCAAGATTCCCGTTTCCTTGCGCGTAAGAGATAAAGCCTCGCTGTCCACGGAAGCGATGCGCGCCTTGGTGTCAAAGCGGAGCTTTCCGCAGGTTAAGACTATGTCGCTTTGTGTGAAGCGTCTGAGGGTAAGGCTGCGAATCCTTGCCGCAAGCTCGTCCAGATGAAACGGCTTGGTGAGGTAATCGTTGGCGCCGGCATCGAGTCCGGCGACTTTGTCGGATACTTCGCCACGTGCGGACAGAATCAGCACCTTGGTCTCGCAGTCAGTTTTCCTAAGTTCCCCGAGTACGGTCATGCCGTCGATGCGGGGAAGGTTGAGGTCGAGTACCACGAGGTCGAAGGCCTCAACGTCCAGTAGGTCGAGCGCCTCCTGTCCGTCGTGACAGCAGTCGACGCTGTACGCCAAGTTTCGCAAGCTGCGCGCGATTGCGTCACACAGCGCCCGCTCGTCCTCGACGATCAAAATACGCATAACAGTCTCCTTGCACATTTCAAATCGCGCTTAACACGGATTTTATAGCCGATATGGTCCAATGGTCGCGTAACGAAAGGAGTGGTCAGGTTGTTCAAAGCGGTAAAACCCGTGGTACAGGTCGCTTTGTTGATCGTCGGAATTGCCATGGTGTGCTTTGGCGTTATGCGTGGCGAGGCGGATGCCGTGCTGGCCAAAGCGATTAGGCTGTGCTTGGAGTGTATCGGAATTGGATAAAAGAGAAAACACTGCGTCGCATGTTTTGGCTCGATTTCGCGGATTCATTCAGGCGGCGGCGACGCTTGTCACCAACATTCACCTGCCAAACTTTGCCAAAGGCGGTATCTATCAGGGCGCGGGAAAAACAGTCTGCGTACCTGGACTTAACTGCTATTCGTGCCCCGCGGCATCGGGTGCGTGCCCCATCGGGTCGTTCCAGTCGGTGGTAGGTTCATCCAAGTTCAACTTTTCTTACTATGTCACCGGTACGCTCATTTTGCTCGGCGTGCTGCTGGGACGCTTTGTATGCGGCTTTCTGTGCCCATTTGGCTGGCTGCAGGAGCTGCTTCGTAAGATTCCCGGCAAAAAGCTTTCCACGAAAAAGCTTAAGCCGCTCACGTACATCAAATACGTTGTGCTGCTGTTTGCCGTGGTGCTGCTGCCCGTCTTGGTGGTTAACGACGTGGGCATGGGCGACCCATTCTTTTGCAAGTACATCTGTCCGCAGGGTGTGCTCGAGGGCGCCATTCCGCTGGCAATTACCAACGCCGGCATTCGATCTGCGTTGGGACATCTCTTTACTTGGAAACTTGTCGTTCTCATTGCCGTGGTAGTGCTGAGCGTTTTGTTCTACCGCCCCTTCTGCAAATGGATTTGTCCACTCGGCGCATTCTATGCGCTCATGAATAAGGTATCCCTACTGGGGATTCGGGTTGACGCATGCAAATGTGTCTCGTGCGGCAAGTGTTCAAGGGTTTGTCAGATGGACGTTGATGTGGTCCGCGCGCCCAATCATGCCGAATGTATCCGGTGCGGAAAGTGCATCGGGGCCTGTCCCGTCGATGCCATCAGCTATCGCTATGGCCTGGATGTGTCGGCGGAAAAGCTTCCCTTGACCGCTGATAAAAAGTAAACAAGCTTCGACAAAACGGAGGAATGACCATGAAGCTTTCTAAGATTGCGGTCCTGTTTATGGTGCCGGTATTGGCCTTGTGCCTTGTGGCATGTTCGGCGCCCGGTGGCAATGCGAGCGAATCTGCGGGCTCCGATCCTAAGATTGCAGAACTCACTGCGCAGAAGCCGACCAATGCCGACGAGGCCGCTGAGCTGTATGCAAAACTCATGCAAAAGGAGAACGATATCTTTTCGAGTGATAACGCGCTGTGGGAAAAGGTATTCAATGCGGCAAATAAAGACTCGGCAATGATTGAGGACGGCAGCAATTACGGCGATTTCCTGCTCAAGACCATCGACGGCGCCAAGGATGAGTTCACGGCGGATGAGCTTAAGACGCTCAAGGCCGGTGCGCAGCAGATCAAGGAAATCGAGGACAAGCTCGAGAGCTTGGAGAAGGAGTTCCCCGGCTGTGGAAGCACGCCGAGCGCAGGCGAGAGCGTCGATGCTTCGACCGCTGGCATGACGGCTGGTGCCAATGCTTCGAGCGAGGCGACGAAGTTCCCCAGCTTTACGGGCAAGGACCTGGACGGCAACGACGTGAGCAGCGACGAGCTGTTCTCTAAGAACAAGGTTACCGTCATGAACTTCTGGTTCACCACTTGCAAGCCGTGCGTGGGTGAGTTGGGCGATCTTGAGAAACTGAATCAGGAGCTTGCAAAGAAGGGCGGCCAGGTCGTGGGCGTCAATTCCTTTACGCTCGATGGCAACAAGGGCGAGATTGCAGATGCCAAGGACGTGCTGAGCAAGAAGGGCGTGACATATAAGAACATCTGGTTCAAGTCGGATAGCGAGGCCGGTAAGTTCACGTCAAATTTGTTCTCGTTCCCGACAACGTATGTCATCGATCAGAATGGCAACATCGTAGGGGAGCCCATCGTGGGAGCCATCAGCTCCGCCGAGCAGCGTGCAGCACTCAACAAACTTATCGACCAGGCGATTGCGAATAGCGAGCAGTAGAAGACGCGTAAAGCATGGCGAGGATCGTGTGTCGCTGTGCGAAGTAGTCCGCTACCTTTCAAGATAAGCTCCAGCATATAGAGGTCCCGCTCGGGACCTCTTCTTTTGGGCGCCGTCCCGTTCGTTTTTTGGCGCGGTTCGTTACATTCCTCATTGGCGCTGGTAAAAAATGGGGATATAGTAGGACAAACGCGTCGAATACGAACGGCGGAGGAGAGCGGGCAGGGTGCCCGCGCAGGAGAGGTTGCCGTCCATGCTGGAGCTCAAAGGTATTTGCAAAAGGTACGTTACTCAGTCGTTTACGCAGGTGGCGCTCGACAACGTAAGCCTGTCTTTTCGCGATAACGAGTTCGTGGCCATTCTGGGTCCCTCGGGCTCGGGCAAAACTACGATGCTCAACGTTATCGGTGGGCTTGATCATTTCGATTCCGGTGACCTGCTGATCGACGGTATTTCGACCAAGGACTTTCACGATCGCGATTGGGATGCCTATCGCAACAACCGCATCGGCTTTGTGTTCCAGAGCTATAACCTCATTCCGCATCAGACCATTTTGGAAAACGTGGAGCTGGCGCTCACGCTCACGGGCGTGGGGCATGCCGAGCGCCGCCAGCGTGCTCGCGAGGCGTTGGAGAAAGTCGGCCTGGGCGAGCACGTTAACAAGCGCCCGAGCCAGCTTTCGGGCGGGCAGATGCAGCGCGTGGCCATTGCCCGCGCCCTGATCAATGACCCTGAGATCGTCCTTGCCGACGAGCCGACTGGCGCTTTGGATTCAACGACATCCGTACAGGTTATGGATTTGCTCAAAGACGTTGCGCGCGACCGCCTGGTTATCATGGTCACGCACAATCCCGACCTGGCGTACCAGTACGCCACGCGTATCGTCAATCTGGCGGACGGCAAGATCACCGACGATTCCGACCCCTTTGATGCTGCCAAGGCCGCGCGTCGCGAGGCAAAGCCTACGCGCAAAACCTCGATGAGCTTTGTGACGGCGCTGGGGCTTTCTGCCCGCAACCTTATGACCAAAAAAGGCCGTACGGCCATGACGGCCTTTGCGGGCTCGATTGGCATTATCGGCATTGCGGCGATTCTGGCGCTGTCCAACGGCGTAAACGGCTACATCAAAAAGGTCGAGGAGGATACGCTCTCGAGCTACCCACTCACCATTTCCAAGCAGGATTACGACCTGTCGTCCATGATGGGCGGACAGGGGGCTGCGGATGATGACTCGCCTGAAAACGTGAATTCGTCCGACGACAGTGCCGGCGGCAAGGCTCGGGGAACCGATAAGATTCCCGTGGTCACGGCCGTAAAGGATATGTTTGCGAGCGTTAAGTCCAACGACATGACGAGCTTTAAGGCATGGCTCGACGACGGTGGCGATGGTATTGACAAAGAAGTCAATGCTATCCAGTACGGTTATGGCGTGACGCCGGTTGTCTATCGTGCGGGTAAGGGTGACGAGAAGCCGGTTCGACTTGTTCCCAATGCCATGACCGAGGCCATGAGCGGAGGCGCGAGCTCGGCGGCAACGGTGAGCATGGAATCCATGGGAACCTCGGTCTTTAACGAGATGATTGACGACCAGAGCCTGCTCGACAGCCAGTACGATGTCGTCGCCGGTCATTGGCCCACGTCTGCCAACGAAGCCGTGATGGTGCTTTCGAGCCGCGGCACGGTGGGCGACTATACGCTCTATAGCATCGGTGCGCTGGATATCGATGAGCTCAACGATCTGGTAAACAGCGCTATGACGGCTGACGGTGGGGTCGAAACGCCCGAGACCGGCACCGACTTTACCTACGACGATGCGCTGTCTACCACGTTTAAGGTGCTGTCGCCGGCTGATGCGTATCGCAAAAACGAAGAGACCGGCATGTGGACTGACATGTCTGGCGACGCCGACTTTATGGCAGCCAAGGTTGCTGACGGTATCGACGTGCACATTGTGGGCGTGGTGCGACCCAACGAGACGGCCAACGCGAGCGCGTTGTCCCCGGGCATTGCCTATACGCATGCGCTGACTCGCCAGCTTATGGAGCGCGCTGCCGATTCGCAGATTGTGCAGGAACAACTCGCCCACCCCGAGACGGATGTCTTTACGGGCAAGTCTTTCGATGAACTGCAAGGCGAGGCCAAACAAGGCGTGGATCTGAGCAGCATGTTCAGCGTGGACGAGGCGGCGCTCAAGAGCGCGTTCTCGTTTGATGCGTCTGCACTCTCGGGTGCGGCCGGCGGTATGGACCTTTCTGGTATCGACTTATCCGGGTTGGACATTGACCTCTCGGACGTTGGCAAGGACATCGACTTCAGCGACATCATGGCACAAGCACCGGCTCCAGATTTCTCGGGCATCTTTGACGGTCTGGAGCTCACGCCCGAGCAAATGCAGCAGGTGGGAATACTTGCCAACCAACTGTTTGAGGGCTTTTTGCAGTCTGATCAGTTTAAGGCGCTGTCGCCCGAAGATCTTAAAGACGCGTCAAAGCTCGCTGCCGCATTCTCGACGTATCTTGAGCATGATGCCGCGGCGCAGCAATGCCTGGCTCAATTGAAGGCGCTCGGCGGCGATGCCCTGGCCGAGCGCCTGCAACAGGCGATGACCGACTATGTGCAAAAGCAGCTGGCTCCGTATCTGCAGCAGGCTATGGATCAGGTGATGAAGGCAATCAGCGAGCAGATAGCGTCGACGGTATCGTCCCAGCTCAAGGCGGCCGCGGCGGGGCTCATGGACCAGATGGCGACGCAGATGTCTTCGAGTTTTGCCAACCTGGCGAGCGCCATGCACGTGGATGCGAGCGCCTTTGCTCGTGCCATCCATTTCAACATGGACGCCGAGGACCTGAGTTCGCTCATGATGAGCTATGCCAAGGCTTCGAAGCTCACCTACGACAACAATCTGACCACGTTGGGTTATGCGGACGAGGCGGACCCCATCTCGGTCAAGATTTTCCCGCGCGACTTTGAGGCCAAGGAGCGCGTACTCGATCACATCGATGCGTACAACAAGCAGGTCAAAGCCGCTGGCCACGATGATCGGGCAATTTCGTACACCGACTACATGGGCATCATCATGGGTTCGGTGACCGACATCGTGAACACCATCAGCTTGGTGCTCATCGCATTCGTAAGCATCAGCCTGGTGGTGAGCTCCATCATGATCGGCATCATCACGTACATCAGCGTGCTGGAGCGCAAAAAGGAGATTGGCATTCTGCGTGCGATTGGCGCGTCGAAGCGTAACGTGGCAAACGTGTTCAACGCCGAGACCTTTATCGAGGGCCTCATTGCCGGCGTCTTTGCTGTTGTCGTCGTGGTGGCCGTGAGCTTCCCGGTCAATGCTTGGGCGCTTGCGGCCAAACAGGTCCCCAACCTGATGAGCCTGCCCGTGCAGGATGCGCTGGTGCTCATCGCGATTTCGGTGCTGCTAACGGTCGTCGCCGGTTTGCTACCGGCCCGCAGTGCATCCAAAAAAGATCCCGTAGAGGCCCTGCGCTCCGAATAATGTGACAAAGGGACAGTCCCTTTGTCACATTGAGACCCTTGCGAAAACGGGGTCTAATTACCGTTCGGCAGGTTAAGAACTCCCTCTCCCCGCTTAATGCTTGACGAAGAGTCCTCTGGTTTATATACCTATCGGTAGGCATATAGGATGTATTGCCGATAGAAATGGAGCAACCATGACTCTCACCACACCAGCCAAAAAAGATTGTCTCCGTGAAAGCGGCGCATTTGCTTGGGTCGTCGTTATTGCGCTCGGCTTAATGTCCGCCGGAACAACTGGCACATATAGCATTATTGCCGGCTCATTCGTTGCTCCAGTATGTGAAGATCTGGGCTTTGACTACACTTCTTTTTCTTTCTATTTCACCGCGATTCTTCTTGGTCTTGCGCTTGGGCTTCCGCTTTTGAGTCGCTTCATTCCAAAAGTAATCGGCAAACCATGGCATATTTGCATTGAACTCGTCCTTATTGCCGCCGGCGCCGCAATGGCGTTCTACACCGAGGTCTGGATGTTCACCGTCTCCGCCGCAGTGATCGGCATCTGCTTTTCGTTTACAACGGGCGTCTGCATGTCCGATGTCATTGACCAATGGTTCAGCAAATCGTCCGGTCTCGCCATCGGCCTCGCTTGGGGCGTTAATTCTCTCTGCACGCTGTTATTGAGTCCTGTCATTACACTGGTCATCGAGCAGCAAGGCTGGCGTACGGGATACATCGTGCTTGCGGCCGTTTCTGCAGCTATGATTTTGCCTGCAAGCGCATTTATCATTCGCCTTAACCCCTCTGATCGCAATATGCTTCCGTACGGAGAGACCGCCTCCGAAACCCATGAGAGCTGCAGCGCCGATGAGCAGGAAGATGTCCTTTCGGGCATGGCACTCCGCGATGCCGCGAAAACGCCGTCTTTTATTCTCTGTGTCCTCTTGCTTTGCGTGGCGCAGCTCACCTGCTGCATGAACCAGCTGTTTCCAACCTATGCAAGCGAGGTCGGTTTCAATCCTATCGTAGGAAGCTTAATGGTCTCGGCAGCTTCACTCTCCGATATCTTCCTAAATCCCTTCGTGGGCAAAACATGCGACAAGCTTGGCGCTATTAAAGCAACGGTCGCATGGACAGGTGTCAGCATTCTTTCATTCCTGCTTCTTATCATTGGCGGAAGCAATGAGACCGTTTCCATCATTGCAGCTGGTGTAAACGATGTCATGTTCGCCATCGTTGGAACCGCAATGCCGATGCTTCTCCTCTCGCTCTTTGGATCACGCGATTTTGGAAGGATCTATTCGATCGTTTGCTCAGCGGGCTATGTCGTCGGTGCTTTTGGAATGCCGGTCATGATGAAGGTTTACGGCATGGCAGGGTCATTCCAGGGAGTATTTATCTTCTGCATTGCCTGCAACCTTATGATTGCTGCGTTTGCTATCGTTTCCGGCTTTCTCAATAAGGCTGCTGAAAAGTAATAAGCGCCGATTTGCATCGGCATAGATTGCCATGCAACAGGGGTCGACTCCAAGCCAGACTGGAGTCGACCCCTGTTTTCGTTTTAAAGGTTGCCCGCAGGCACCATGGGTGCCAACATGCGCTTCAGCTTGGCTGGTTTATTTGAACATAAGCTCGACTATTCCCGCCCAAACCGCTTTCTCATCAATATCCTCACCTTGAGCGACCGTATTGCTTGCTCCCTCCAGAACGGTATAAAGAATTTGTACGTAGAGCATTACGTCGGCGCTATCGGAAAACGCGCCAATCTCTACACCATGAAGAAGGATGTCTTTAAGCGCATCCATGGTTCGTTTGGTCGCCGTCGCTTGACGTTCCTGAACTGCAGGAATTCGATTTGCTTGAACGCTAACCTCGGCCAGCACGCGCCGGCGCTTTTCATCGCTTCGATAGCCACCTATAACTGAATTGCCGAGCTCGATAAGCGCGGCCTTGAACCCGTCCCTATCGACTATTAGCGAGTAGTCGCGCTGATAGTCAATGGTCGGAAACATGCTGTCCAAGAGCGTAGTGAAAATCTCCTCTTTTGAGGGAAAGTAGTAGTACACCGACGGCTTGGATATGCCGACAAAGTCGCAAATCTTTCCGATAGACGCTTTGTCATAACCGACTTCTGCCACAAGATCGTACATTGCGTCCAATATTTTTTTTCTTGTGCTCACGCTGCATTTCTCCATTGCAAATCACTTCCGCACTACCAACATTATTAAGGATGGCAACGGAACATCAATTCGTGTCCAAACATGACCACTATATACGGCGAACGGTATGTATCAGTAGGCGAGCGGCAATTATTCAAAATTATCTACCGAACGGTAGGTATAGTAGTACTATAGCAGGTGAAACCCCGCTATTGTCGCGGCCGGACAGCATCGCGGGAAACCCGACGGAAGGACCAACCATGTACGAGAACTATCGTATGCCGGGCGAGTTCGAGAAGCGCTCCAACGTCTATGTGACATGGCTTCCCGATTACATCCGTGCAGAGGGCTACGATAACCGCCAGCCCTGCGTTGACGTGATCAAGGCTCTGCTCGAGTATGGCGACGTTACGGTCAACCTCAATTGTGGCACCCCCGGCTCCTATGAGGAGGCTTGCTCGCGACTGAAGGAGGAGGGGGTTGATCTCGATCGCATCGAGATCACGCAGTTCGAAGACTCCAACTTCTATGTCCGCGACAACGGTCCCAGCATCATGGTCGACGACAAGGGCCATTCTTATATGGTCAACCCCGCTTGGACCTATTACGGCGTGTGGGACAAGAACTCCCCGGAGTGCCAGTCCGCACGTAAGGCAGCCGTTCACATGGCGGTTGCGCTCGGTTGCTTCGATATCGTCAATTCCGAAATGGTTTCGGAGGGCGGCGACCGCGAGTTTGACGGTCACGGCACTCTGATCGCCATCGAGGACACGGAATGCCGCAAGCGTAATCCCGAGTTCACGAAAGAGGAAGTAGAGGCCGAGTATAAGCGCATCTACAACCTCAACAAGGTTATCTGGCTTCCGCAGCCTATGCTCGAGGACGACGACTATCGACTGGGCATCCTCGACGAGAAGGAAGACGGAACTCCCGTCTTTGGCATGAGCTTTGCAGCTCACATTGATGAGATGTGTCGCTTTATCACTCCGAACAAGATTCTTCTTGCCGAGGTGTCCGATGAAGAGGCAGCCTCGAGCAAGGCTGGAGCAGAGTCTCGTCGCCGCATTGAGGCAGCCTACGAGATCCTGAGCAACGAAACGGACTGGGAGGGCAAGCCCTTCGAGATCGTTCGTATGCCCACCGCCGAGCCTATTGACGTCGTTATCGCCCCTGGCGATGAAGATTACGAGCTCTATAAGGGCTTCATCGACGAAATGGGCGGCAAGTTTATGGATGGCACCCCCTGGCCCGAGGGCCCCGTCCACTTCTACGCCGCAGCGAGCTACTGCAACTTCCTGATTTGCAACGGCGTCGTTCTTGGCCAGCGTTATTACCACGAGGGCATGAGCGAGGTCGTGAAAGAGAAGGATGAGCAGGCCAAGGCAGTTCTTGAGAGCTGCTTCCCCGATCGCAAGGTCATCATGATTGATTCCCTCGCGCTTAACCTGTCCGGCGGCGGCGTGCACTGCTGGACTAAGGACGTGGCGGCCAGTCGTTAGTGAGCCTTAGAGCCTGCGCTCTTTGGCTTAGGCGCCACATGTACCGCTCCCCGAGGGATATCCGTGTTTTCCTCGGGGACACATTCAACAATAATTTTGATAATAATTCGAAAGGAAATAGGCATGAACAACAGCCTCCGCGGTCGCGACTACATCAACATCCATGATCTCTCCTCCGAGGATTTCCGCTATCTCATCGATCTTGCCTGGAACCTTAAGGCTCAGAAGAAGTCTGGTGTCGACCAGCGCTACTTCCCCGGCAAAAACGTCCTCGCCAACTTTGAGTGGGGCTCGACCCGTACTCGTTGCGCATTCGAGACCTCCTGCAACGATTTGGGCATGGGCTTCACTTATCTGACCAACTCCCACATGGGTGACTGCGAGACCGTCAAGGACGCCATGCGCGTCTTTAACGGCATGTATGATCTCATCGTCTATCGCGCACAGAAGGACGAGCAGTTCCTCTATGACGTCGCCGACCTGGTTGACATCCCGGTCATCAATGCCCTTACTCTCGGCGATCACCCGACTCAGATGCTCGCTGACGCTCTTACGATGGAAGAGCAATGGGGCGGTTTGCGTACGAGCCGCGGCAAGAAGATGGCTTTCGTTGGCAACTGCGCCGGCGCCCCGGTGTGGTATGGCCGTCTGTGCGCTATGCTCGACATGGACTTCCTCGCCATCGGCCCCGACGACCTCCGTCATCAGATGTGCAAGGAAATGATCGAAGAGGTGGAGGCCTGCTACGCCAAGTACGCTCCCAATAGGACCTTTACCATCACCTCTGACCTCGATGCCCTGGATGGCGTTGACGTTATCGTTACCGAGGAGTGGCGCTACATCAACCCCGAGTGCGGCGAAGAGGTTCTGGATCCCGACGACTACAACTCCTGGCTGGGCGATGCCGAGTCTTTGTACCCCTATCGCGTCACCAGCGAGCTGTGCAAGCGCACCAACAATCCCGACATCTTCTGCATGCATGAGCTTCCCTCTGTCCATAACGCAGATCACCGTGTCGGCAAAATGCTCCTCGACCAGTGCAAGAACGACCTCCATCGCGAAATCATCACCGAGGGCTTTGAGATTGCCGACGAGTGCTTTGAGGCCAACGCTTCGGTCATCTTCCGTGAGGCAGAGAACCGTCAGCACACCATCAAGGCCGTTATGTGTGCCCTTCTGGGTCTCTAGGAGCTGTATCAATGGAAAATGCAAAGTTAAAGAGCAGCAAGGTTTACGCATGGGTTCTCGTAATCGCGCTCGGCCTTATGTCTGCCGGCACGACCGGATCCTATAGCGTCATCGCGGGCTCCTTCGTCGCACCCGTGTGCGAGGAGTTCGGGTTTGACTATTCCATCTTCTCGTATTACTTCACCGCAACGCTCATTGGTCTTGCGGCAGCTCTTCCGTTTGTCGGAAAACTCATTCCCAAGGTCGTTGGCAAGGTTTGGCTCCCCGTTGTCGAGCTTATTTTGCTTGCTGCCGGCGCAGGCATGGCCTTCTACACCGAAGTCTGGATGTTCATCGCCGCTGGCGCCCTGATTGGCGTTTGCTTCGCCTTCACCACCGGCGTCGCCATGTCCGACGTTATTGACCAGTGGTTCAAAAAATCTGGTGGCCTGGCAATCGGTCTCGCTTGGGCAGTGAACTCGATTTACATGCTCATCATGAGCCCCGTCATCACCTCTGTCATCGAGGCCGCTGGCTGGAGGACTGGCTATCTGGTGCTCGCTGGCGTCTCCGCCGTGCTCATTCTCCCCGCTTCCGTCCTGATTATTCGCTATAAGCCTCAGGACAAGGGCATGCTGCCCTATGGCTACGTCGAGGGCGAGACGGTCACCGAGACCGAGGAGACGACCGAGGATAGCACGCGTGGCGTTAGCTATGCGCGCGCCATTAAGTCGCCTGCCTTCTTCTTCTGCATCGGCTTCCTCTGTCTCGTTCAGCTCACTTGCTGCATGAACCAGCTCTTCCCGACGTATGCTTCCGAGGTTGGTTTTAGCCCCATGGTGGGCGGCTTCATGGTATCCGCTGCATCGCTCTTCGATCTGTTCCTCAATCCGATCGTCGGCACCACTTGCGATAGGTTCGGCAGCACGAAGGCCATTCTGGGCTGGCTCGCTGTCTCCATCCTCTCCTTTGTCATGCTCATGATGAGCAGCGGCAACTCGACGCTCAGCATCCTCGCAGCAGGCGTGAACGACGTAATGTACGTCATCGCTGGCACTGCCCTGACCGTTTTGGTTATGGATGTCTTTGGCTCCCGCGATTTCGGTCGCATCTTCGCGCTGATCTGCTCCGTGGGCTATATCGTCGGCGCCTTTGGCATGCCCGTTATGATGAAGGTCTATGAGCTTGTCGGCTCCTTCCAGGGCGTCTTCATCTTCTGCATCGCATGCAACGTTATTATCGGCCTGTTCTTGCTGCTGGCAAAAAAGA
This sequence comes from uncultured bacterium, assembly GCA_905215755.1. Taxonomy (GTDB): domain Bacteria; phylum Actinomycetota; class Coriobacteriia; order Coriobacteriales; family Coriobacteriaceae; genus Collinsella. The sequence goes on from CAJMRE010000006.1 coordinate 16,559, forward strand.
CTGGTAAGAACCTCTCCTGGGACGAATAGTTCGATTCGTCTTAGACATACGCTGTAGGGCTTAACCTGCAGCCGTTTTGGGGCATCGACTAACATCGGTGCCCTTTTTCATCGAATGTGACAAAGGAGCAGCCACTTTGTCACATTGAGTGGCATGTAAATCGAGGTCTAATACTTTTCCGAGAAGTGAACGGCCATACTTGGACCTCCGAAGCATCGACATTTTTAGACGTCAAACCCGCAGGATTTGGCTGGCAAAACCGCAGGAAATTGCATCTCGAAAGTGCCGATGCTTCGGGGGCCCGTTTTCACTCGTTCACTTCTCGGGAAAAGTATTAAACCTCGTTGTATGGGGTGCGGCTGGAGGGTGGTCATCGTTCAGTAGCTACCTCTTCCTTGTGAATCGCCTGAAGCGCAAGGCATAATGCATGTGACAAAGGGACGGCCCCTTTGTTGTGTTGATATGAGAGAAGAGTAGATGATCCTTTCGCTGGCCCCTATGGAGGGGATTACCGGGCATGTGTTCCGTCGCGTGCATGCGGAGTGCTTCGGTGCGCTCGATTGCTATTACACGCCGTTTTTGCCGCCGCCGCGGGTGGGAAACCGCTTTGGCGGCAAGGCGTTTAAGGAGATCGATCCTGCCAATAACCAGGGGCTCAACGTGGTGCCTCAGCTGATGTCCAAGAACGCGGACGAGTTTGTGTGGGCGGCACAGGTGCTCGCCGACATGGGCTACCGCGAGGTCAATCTCAACCTGGGTTGCCCTTCGGGAACGGTTGTCGCCAAGGGCAAGGGCTCGGGTTTCTTGCGCAATCTCGACGAGCTCGAGGCGTTCTTAAGCGATGTGTGCGAGCGGTCGCCGTTGCCGGTGTCGGTAAAGACCAGGCTGGGGCTGGAGAATGACGACGAATACGAGCGCGTGCTCGATCTGTATTGCCGCATGCCGTTGGCAGAGCTGATCGTGCACCCGCGCGTGCAAAAGGACCGCTATACGGGATCGCCGCGCAAGGAGTTTTACGGCGAGACGCTGGGGCGTGCGCCGTTCCCCGTGGCCTATAACGGCGACATTTTCGATCTTGAGGATATGGATGCGCTGGTGGAGGCCTATCCCGGGACGCGCCATGTGATGCTGGGGCGTGGCTTGCTTGCGAACCCCGCGCTCGCTCGCATGGTCAAGGGCGGTCCCGCTGCCACGGCAGCCGAACTGCAGCGTTTCCACGACACGCTGTTTGCGGCCTATGCAGAAGAGATTGGCGGCAATGCGGTCTTCCGCATGAAGGAGTGGTGGTTCTACGCCAAGTGCGCTTTCGCTGATCCCGCTACCGTCCACAAGATCGTACGCAAGACCAAAAAGGTCGACGAATACCGCGCTGCCGTCGAGCGCGTCTTTCGTGAACAGCCGCTTGCACCCACAGCTCGCTTCCACGGCTAACTAGTCATCGGGGGCGTTCTTTAACGACTGGTCATTTAAGGACGTCCCCAACGACTATGTAGCAAAAACATGTACACCAGCATCCAAAGATGTCGAAAAATGTCGACTTTGGATGCTGGTGTACATGTTTGGGTCCGACGGGGGAGCGGGCCTAGGCAATCAGTGCATCAAGTGTAATGAGCTCTCTGAGCCGCTCCGTGCGTGTTTGCCCATGGCGTTTGGCTTTTTCGTCAAACGCCTCAAGAATCGATTCGCCCACACGTGCTGATATAACGACGCTCGGCTCATCGGAGATTGGTGGCCTTCCCAACTTGATGGTGTGACCTTTCGGCCACTCATCTTTTTCGTAGGCTTCCGCGGCTTTCTTCAACTCTCCGGGAGCAAACCCCATCATCTTTTCGAGCTGCTTAGCATCCATGGCGCCTCCTATCGATCGACATAATGTCGAGCGCCGGTTCTCGGATTCTCTTTTTGTATACAATTTTGTAGACAAAAATACAAGCAGTTCATCGGGCTAATTAGCTTGTTTTGACCTGCCTGTTCGATAGGAAATGAGCATTGACGGCTTCGATACTCCTTTGCTTTTCAGCTTGGAATTTGGATGCTCATTGAACTTCCGGAGGGGAGCCCTTTATTAAGCTATTGAGATTCTGGGCAGGAGCTCTCACTGGTCTTCGGTAATGGGGCCAGCTTAATTCGCGACACAGTGTGTCGCGAATGGGAGTAGTCGTTAGGTGTCCTTCAATGGCTACTCATATAAGAACGTTCAAGTGTCGGATTTTGTCATTTAGTGTCGCTCTCAGCGACTATTCTGGAGGGTCGTGGTCAAAAAAGGGCAAATATGAGTACTGTTGCCATTATGGTTGCATTTATTTGCTATAAATTGTAGTTCCTGATGAGATTTGTTCCCATTAAGAGCTACTTTTATTGAACATATGAGGAGAAATAACGTCGTCTGCGGACGAGTGGAACGTTGAATAGTTCCTGAAGTGATCAAAATCGCTGCTACTAAACAGGTAGCAGTACTCATATTTGCCCTTTTTTGACCACAGCCCTCTCGGAAACCTTTCCAGAGGCGTCAAACAGCCATAATCCAAAGGTCTCCTCAAACAATTAGCCGGCCAAGAGCGTCCATGACTACCAAAAAGCTGTACGCCAGCATCCAAAGATGTCGAAAAATGTCGACTTTGGATGCTGGTGTACATGTTTGGGTCGTATGGGTTGGGGCCCTGGACGGACAGAGCGTGCGTACTAGAGCAGGTTTTCCTGTACCCATGCGATGATGTCGCTTGACTCGTAGAGCGGCTTGCCGTCGATGAACAAGCAGGGAACCTGGCGTTTTCCGCCGACGGCGATGAGTGTCTGCTCGGCTTCGGTATCGGTCGAGATATTGCGTTCGGGAATGGTCACGCTGCTATCGGCCAAAAAGCGCTTGACCTTTATGCAATACGGGCAGCCGGTCATAACGTAGAGCACGAGCTCGTGATCAGTAGTCATAGGTCTCCAATCGGTTGCGGTTTTGATTGAAATACCCAAAGCCGCCGCGGTCTATGCGCACGTCAACGACGACTCGATGGCCTGGACCAGAAACGCCGTGGCTCCGGTGCCGCAGGGCTTGTCGTAGTAGTCAACAAAGCGCTGGTCGGCAAGATAGCCGTGGGCGAGGCCCAGGTACGCCTCGTCTTGGGGCTCGCATCCCCAGTTGAGAGCAATCCATCGACGGTGCATTGTAACCAGTTTTTGAGCTTCGTTGCTCTCTGGGTCGCCAATGCCCATGGCAATCGAGAGCTGGCCCAAAATGGCGCGTTCAAGTTCCTTCATGTCGTTCCATGTCTGAGGATCCATATCCAGTAACGTTTCGTTTGCTGCATCGATAGCCTCATTGCCATAGCGAGCTCGAGCCTCGGCGCCGTAGCATTCCTCGTTTTCCTGCACGGTGCGCCAGCGCTCCAGTTGCGGCAGGACGGCGCCCATGAGCGAGACGGCTTCGTCAAGCGACATGCCGGTGTTTTGCGCCAGGCGCGGGGCACAGTCCTCGATCATCGCCTCCATGGTGGTGGCGTAGGTGTACTTGCCGTGGTCGTAGCACCACTTGCAGTAATGGTCGGTCGTGGCGCCCGTGGCATCGGTGCCGCAGTCGTCGGGCGTGAGTATCATGCCGCAGCTCTGACAATAGTGCTCGGGCATTTCGAGCAGGTGAGACAGGGGCTCGCCGGTTACGGCGGCAATGAGCTTCATCATGTCGATGCCCGGTGTGACCTCGCCGCGCTCCCAACGGCTGATGGCCTGGCGTGTGACGAAGAGCTTGGCGGCGAGCTGCTCTTGGGTAAGGTGATGGGCGCGGCGGACAGCGATGAGCTTTTCTGCAAAGGCCATAGCGGCTCCTTTCTGCTGGTTGATGGCTTAAGCATACGCGGTGACAGGCGCCCTTCCAAGCAACCGTTGGTTGCACGACGGGGGACCGCGGCGAAGAATTGCGCGTAACGCCCCATGCCCCCATGCCGTACAATGACCGGCATGGAACCTATCGCACACATACATACCGACCTGCCGCAGAAGTTCGGCATCCCGCGCAACAGCTTTTTGGCGCCCCATCTGCAGGGACGCATCGTTTTTGAGCCGGAATTTGCCTCCAATGCAGCGGTTGAGGGTCTGGACTCCTTCTCTCACCTGTGGCTGCTGTGGCGCTTCGAAAACGGAACGCCCGGCGGCACGGTTAAGGACATAGCTACCGATGCCAAGACGCAGGACAGGTCCGGCACCAACGTCAAGTGGTCGAAAACCGTGCGTCCGCCGCGTCTGGGTGGAGCCGAGCGCGTGGGCGTATTTGCCACGCGCAGTCCGTTTCGCCCTAATCCCATCGGTCTTACCTGCGTCAAGCTCGATCGTGTCGAGCTCACCGACGATGGTCCGATCATCCATGTGCTGGGGGCCGACCTGCGCGACGGTACGCCCATCTACGACATTAAGCCCTACATTCCATTTGCCGACTGTCACCCGGATGCGACCGGCGGTTGGATTGAGGATGCTCCGTGGCAAACGCTCGATGTTGAGTTTCCACAAGCGCTGCAGGATATGGTCCCGCCCGCAAAGCTCCCCGGCCTGGTCGAGGTCCTTCGCCAAGATCCGCGCCGTGCGGGCAGTAAGCACGAGCCAAACCGCGTCTATCATCTGGCCTTCGCCGGGCTCGACATATCTTTTTCGGTCGATAAAACCCAGTTAACCGTAGTCGCCGTCAACGACGCGCGAGACTAACCAGCCATTCGCCCGCACCCGTCAAATTAAGCGCCAAACCCCGCGCCAAAACCGCCCACGCTGGTGGACAATAACGCCTACCAAAACAATCAACTTTGCACGGGAGCTTAGCATGAAATACGACTTTAGCTCGCTTATCGACCGCCACGGCATGGACGCCATCGCCGTTGACTCTTGGGGCGAGATCCCCGGTATGGCGCCGAACGCACCCGACGAGGGCTTCGATCGCATTCCCATGTGGGTGGCCGACATGAACTTTGCCACGGTGCCCACGGTCCAGGAACACATCATTCAGCGTGTCCAGCACCCCATGTTTGGCTATTTCAATCCGCGTCCCGAGTACTTCGACCGCATCATCGAATGGCAGAGCCGCCGTAATGGCGTCGAGGGTCTGCGCCCTGAACATATCGGCTACGAAAACGGCGTGCTGGGCGGTGTCGTGTCGACGCTGCGCGCGTATGTCCAGCCAGGCGATGCGGTGCTGGTCCACAGCCCTACCTACATCGGCTTTACCAAGTCCATCGAAGCCGCGGGCTATCGTATTGTCCACAGCCCGCTTAAGCTCGATGACCAGGGCGTGTGGCGCATGGACTTTGAGGACATGGAGCGCAAACTCGCCCAAAACCACATCCATGCCGCGGTGTTCTGCTCGCCGCACAATCCCTGCGGCCGCGTATGGGAGCGCGACGAGATCGAGCGCGCCATGGACATCTATCGCCAGCACGATTGCGTGGTGATCTCGGACGAGATTTGGTCCGATATCATCCTGCCGGGGCACAAGCATATCCCGACGCAGTCGGTGAGCGAGGATGCCCGCATGCGCACGGTTGCCCTCTACGCGCCCAGCAAGACGTTCAACCTGGCGGGTCTGGTCGGCAGCTATCACATCATCTATAACGAGACGCTGCGCGACCGCGTGTGCGCCGTGTCCAACAAGACCCACTACAACGAGATGAACGTCATCTCCATGCATGCGCTTATCGGTGCCTACCAGCAGCAGGGCTACGAGTGGCTCGATGAGCTCAATGAGGTCATCGAGGGCAACGTCGACTACTTCTGCAATTACGTGGACAAGCATTTTGCGGGCGTGTCCTATTCGCGTCCGCAGGGCACGTACATGGTGTTCCTGGACTGCACAGCGTGGTGCCGCGAGCATGGCCGCGATATTCAGTGGCTGCTCGACGAGGGCGCTCGTGTGGGCGTGGGGTATCAGGACGGCCGCCCGTTCCACGGGCCCTGCCACATTCGCGTGAATCTGGCACTGCCCCTTTCGCGGGTAAAGGAGGCGTGTGAGCGCCTGGACCGCTACGTTTTTGGGGTATAGGGGGCGCTCGATTCGAGTGCTGCCCCATGCGCCCACGCCGTCAAAATGCGTGGGCGCATGGGGCGCAGAGGGTAGCGAGCGCGTTTTTCGCATTCGCTACTTTTCATGAATCTGCTTGCCGCAAAGATGCTCAATCGAAATCTCGTAGAGTTGGACGCCCTTGATGTCTTTGGCGATTTCTTCCTCGACTTCTTCGGCAGAAGGGTAGTACTTAAGCGCGAGCTGGCGGACTTTGTCCTCGATAAACGCGGGCGCTTCATCTACCAGGCGACAACGACCAAAGACAACGGTACTCATAACGTAGGGAGCCCAGTCGCCGTCCTTGTACCACTCGTTGCCGTAAACGGTAAAGCAGATCTTGTCATCGCGCTTGAGTGCGTCGACCTTGTGGCCAGCCTTGGCGCCATGGAAATAAATCTTGTCGTGCTCGGCGTCGAAGAAGTAGTTGACGGGAATGGCGTACGGGTAGCCATCGTCGCCGTTGACGGCAAAGACGCCGCGCTTGCAGGTGGCGAGCAACTCGCGCGCTTCCTCGTCGGTGATGGCGCGTTTCTTTCGACGTAAGGGCCTAAACATCGTTGGTTTCCTTTCTGGTCGTGCATGGTGGTTGAGCACAAACTATAGCGAAACGGATCCGTATTTCTTGATGCGGGCGAGCATGTTTTTGAGCTTGTTAAAGTCGAGCGGCTTGGGCAGGTGAGCGTTCATGCCGGCATCGTGTGCCGCCTGGGCATCCTCGGCAAAGGCGTTGGCGGTGAGCGCGATGATGGGGATATCGGCCGCATCGGCCTTCTCGCTCAGACGAATCGCGCGGGTTGCCTCGTAGCCGTCCATGCCCGGCATCATGATGTCCATTAGAATCGCATCGAAGCTACCCGCGGGACGGCCAACGTATAGGTCGACCGTTTCGTTGCCGTCGGCGGTGCGAGTTACGACGATGCCCTCGCTTTCGAGCAGAGCCTGGGCAATCTCGGCATTGAGCTCGTTATCTTCTGCCAAAAGGACGTTCATGCCGGCAAGCGAGCAGCTGTTTGCCTGGCCGTCCGCACGTTCCCTTGCCTGAGGGTTCTTGTCGATATCGAGCGGAATCTGGACGTTGAACGTACTCCCCGCGCCAACCTCACTCGAAATCTCAATCGTGCCGCCCATCAGGTCAATAAGTGACTTGACGATTGGCATGCCCATGCCGGTTCCCTGGAACTTGCTGCGCGCATCGTCACCTTCCTGGGCAAACGGCTCATAGATATGCTTTAAAAACTCGGGAGCCATGCCAATGCCGGTATCCGAAACGCTAAAGCAAAAGAGCGCGCGCCCATCATCGAGTGGCTTGGTCTGTGAGCTAAAGGTGACGGAGCCGCCGCGCTTGTTGTACTTAATGCTGTTGTCTAGCAAGTTGATTATGATCCGTCGGATATGGGTGGGACTGCCGATCATGTATGGCCCCGTAGCGTACGGCAGGCTATTGTCCTGCAATGTGATGCCGTTACCGGACGCGCGGAGCTTGCACAGCACCAGCGCATCGTCACAGAGCTCTTTGAGGTTAAAAGGAGCATGTTCCAGTGTTAGCTTGCGGTCTTCGATTTTGCCCATCTCGAGGATATCGTTGATCAGCGAGAGCAGGTGATTGGCGGCAACACGCGCCTTGGCGCGGCTTTCGCGGGCGACTTGCATATCGCCGTCTTTCAATTCCTCAATTTCGATAAGACCCAGGATGCCGTTGAGCGGCGTGCGGATGTCGTGACTCATGCGCGTGAGGAATGCTGTCTTAGCGGCGTTGGCGGCATCGGCTTTCTGCTGTTCTTTCTGCGCGCGGTGAAGCGACCAGACAAGGATGACGATGCCGGTGAGCAAAATGCAGATGACGACTGCCGAAATGACGATGCGGTTGCGGTAGAGAAGTCGGAACGCATCCGATTCTTGCGCCGAGTACGATGTGGGGGAATAACTGCTTGCAGAGAGCGATTCGCCGGCATTGACGATGCCCTTATTGATAATTCCCAACAGCTCGGGCTTGCCGCGCGAAATTAAACACGATAGTTGCGCCGTGTTGGTGAGTTCCTGCGTTTCGAAATCCTCGATGCCATAGGTGTCGCGGATGGTTTCCAAGCGCGTGCTGGGGACAATGATGCAACTTGCCTCCCCCTTATTGAGGGCTTTGAGCGCCTCGCCGCCATTTGGATATTCGGTTATCGTTGCGTCGGGGAAGAGGCTCTCGAGCTCAAGACGGTTGACGATCGCGCTCTGCGTGCAAGCGATTTTCTTAAGGTCGCGGTTCAGGTTATTGCTGCTGTGAATGGCGGTCAGGGAAACCGTTCCCATCGGGTTTGACTGCACGACCCCTTTCTGTTCGGCAAGCCAGTAGTCGCGAAACAGAGGTAGGGCGACATCGATAGTTCCGTTGGAAAGGGCTTTGACCATTTGCTTGTTATTTGAGATCGCGACTGTTTTAACCGTAATGCCAAACTTGTCGCGCAACGTCGTTGCAAGCGAGGCGAGCGACCCTTCCATCTCGCCGTCGTCATTTTGCGTGCAGTAGGGAAGTTGGTTTTTAAGATAGCCAATCGTGATGGTGTTGCCGTTTGCTTTGAGCCAGGAGGTCTCGGTGCCGGTGAGCGATGATGAGCCGCTGTTTTGGGCCGAGTAGCTCGATTTGACTTCGTCGTTATAGCGCGGGTTGACGCGGGCGATTGCCGTCATGGCGGCATTGATGTCATTCATCAAATCGGGGCGGCTTTTGGGAACGGCAAAATAGTAGTCGCTCGAGCCTACGTAGAACATGGGCGAGGCATCGGGCGACGAAATGGTGTCGTTCATGATGACGGCGTCGACCTCGCCGTCTGCAAGCGCCTCAAAGAGGGCGCCACCGGTGTTGATTTCTTTATAGGTACAGGTGATGCCTTCGTTGGCGAGCCACTGCTGGCCGACGAAGGTTTGCATAGCGCCGGGGTTGTAGCCGATGGTAAGGCCTTGGAGCGCTTGGGGGTCACCCTTGGCCAGGTCGTCGCGATCGGGCCTGGCGTAGATGTAGTAGCGCTCGGTGCCCTCGGGATTCGAGGAAAAGAGCAACTTTTGGGCGCGTTCCTCGGAGTAGGAGATGTTGGGCATCAGGTCGATTTCGCCCGCCTCGAGCTTGTCCATGAGCTCGGTGAAGGTGCCACTGACGTATTCGTATTGCCAGCCGGGCGTGTAGTACGAAAGCGTCTGGAGGTATTCGTAACCCCAGCCCGAGAGGCGTTCGCCCGGCGTGCCTTCCTGGAAACCCCTGTTGCTGACGAGCCAGCCAACGCGGACCGTTTTGACCTGCTGATCAGAGTCGCCGGCATAGACGGGGGCGGGCATGGCGCCGCCCAGCACGGTAAGTGCGGTAAGCACGATGACCAGGGCACGATATATAGTTGAACGAAGGACAGCGGCAGTTCTCACATGCAATCCTAACGAATCGAGACATTACCGCATAAGGATACCAGCTCAGGTGCCCCGTTCGCCCACAGATATAGTCATCGGGGACGTTCTTAAACGACTAGTCATTGGGGACGTTCTTGAATGACTAGTCGTTTAAGAACGTCCCCGATGACTAGTTCCGTTTGCGGGGGAGGCGTGGGACAATATCGAGCAAATGTGAATGATTGTCCGCGGAAGGGGTCGCGATGAAAAAGCTGAGGACACTTGCCGATGTGTTGCATCAGGCTGGCTTTGCCCACATAACGGGCGTGTTTCTTGTCTTTTTCCTGCTCTGCTCAACGGCCGTCTGGCTGTCCGAGCCCACGACCCTCACCTTTGGCGACGGGCTCTGGTTTAGCTTTGAGACCGTGTCGACCATCGGTTTTGGCGATATTCCGGCCGAGACGCCGGTTGCCCGCGCCATCACCGTCATCTTGAGCGTCATCAGCATCTTCTACATCGCCATGCTCACGGGTGTTGCGGTGAGCTACTGCAACACGCTCATCAAGCTGCGCCAAAAGGACACCATGGCACGCTTTATGGACGACTTGGAGCATTTGGAAGAGCTCGACCGCGACGAGCTCGCCGACCTGTCGCGTCGCGTGCGCGAGTACCGTCGCCGGCAACGTTAGGGCTAGCGCATCGCGCAACAAGGGGGATTGCATATGAATATCACGGTGTACCTGGGCGCGAGCGTCGGCAACGATCCGGCGTTTCTGCCTGCGGTGCAGGAGCTCGGCACATGGATTGGCGCTCATGGTCACGCGCTGGTGTACGGCGGATCCAGGTCGGGCCTGATGGGCGCGCTTGCCGATAGCGTGCTCGATGCCGGCGGCCACGTGACGGGTGTGGAGCCGAGCTTTTTTATCGAGGCGGAGTTCCAGCACGACGGCATCGACGACCTTATCGTGACGAGCGATATGGCCGAGCGCAAGGCGAAGATGATCGAGCTTGGTGACGCGTTTATCGCCTTTCCGGGTGGCACGGGTACGCTCGAGGAGATTGCCGAGGTTATGTCTGCCGTGTCGTTGGGGCACCTCAACGCGCCGTGCATCTTGTACAACCTGGACGGTTACTACAATGACCTGAAGGCACTGCTCGAGCATATGATCGACAAGGACCTATCGAGCCTGCAGCGCCAACAGGGAATTTATTTTGCCGACAACCTGCAAAAGATCGCATCGATCATCGACGGCTAGGCAACGGGCTCGCATGCGCGCGACACCCAATAGTGCCATTTGCAGCGCAGATGGTTGGCGCGTTCAGGCCACGTCCGCTCTACAATAAGACGTATTTCTGTCGACTTTGACTACGGGAGGGCCCGATGGATAAGCTTGCCAAACCTAAAAACCGCGCGCTGTTTTTGGTCAGCGTTGCCGTGACCGGCGCGTTCGCAGGTGCCGCAGTCTGGCTGTTCTTTTTTGCGATGGAGCACGGCATCGACTATCTGTGGACCGAGATCCCGCACATGTTGGGCGCCGCTTCGCCCGAGCTCGCGAGCGGCCCGTTCGGCTTTTTGCCGTATCCGTTTTTCGTCTGCCTGCTGGGCGGTCTGCTCATCGGTCTGTACGAAAAGCTGACCGGCACCAAGACCGACGACCTCAACCAGGTGATGGCCAAGGTCAAGCAAGACGGGCGCTACCCGTACGACAATCTGGGCAAGCTTTCGCTCGCGGCATTGCTGCCGCTGCTGTTTGGCGGAAGTATTGGACCGGAGGCCGGCCTGACCGGCGTTATCGCGGGTCTGTGCAGCTGGGTCGGCGACCGCATGCGCCGCTTTGGCGCCGAGTTTAGGGAGCTCACGTTGTTGGGTACCCAGGCCGCGCTGACGGCGCTCTTTACCGCGCCCGTCTTTGGCTTTGTGGCCCCGCTCGCCGGCAGCGCCGATGGCGATGAGGATTCCACGTCTGACGAGATCACCATTAAGCTCCCCAAGGCGCAGAAGACTGTGGTCTACGGCATCGCGATCGCGGGTGGTTTGGGAACCTATCTGCTGCTCGGCCAGCTTATGGGCGGCGGCATGGGCATGTCCAGGTTCGAGGCTGCCGAGGTGGGCAACCTCGAGCTCGCATGGCTTATCCCCCTGTCGCTGATCGGCACGGTCTGCGGTTGGCTGTACTTTGTCTCGGAGCACGCGAGCGAGGCGCTGGCCCATGCCATAGGGGAGCGCCCCGTCGTCAAGGCCATGCTGGCTGGCCTGGCGCTCGCCATCTGCGGAACGGTTCTGCCCTACACCATGTTTGCCGGCGAGACGCAGGCCGATGTCCTCATGGAAACCTACCTGACCATCCCCGCCGGTGTGCTTATCGCGACCGGTCTGGTCAAGGCTATGCTGACTCCCGCCCTCATCAACATGGGTTGGCGCGGAGGCCACTTCTTCCCGGTTATCTTCTCGGGCGTAAGCCAGGGCTACGGCCTTGCCATCCTCACCGGCGCCGATCCGGTCTTTTGCGTTGCCGTCTGCACGGCCTCGACGATGGGCGCCGTCATGCGCCAGCCCGTCATGGTCGTGGGCCTGCTGCTCATGTGCTTCCCGCTCAAGGGCATCGTCTGCATGATCATCGCCGCCGTCATCGCCGCCGGCATTCCGTTGCCCAAGTCACTGCGCAAGTAGCGCGGCTTTATCGCGGCACAATGCTCGGAGGATAAGAAATGATTCTGTACTTTAGCGCGACGGGAAACAGCGAGCATGTGGCGCGCCGTGTTGCAGCGGCAACGGGCGATAAGGTCATGTCGATTGAGCGCTTTGATGCCGAGTCCCTTCGTCTTGCCTTGGCGGGAGGGCCCTGTCAGCTTGGATTTGTTGCCCCGGTGTATGCCTGGGGCTTGCCGACGCCAATGATAGAGTTTTTAAAGACTGCCGACCTGTCGATTGCCGCTGGCGCAAAGGACGGCGGGCGACCTTATACGTTCTATGTCTCGACGTACGGTTCGACGACCGGCCAATCGGCGAAGTTTGCCCGCGATTTGCTGCGCGAGCGTGGGCTCGAGCTGGACGCGGCGATGAGCGTCAAGATGCCCGATACCTGGACGCCTGTTTTCGACCTGTCAGATCCTCAAAAGGTCGAGAGCATCAACAAGGCTGCCGAGGCGCAGATTGATGCCGTGGTCGAAGCGGTACGGGCGCGGCGTACGGGCAACATGATGCGCCATCGCGTGCCCCTGTTTGCATCGTGCGCATATCACGCGTTTGGGCTGCCGCGCATGCAACGGACGAGCAAGTTTGCCGTCGATGCCGATCGCTGCATCGATTGCGGCCTCTGCGCCAAGCGCTGCCCCATGGCGGCAATTGAGATGCGTGACGGGCTTCCCGTCTGGGCAAAGCCGGAGTGCGCCGCCTGTCTCCGTTGCCTGCACTGCTGTCCCAAGTTTGCCATCTCACGCGGTAAACGCACGGCTGCCCACGGTCAGTACAAGCATTCCAAGCCCGGCGTGAGGATGTAACGGCTGCGTGCCTGCTCTCTAAAAGCTCATGGTAAGAAACAAGCCGCGCGAGGCCGTGTGTTTACGGTCTCGCGCGGTTGTTGTTTAGAGCTTCCTCAACACGATTGCGATGGTGTTGAGGTATTCAAGCGCGCCCGCTTCAACGGCGGCGCGGTCGCCCGCTGCGTACTCGTTATCGCAGGCGAGCCAGTCTTCCCATGCCTCGTTGGTGCAGAGCATGGGCTGCATCGAGACGGTCTCGACGCCGGCGGTCGGCTCGATCATGGCGCGCCACCAGGCTATGTCGTGCATGTAGTCGAGCTGCTCAGGCGTCCAAGATTTGAGCAGGCAATCGGGCAGATTGTCGTGGCAGTCGCGGACCATGCCAGGGATGCTCCGGTAGAGCATTCCACCTTGCTTTACGTAGGGGAGCAAGCGCCCGCCCAGATAATGCGGGTCACGCCCATAGTAGTTGTACGAGTCGATGCTCACGACCGCATCAAAAAAGTCATGCTCAAATGGCAGCCCCTGAGAGGCATCCGCTTTAACAGGATGAATGGTGTTGCGGGGAATACCGAGTGAATCGAAGAACGCGCGGTTCTCCTCGGGGTCGCTCCACAGATCGACGGCGTAGGTGTCAAACCCGTATTCGCGGGCAAGCAGGGCGCTGGTGATACCGGTGCCCGACCCAAGGTCGCAGACGCGGGCGCCGCGGGGGATACGTGCGCCGCGAAGCAGCTCTTCGCAGAGCTTGAGGGGATTCGGCCCCATAATTTTAGAGCGTACGAGTGTCGCGTCGAAGCTGGTGGCTTTCGGGAAGGATTGAGATTCCTGGGATTGCATTGTTCTTTCCTATCAGGTGCAAATTGGCAGATGACGGAGGCGGAACGGCGCAACAAACCACGGCCGTTGGACGGCCGTCTTCATGGTTCTATGCGATTGACCGTTCCCTAAAGAACAATGACCAAAAAGACATCCCCTTGGATGATCGAGATTGGGCCAAGGCCCGTGACGTCTCTATTGTAGGACGTTACGGGCTGGCGGGGGATATGCCATTTGTCATGTATTGGCGGACAGTCGATTATGGCCACGGGCGTGCCGAGACTCGCGTTCCCTGCGCCTTACTTCCATATTGCGAGTGCGGCGGTGCCCAAAACGATGAGGGCAAGGCCAATGCCGCTGCGGCGCGAGAGTTTTTCGTTGAAGGTCAGGCGCGCGAACAATACCGAAACAAGGATCGAGAGCTTGTCGATCTGTACCACGACGCTTACCTGCCCGGCGGCAATGGCGTAGTAGTAGAACAGCCATGACGCGCCGGTTGCAATGCCCGATGCTGCGAGAAACGCGAGTTCATGTCGGTCGACGCACGCGACCTGCTCCAGTTTTCCCTTGGCCGCCACAATCGCCCACGCCATGGCGAGTACCACACAGGTGCGGATCGCCGTTGCCAGATTGGACTCGACGCCCTCGATGCCAACCTTGGCAAGGATGGATGTGAGCGCCGCGAAAACGGCGGCGCCGATGGCGTAAACGAGCCAAGTCAGGTCTTGCTTCTGGCCCACGCCGGCTGACTGTCTCTTCTCAATCATCAGGAATGTGCCGAGGGTGATTGCGGCCGTCCCGATAAGCTTTACGGCAAGATTGCTTGTCTCGCCAAAGAGAACAATGGCGGTAAGCGCGGCGAGTACGGTGCTCATCTTGTCGACGGGTACGACTTTGTTGACGTTCCCGATGCTGAGCGCCTTGAAATAACAGATCCACGAGGCGCCGGTGGCAAGTCCCGAGAGAACGAGGAACAGCCAGGACTTGGGCGCGATGCTGCCAATGGTTCCGACGGATCCGGAAACACCTGCCATTGCCCAGGCAAATATGAGCACCATGCAGGTGCGGATGGCAGTCGCGATGTCGGAGTCGGTATGTTTGATGCCACATTTGGCCAAAATAGATGTGATGCCGGCAAAGAATGCCGATGCAAACGCTGCAACAACCCACGACACGGGTGCGGTGCCTCCTCAAGAACGACTACGCCAGGTCTACGGTGCTCGTCCGATGATACCGCTTGCGGCTACAAGTCGCGTGCTCGATAGATCTTGGTGCTGACGGTGCAGCTGATTGCAAATAGCACGAACGCCAGGACGGCAATGCCGGCGCACAGACATCCGATGACGGCGGGGTCGGGATTTGCTCCGGCAAATGACATAAGCCAGATGCTAATGGGGTTGGAGGAGCTCAGTATTGCCATAGTGCCGCAGCCAAGTAGGGCAAACAGGCCGACGGATAGGCGCAGTGCCTCCATGTGTCCAAATCGGAAAAATATCGGCTGTGCCAAAAACACCATCATGAGGGAGATGAGCATCGACGTCGCCGAGGCGGTTGCGATTTCAAAGATCGTCTGGCCTGTCGAAGGGATGCCCATGTGGTCGAAGAACGGAAGGGCGAGGATGTTCAGGAGCGTAGCCGCGCATGCCATGACGGCCGAGGAGGCAATAATGCACAGGTAGCGTGCGCAGACGATGTCTTTGCGCGAGAACGGCAACGTTGCTCGATAGCGCTCCCAACCGTTTTGGTTATCGTAGCCAGCCAGCGAGTTCATGATTATGATGGGCGACATGGCGCTGACTGCACAGGTGCCGGCGCTCATGCCGGAGTCACCATCCGTCGCGTTGGCAAGGGTCAGCACGACGAATATGAACAGGCCGACGCCGGCGATGCTCGGGAGAAACGAGCGCATGATGGCGGTCTCGGACATAAAGGCGCGTTTCATTTGGATGCCCCTTTCAGCGTGAGGCGCAGATAGTCATCGATGGAAATCCGATCACAGGGAATCGCGGGAAAGGCCTCGAGCGTTTCGCGGCGATTGGGGACGAGTACGTCAACGCTGTAGGCGTGACGGGTGGCGCGGGCGCCTTCGACGTAAGCCATAAGCTCGGCAGCTTGCGCCTGGGAACAGTGAGCAATGCCGGCGCGATCGGTAATGTCCTCGCGCGGCAGGTCGAACACAATCGAGCCACTATCGATGCAGGCGACACGGTCGGCGGCGCGTTCAAGATCGGATGTAATGTGGCTCGAGAACAATACGCCGTGCTGTCCGTCGGCAACAAAGGCGAGCAGCTCGTCGAGCAGCTCCTCACGTGCCATGGGATCGAGACCTGCCGTGGCTTCATCCAGGATGAGCAGCTCGGCCTTGTGGCTGAGCGTACACGCGAGCTGCAGCTTCATACCCATGCCGCGGGAGAGGTCTTTGACCTTTGCCTTGGGGTCCAGGCCAAACCGGTTGATGTGGCCAGCAAACGTTTCATGACTCCACGTGGGGTATGCCGGGCTTACGAGTGCCTCGACCTCGGCCACTTTGAGCGTGGAAGGGAAGGGGCACGTGTCCAGTACGAGACCGATGCGGGAGCGCATGCGGCGTTGTTGTTCATCGGACGCATTGGCATTGCAGCGCTGCCCAAACAGGTACACCTCGCCGGCATCGAGCTTTATGAGTCCGAGTGCGGCGCGGATGGTCGTTGTTTTACCGGCGCCGTTTGCGCCCACAAAGCCGACAATCTGACCGGGTTCTACGGTGAGTGTGACATCGCGCAGCGAAAAGCGATCACTTACGCGGCGTGAGACACCTTTGAGTTCTAGCAAGTTTTGCATGGTATAGCCTTTCTTGCAGATGGCTACTGCATGGTTTCGGGGGCTACCAGGTCGAGCATCTCGTGCAACTTATCGCGCGTGACGCCCAGGGCTTCTGCCTGTGTCGCTGCCTGTGCAAGCAGCTCTTCGACATGGCAGAGCTGGTTTTCGCGCAAGAGCTCTTGGTTGCCCTTGACGACAAAGCAGCCTTTGCCTTGCACGGTGCAGATAAAGCCGAGCTGCTCTAGGTCGGCGTAGGCGCGCTTGGTGGTGATGACGCTCACGCCGAGGTCGCTTGCGAGTGCGCGGATGCTGGGGAGTTTGGCTCCCGCGGCGAGCACGCCCGAAAGGATTTGAGCCTTGACCTGCGAGGATATCTGCTCGTAGATAGGCTTGTCGCTCGAATTGGATAGGATAATGTCCACAGCGGCTCCTTAGCTGATGGGCTACACGTGTATATAACCGGTAAGCACAGTATATATACACTATGCACAGTTACGCAAGAGGAAAATCGGAATGATTGGCCACCGTTTGTCTAAATCTGTAACAACAAGCCCCGAATATCCCAGCTAGTTGTTACAGATTAAGATGCTGTTTGTCCGCCGGTCCTTTTGTCTCGATTTGTAACATCTGGAGCGGTTTTGGGCGGCTAGATGTTACAGTTCGAGATTTTGCCGGCAGGCCCATCCGTTTGTCTCGATCTGTAACAGGTAGAGGTTCAAAAACCGCTCCAGATGTTACAGATCGAGACAAACTGCTGCGGAGCGCCGCCGCCGACCGGCAGTCAAAGCCTCGACTGATGAATTTGTCCTGATAGGTGCCCTGTCGCAGCATTTCGCGGCTACAATAGTCGCGTTACAACGACGTAATGCACTCAATGCAAGAAAGGATCCGCATGGCAAGCCTGTCGGATGAAATCTCGTCGCGCCGCACATTCGCGATCATCAGCCACCCGGACGCCGGTAAGACCACACTTACCGAGAAGCTGCTGCTCTATACCGGCAGCATCCAGACTGCCGGCTCGGTCAAGGGCAAGAGCTCGGCCAAGCATGCCGTCTCGGACTGGATGGACATCGAGAAGGAGCGCGGTATTTCCGTTACTTCCTCGGTGCTGCAGTTCACCTACAACGGCGCCTGCGTCAACATCCTCGATACCCCCGGCCACCAGGACTTCTCGGAGGATACCTACCGTACCCTTATGGCCGCCGACGCTGCTGTTATGGTCATCGACGGCGCCAAGGGCGTCGAGGCCCAGACCAAAAAGCTCTTTAAGGTCTGTACGCTGCGCCACATTCCCATCTTCACCTTTGTGAACAAGCTCGACCACGAGGCTCGCGATCCGTTTGAGCTCATGGAAGAGATCGAGAACGTCCTGGGCATCAATACGTATCCCATGAACTGGCCGATCGGCAGCGGCCGCAACTTCCGCGGCGTGTTCGATCGTCAGACCCGTCGCGTCATTGCCTTCGAGGGCGACGGCCACGCCAACGCCACCAAGAAGGTCGCCGAGGTCGAGGCCGAGCTGGGCGACCCTGCCATGGATGAGCTCATCGGCGAGGAGAACCATAAGAACCTGATGGACGACATCGAGCTGCTCGATGGCGCTGGCGACGAGCTCGACTTGGATGCTGTGGCCTGCGGCAAGCTGAGCCCGGCGTTCTTTGGCTCGGCGCTCACCAACTTTGGCGTGGAGCCCTTCCTCAAGGAGTTCCTGCGTCTGGCCCCGACGCCGCGCGCCTATACCGATACGCTCACCAGCGAGCCGGTCGATCCCTGCCGCGACGACTTTAGCGGCTTTGTGTTTAAGATCCAGGCCAACATGGACAAGAACCACCGCGACCGCATCGCCTTTGTGCGCATTTGCTCGGGCAAGTTCGAGCGCGGCATGGACGCCTTCCACGTGCAGGGCAACCGCAAGCTTAAGCTTGCTACTGGCACCTCGATGATGGCCGATGACCGTGCGATTGTTGACGAGGCGTACGCGGGCGATATCGTGGGCCTGTTCGATCCGGGTATCTTTAGCATCGGCGACACTGTGTGCTCTGGCAAGCGCCACGTGCAGTATCCGCAGATCCCGACGTTTGCCCCCGAGATGTTCGCTCGCATTACGCAGGTCGACACGCTCAAGCGCAAGCAGTTCGTCAAGGGCATGGAGGAGCTTGCCCAAGAGGGTGCTATCCAGATCTTCCGCGAACTGGGTGCCGGCATGGAAAGCGTCATCGTGGGCGTGGTCGGCGTGCTGCAGTTTGAGGTGCTCGAGCGCCGCCTCAAGGCCGAATACCGTGTTGAGGTTCGTCGCCAGCCGTTGCCCTATACCGATATCCGCTGGATCCAGAACGACCCCGACACTATTGATATCCCGGGCCTTTCGCTCACGCGCGACACCCTGCGTGTCGAGGACATGCGCGGCGGTAAGCTGCTGCTGTTCACGAGCCCGTGGAACGTGGATTGGGCAACCGACCACAACCCCGACCTTATCCTGTCGGAGTTTGGCAACGTAGCGTTTTAACGCATCGGCGCGGTGGCCCTGCGGGGCTGCCGCGCCGATTGCTTGCCTGATGCCGCGCGAGCGGCTATCATACCCACCGTCGTCTCAAGACCGGGGCGTCCGAGCAGTTCGGGTCCGATATCCTGCTCGTTAAACCTAAAACCAAAGGAGTACATAATGATCAAGAAGGTCATGGAGGACTACAAGGTCCTGCTGCGGAGCATTCCCGCGGCAACGGTTTCGCTGTTTTTCGTGAGCGTCATCATGATGAACCTGCTGGCCAACAAAGAGCTCATCAGCCTGCCATATCTGGCGCTCGACTGTGGCTTTGTGGTGAGCTGGGTTTCGTTTTTGTGCCAGGACATGATCTGCAAGCGTTTTGGCGCCAAGGCATCCATCAAAATCTCTATCCTCGCGCTGCTGGTCAACCTGGCCGTGAGTCTGTGCTTTTGGGCATGCTCGCTCACGCCCGGCATGTGGGGCGCCTACTACGACACGGGCATGATCGAGGTCAACACTGCCCTTAACGCCACCATCGGCGGCACCTGGTACGTGGTGCTGGGCTCTTCGCTGGCAATGCTCGTTTCTGCCGTGGTTAACTCCACGCTCAACCAGTCGCTCGGCCGCATGCTCAAAAAGAATAACTTTGCGAGCTTTGCCTTCCGCTCCTATGTGTCCACGGGTGTTGGCCAGTTTATCGACAACTTGGTCTTTGCCATTGTGGTGAGCCACACGTTCTTTGGTTGGACCTGGGTGCAGGTCCTTATGTGCTCGCTGACCGGCGCTGTTGCCGAGCTGCTGTGCGAGGTTTTCCTGAGCCCCGTGGGCTACAAGGTCGTGCGCGGCTGGGAGCGCGAGAATGTGGGCTCCGAGTACCTCGAGCGCCACGCAACCGCCTAAGGAGCAAGTATGCGGGTTTTGATCACGGGTGCTTCGGGCGGTATCGGAGCCGCATGCGTGCAACGATTTTTGGACGAGGGCCACGAGGTCGTGGGCTTTGATTTGCTACCGGCGGCGATCAAACACGAGCGCTACCGCCATCTGATCGTTGATGTTCGCAAGCCGGACGCGTTTCCAGACGATCTTGAACCCCAGGTGATCGTGAACGTTGCCGGTACGCAGGATTCGGCTGACGACATCGCCGCCAACCTGTATGGCACCATCAACGTGACCGAGCGCTACGCCTTTGCGGGGGAGGGGCTTGCCGCCAAGCCGGCGCCGGCTATCAAATCCGTGGTCAATGTGGGGTCGGCGAGCGGGCATACGGGATCGGAGTTTCCCGACTATGCCGCCAGCAAGGGCGGCGTTATCGCCTACACCAAGAACCTTGCAAACCGTCTGGCGCCGCAGGCTATCGCCAACAGTGTGGACCCGGGTGGCGTTATCACGCCGCTCAACCGTTGCGTGATGGAAGACGAACACCTGTGGAACCAGATTATGGAGCTCACGCCGCTTAAGCGCTGGGCCACTGCCCAAGAGATCGCCGAGTGGATCTACTTTGTGGGCGTGACCAACCGGTTTATGACCGGGCAGAGTCTGCTGATCGATGGCGGCGAGGCCGGCCGCACACAATTTATTTGGCCCGAATAGGAAACGCGCCCGATGGAAAGCCGTCGGGCGCGTTTTTGATGTATCGATTTTTAGCCGAGGCAAGTCCAGTTGACGGGGGTCGAGCCGTGCTGTTCGAGTAGCCGATTGGCTGCCGAGAAGGGACGCGATCCCATAAAGGCGGGGAGTTCTGCCGTGGCACGGTTGGCCGAAAGCGGCGAGGGGTGCGTGGAGGCCAGGCAGAACTTGCCGGTTGCCTTGCCCGCACCGGTTGCGACGAGCTTACCTTCGACCATCTGCTGGGCAAAGCGACCCCATGCCAAAAAGACTACCGGTTGGGGCAGCTGACAGCAGCGCTCGATAACGTAGTCGGTGAGCGCGCTCCAGCCTAGTTTGGCGTGCGAATTGGCGGCATGCTCGCGCACGGTGAGCGTAGTGTTGAGGAGCAGGACGCCCTGTTGTGCCCATGGGGTTAGGTCTCCCGTGGCGGGAATGGGACAACCCAGATCGGCTTTGAGTTCCTTGTAAATGTTGCGCAGGCTCGGTGGCAACTTGGTTTGCGTCGCGGGGACCGAGAACGACAGCCCCATTGCCTGGTTGGGTCCGTGATAGGGGTCTTGACCCAAGATGACAACCTTGACCTGGTCGGCCGGCGTGTAGGCGAGGGCATTGAGGATGTCGTCTTGTGCTGGGTAGATAGTCTGCTCGGCACGCAAAAGGGCGATGCGCTCGAGCAGCTGGTTCGTAGTGTCACGTACCGGCTGCGGTGCATCGCCCAACCAAGTTGCTATGTTGCGGTCGCGGGTCGCGGCGTCCATGGGGCTCCTTTACGTCAGATGCTCTGCTGGCATCTATTGTAAAGGCGCACCGGTTGCCTTTATGCCGCGGCTGTATGAAGAGTGGGGTCTACGAGACGTGCTCGGGCGCTCCTGCCATGCGAGCCTGTCCATGTGCGCGGAGGCGCGGAAGCTCGACGGTTGCTACCATGACGCCGGTGAGGATGAGGGCGGCGCCAAAGAAGGCGATGGGGCTCAGGACCTCGCCGACCAGGAAGAACGAAAAGACGGCGGAGCAGACCGGCTCGAGCGAGAAGGCGAAACCGGTGGTCTCGGCGGGCACGTGGGGCTGCACGAGCGTCTGGGTGATAAAGCCGTAGGCAGAGCAGATGAGCGCGAGGGCAACGACGACCACGATCTCGCTGGGCGTACTGGGAAGTGCGAAACCGCCAAAGACGCATGCGGCAATGCCCGAGAACAGGCCGCCAAAGCCCAGCTGCCAAACGCCCAGGGACAGCGGATCGACTTCTTCGACAAAGCGCTTGGCCACGATAATGTGGCTGGCATAGATAAAGGCCGAGAGCAGCATGATGATCGCGCCGGGATTCAGGCTGGTAAAGTCGGCGCCCGAGAGCAGCAGCATGCCGCAGGTGACGATAGCCGTGCCGATGAGCACCTTGCGCTCGGGGGCGCGGCGCAGCAGGGCGGCGTTGGCAAACGGCACGATCACGACCGTCAGGCTCTGCAAAAAGCCGGCAGTGGAGGCAGAAGTGAGGCTGGAGCCCAAGCACATGCAGGTGAGCTCGGTTGCCATAATGGCGCCGATGATAGCGGCACGAACCATAAGGTCGCGGTTGATGCGGAACGCGCGCTTGTGGAAGAGCAGCAGACAGGCCACAAAGGCGATGATGCAGCGCAACGCGACGATGCTCGTGGCGTTCATGCTGTCCATGCCGATCTTCATGAGGGGATACGAAAAGCCCCATGCGACGGGAACGGAAAATGAGAGCGCGATTGCTTTTTTGCGATCCATGGGACTCCTTTTGTTACAGAACGGTTTCGCACAAAGGATTCTGCTCTCAGATGTTGATGTAGTAAAGCGAATGTATCTTCAGTATGATTAAGAAACGCTAAAGTAGGCGCGAAAAGCGCTGGCAAAACGTTTTACGGCTGCATTGATGTGGAGGCACGATGGCATCGCGGTATCAGATTGTTTGTATGGTGGTCGACCGCGGCAGCCTTAAAGGCGCGGCGGACGAGTTGGGCTATACGCAAAGTGCGGTGAGCCAGGCCGTCAAGGCGCTCGAGCGCGAGCTGGGCACCACGCTTATCGAGCGCGGAAAGCAGGGCGTTTCGCTTACGCGCGACGGTAAACAATATCTGCCGTACCTGCGCCAGATTGTGACCGCCGAGCTCGAGCTCGAGGGCAAGCGGCAGGAGCTGCTGGGGCTTTCGTCGACTGATATTCGCATCGCGACGTTTACCAACGTGAGTCGAACCGTGTTGCCGCGCGTGATCCGCGATTTTGGAGCCCTGCACCCGGGCGTACGCTTTACCCTCAAGCAGGGCGATTACACGCGCAACGCCCAGTGGGTGCACGATGGCGTGGTTGATTTTTGCTTTACGGCACGCGGATTTACCGCTGGGCTCGAGAAGCGCGTGGTCTATCACGACGAGTTGGTGGCATTGTTGCCGGCCGCGCATCCGCTGACGGCAAAGGAAAAGGTGACACTCGCCGACCTGGCGTCCGAGCCGTTTGTACTGCTGGATGAGGGCGAACAGAGCCTGGTGCTCGATGCATTTGCGGCGCATGGGCTGTCGCCGCACGTGACGAGCGAGGTGACTGACGACTACACCATCATGGCGATGGTGGAGGAGGGCCTAGGCGTGAGCATGCTCTACCGTCGTACTGTGGAGGGCATGCGAGCCGATATTCGTGTGCGGCCCATCGTGCATGCCCCCTCGCGCGACGTGGTGGCCGCCTGGCGCAGCTGGGACACCATGCCTATCGCCACGAGGCGCTTTATCGACTATATGAGCTCGCATATTGTCAATTAATGACTGTCGTGGCGTTGAGTGCGGTGTTTAGCGGGCTGTCGCTTTGGCTTGGGTGGCGCGATAGGTGCGTGCCGGGTGGCAAAGTAGTACCGCCACGACCATAAAGAACGCCGTGGTGCCCAGGCTGATGGGGTAGACCATCATGATGTTCGCAAAGGTGCGGAAGTGCGGGAACACGCAGAACACCCAGTAGAAGCGGATGCCGCAGACGCAGATCATGGTGATGAGGGCGGGTGTGAGCGAGATGCCAAAGCCGCGCAGGTAGCCTGACATGTTTTCGTAGAACATGCTAAAGGCGTACGCCGGGAAGATCGAGCACACGCGGATATAGCCGATCGAGACGATGTTGGGATCGCTGTTGAACAGCGACAAGATCTCGCGCCCCAGGCCGACAATAACGATGATCGTGGTGAGCGCGACGATACCGCCTTCGACCAGGCAGGCCTTGAGCGTTTTGGTGCAGCGGTCGATCTGGCGGGCACCGTGGTTTTGTCCCACAAAGGTGGTGCACGCCTGGCTAAAGCTGTTGAGCAGGTTGTAGCATACGTACTCCAAGCTCATGGCGGCGCTCGATGCCGCCATGACCTCGGTGCCCAGGCTGTTGATGGCGGACTGGATGATGATGTTGGCTACGGCAAAGACGGCGCTTTGGATGCCGGCTGGCAGGCCGATCTTGACGATGCGCTTGAGGGCGACGGGGTCGATAGCCAAGTCACGCGGGGTGACGCGGACGACAGAGTCGGTCTTGAGCAGGCGGATAAAGAGCGTAGCGGCGCTGACGGTGTAGGCGATGGCGGTGGCGATGGCGACGCCCGCGACGCCCCAGTGAAGTACGGGGACAAAGATGAGGTCCAGGCCAATGTTGAGGACGGTGGACACGGCAAGCGCCTGCAGCGGCATGCGGGTGATGCCGACGGAGCGGAAGATCGCGGCCTCAAAGTTGTAGAGCAAAATCGAGGGCATGCTCAGCAAAAAGACGCGTAGATAGAGTGAGGCGAGCGGCATGGTCTCGGCGGGAACGTTGAGCGCGGCGAGCATGGGCTCGGCAAAGATCTCGCCCAGAGCGATGACGACAAAGCCCACGAGTGCCATTAAAATCGAGGTATGGACGGCGCGTTTGACCATGTTCTGATCGTTGCGGCCGATAGCGTTGGCGATGACCACGTTGGAGCCAAGCGACATGCCAATAAACAGGTTGAGCATAAGACTGGTAAGCGGAACATTGGAGCCGACCGCCGCCATGGCGAGGGTTCCCTGGTCGCCCGAGAAGTTACCGATAATGACCGTGGCGATGAGGTTCGACAGCTGCTCCAAGATGCTCGTGGCGGCCACGGGGAAGGCGAACAGGGGAATATTGCGCCACAGCGAGCCGGTGGTCATGTCAATGTGCTTAGATACGGTGTCAGCCATACGCTCTCAATCTCTAACATGCTCTTTCGTGCTTATTTGCGCAGATGATGATACTCCTAATGCAACCAGTCGGCACTTGGGGACGTTCCTTTTCTGTCGGCAGCTGGGGACACTCCTTATCTCTTCTAACTAGTCATTCAAGAACGTCCCCAATGACTAGGTGGGGAAGGCGTGAGACAATGGTGGGCGTTGTGTTGTTCGCGCTAAGGAGTTGCCATGTTGTTGTGTCCCGTTTGCCATGAACCGTTGGTGGACGATGAGCGTGGGGCCGCATGTGCGGGCGGACACCGGTTTGACCGTGCGCGCGAGGGTTATCTATATCTACTGCGCTCGTCCAAGAGCGGCGACTCCATGGGCGATCCCAAGTCGCAGGCACGCAGCCGTCGTGACTTTCTAAACCGTGGCTACTATGCGCCGTTGCGCGATGCAATGGTCGAGCTGGTGCGTGAGCGGGCGGCTGGGTGCGCTGCGTCTACGAACGGCCCCATGACGTTGCTCGATATTTGCTGCGGCGAGGGCTACTACACCAGCGCCATGGGCGCGGTGCCGGGTGTGGATGCTTACGGTTTCGACCTGGGCAAAGAGATGGTACGCCTTGCCGCCAAGCGCGGCGATGCGACCTATTTCGTGGCCAACATGAAGGACGTCCCCGTGGCCGATGGCGCCTTCGATATGGTGACCGAGCTCTTTGCCCCCTTTAACGAGCGCGAGTTTGCCCGCGTGCTGGCACCCGAGGGCTCGCTCTACACCGTGGTGCCGGGTGCCCGTCATCTCTTTGGGCTCAAGGAGGTGCTCTACGACACGCCGTACCTTAACGATGAGAAGCTGCCGAAGACCACCGAGCTCGAGTTGGTCGGAACGCAGTGGGTGTCTGCGAATATTACGCTCCAGACCCAGGCCGATATCGAGGCGGTGTTCCAGATGACGCCGTACTACTACCGCACGCGCCCTGCCGACAAAGAGCGCCTGGCAAACCTGGAAACGCTCCAGACCGATATCGACTTCATCATCGCCGAGTACCGCCACAGCTAACAACCTGCCAAAAAGGGACAGGTTTATTTTGGTAGGTTTTATCTGGGCAAACGTAAAGGGCCGACCGCGGAGATGCGCGATCGGCCCTTTTTAGTTGCCTGGCTGCAGGGGTTATGAGAAGCGAGCGCTTATAGGCGGTCCTTGTTCTCGGCCTTAACGGCGTGTGCCTGCTGAACAAAGAACAGGTCGTACACCACGATGACAAAGGCGCCAAAGTTGATGGCGTCGCCGCCAAACGCGGGAAGCGTGAGCACCGCTTGGGCAAGCGTGGCGACCGCGGCAACAATACCGAGCTTAAACGCGCCGTCCACCTGCGAAGGCTTGTTGGCGCCCTTGATACCGGCGACGCCTGCGGCAAGGTCGACGAGACCCTTGGCGATAAGCACGACCGCTGCGAGTGTGGCGTACGAACCGTACGTGGAATCGAGACCGCCCGTGGCAATACCGACGCCGGCGGTGACGAGGCTGGCGATGCCCAAAACAAAGTAGATGAGAGCAAGGATTTTGAGAGTCTTGCGAGTGAAGCTCATGGCTGGTCCTTTCGATACGAGTACGCCAACTTGGCGCACCCAATGTACTGCACATATGGTGAAGCACATTGTAGTTCAACGCGGCGATGCATGCGTTTGAAAGCGCATTGAGCCCGCGCAGCCAAGCCCAACCTTTCAAAAAGGAAGGCTGGGCGTAAGTCAAATCGATGGCAGCGTATGCGCGGCGCTGCGATGATGGGTCCATGGTAAGAGCTGGTCTCAAGGAGGAGCCATGATGTACGGAGCAGGGCAAGTGCATGAGCCGCGGTCGTTGGGAAGGCGCATGAGTGATTCTGCGATCGCTGCCGTGTGCACGGGATTGATGACGGTGCTTTGCATTGGGATGCTGTGGGCCATGTCGCATGTGGGACAATAGCGAACGGTTGGGTGCTGACATAAACGGTGCCCCGCGTATTCGTTTTGCTTGTTAAGGAGTGTCCATGGGCGTCGTCGATCCCTTATCTGTTGCTCGGGCCGCGGGGCTTGAGCTGATCGGGAAGCCCGAGGGCCTCACGCTCACCGACGGCACGATGGAGCTGCGCGCGGATTTTGGCCGCATGCTGCCGCGACTCAAGCAGGGCCGTCTGCAGCAAGAGCTGTTGGTAAAGGCCGCGCGCACAAAAGGCATCGAGAGCCCATGGGCGATTGACGCCACGGCAGGCTTTGGCGAGGATTCGCTGCTGCTGGCGGCTGCGGGTTTTGCCGTCGATCTGTATGAGCAGGATTGCGTGATCGCGGCGCTCCTCAAGGATGCCTTGGATCGCGCGGCAGATGATCCGGCGCTTGCGACAGCCGTGGCGCGCATGCGCTTACATGCGGGCGAGGACAGCATTGCCGGCCTTCGCCATACAGCTGAGCTGATCGGGCAGGGCGAGCTCACCGTTCCTGACGTGGTGTATCTGGACCCCATGTTTCCCGGACGCACCAAGAGCGCGGCGGTTAAAAAGAAGTTCCAACTCTTGCATCATCTGGAACAGCCGTGCGCCGATGAGGAGACGTTGGTCGAAGCTGCGCTTGCGGTGCACCCGCGCAAGGTCGTTATCAAGCGACCGGTGAAGGGGCCACTGCTTGCCGGCGTTAAGCCGAGCTATCAACTTGCGGGCAAGGCCGTTCGTTACGATGTTTTGGTGCCGCCGCGCCCGTAGCTTGCGTGCGATGGCTGGCGCTCCGTCAATGCCGTGCCGATGCGGCGCCTATTTCCAAGGGTGCGACGTCAGGTGCCATCCGCCGCAGTATTCGCATTTGTAGCAGGCCAAACCGCGCCGCCCGCGGTTTTCGCAGTCGGCCATAACGGCCTCGGCCTCGGCGCGCGTGTCGTAACGGTTTTTGCGCTCGCACGACTTGTAGCGCCAGGCCTCATCGCGCTCGGCGTCCAGGGCGTCGCGGCGCTCGTCCTCGCGTGCAAACAGGTCGCTCATATCGCCGCCGGTGGCAGTGCTCAAAAACTCGCTTTTTGCTTTTGACCAGGCGGCTCGCTTTTTGCTCCCCATCTGCATCGCGCCCCTCTCCAAACGTTGGTATCATTGCTCAATCAAAGTGATACCAATAAACGTGAGGTCGCCGCGTGATGATCAGAAAAACCCTCGATACCGACATTCCCGCTGTCATGGCTATCTATGACGCGGCCCGCGCCTTTATGCGCGCGCATGGCAACGCCACACAGTGGCCCGAGGGCACGCCTTCTGCCGAGCAACTGGCTGCCGATATCGCCGCCGGTGGCAGCTATGTGTGCGAAGTCGATGGCCGCGTGGTGGCGACGTTTGCCTTTTTGCCCGGCCCGGACGAGTGCTATGACGTAATTGAGGATGGTCAATGGCGCAGCGACACTCCGTACGCCGTGCTGCACCGTGTGGCGTCCGATGGCACCGTGCACGGTATCGCGGCTGCGATGTTTGCCTTTGCCAAGGAGCGTGCCGATCACCTGCGCATCGACACGCATCAGGACAACCTGCCCATGCAGGGAGCCATCGCCAAGGCCGGGTTTAAGCGCGCCGGTATCGTATATGTGTCGGACGGTACGCCGCGCGTCGCGTTTGATTGGCTGCGCGAGGCATAAAGGCCGAGTCACATACCAGCGTTTCACCGAAATGAAAATGGCCCCGAGTGGGGCCATTTTTGGTAAAACGCGTTGTTGTGGGGCTCGCGTTGCTACCGTCCCAGATGACCCCGGGCAGACAAAAAAGGGAGGTGCCGGCTTTCGCAAGGCGCGAACCTACGAAAATCGCCGCGCGGCAACGCGGGGCGATGAGCTCGGTCGGGGGATAGGGCCCGCTTCGCCCGCCGGCCCGTAAATTGTATCATCCAGTGTGGAACGAGGATGCCCGTTGCCGCGTGCGATGGGCTTGCAATAAGAGGAGAGCCATGTCGAAGCAAGCGGTCGTTGGAATTGTGGCGCATGTCGATGCCGGCAAGACCACGCTGGCCGAGGCCATGCTGTTCAACGCGGGTCGCATTCGCAAGCGCGGCCGCGTGGACGATGGTGATTCGCATCTGGACACTGACGCGATCGAGCGCGAGCGTGGCATCACGATTTTCTCGTCGCAGGCCGTACTCGACCATGGCGATACCCACGTCATGCTCGTGGATGCACCGGGGCATGTCGATTTTTCGGCCGAGGCGGAGCGCACATTGCGCGCGCTGGACTACGCGATTTTAGTTGTGGGCGCCAACGACGGCGTGCAGGGGCACACCGAAACCCTGTGGCGCCTGCTTGCACGCTATGACATCCCGACGTTCATCTATATCAACAAAATCGATTTGGAGAATCCCGGCCGCGATGTTTTGCTGGCACAACTTGGGCAACGTCTTTCCGAGGGCTGTCTGGATGCCAACGAACTGCTGGCGGGCGGCGCCGTTCAGGAGGACGCTGCTGCGTTGGACGAGGCGGCGCTCGAGGAGTTTCTTGATGCGGGTGAGCTTTCTGTCGCAACGCTGTCGCGCATGGTTGCCGAGCGCAAGCTCTTTCCCTGCTTTGCTGGCTCGGCGCTCAAGGACCGAGGTGTGGACGAGCTACTCGACGGCATGTGTACTCTGATGCACGAGCGAACATGGCCCCAGGAGTTCGCCGCGCGTGTCTACCGCGTGAGTCGTGGAGACCGTGGCGAGCGTCTTGCCTGGGTCAAGGTGACGGGCGGTGTACTGCGTGCAAAGCAAGTTGTCGAGGGATGCTCTGGCGCCTCCACTTGGGAGCAAAAGATCGACCAGGTGCGCATCTATAACGGCGAGAAGTATGAGCTTGCTCAAGAAGTTGCTGCTGGCGGTATTTGTGCCGTGACGGGTCTTGCGCACGTTCGCCCGGGGGACGCCCTGGGCGCGGAGCCCGCGGGCGATGCGCCTGTCATTGCGCCGGTCCTCACCTATACGGTGCTTCCGGGCGAACACGATGTCCACGCGGTGTTCAAAGCGCTGACTGAGTTAGCGGACGAAGATCCCATGCTCGGCGTAAGCTGGAATACGCATCTGGAGCAGATTCACCTGCAGTTGATGGGCGCCGTGCAGCTCGAGGTCGTGCAGCGGGTGTTGGCCGATCGTTTTGGCCTTGCGGTCGAGTTTGAGCCCGGCGGCATTCTCTATAAGGAGACTATTTCGCAGCCGGTCGAGGGCGTGGGCCACTTTGAGCCACTGCGCCACTATGCCGAGGTGCATCTGCGTCTGGAGCCGTTGCCGGCGGGCTCGGGCGTGCAGTTTGGCACCGTGACCTCGACCGACGAGCTCGATCTTAACTGGCAGCGTTTGGCACTCACCAACGCCATGGAGCGCGACCACTTGGGCGTGCTGACCGGCTCGCCCATCACCGATGTGTGCATTACGCTCACGGGCGGCCGCGCGCATGCCAAACACACCGAGGGCGGCGATTTTCGCCAGGCCACGTACCGCGCGATTCGCCAGGGGCTCATGCAGGCGCGTGAGGCCGGCGCGGCGGTGCTGCTGGAGCCGTGGTACCACTTTGAGCTTGAGGTGCCGGGGGAGTGCGTGGGCCGGGCGCTCTCGGATGCCACGCGCATGGGTGCCGAGTACGAGCCACCGACGATGGCGGGGGACCGGGCAAAGCTTGTGGGTCGCGTGCCGGCATCTGAGGTGCAGGATTACGCGCTGGAGGTGGCTGCCTACACGAGTGGTCGTGGGCATCTGTATCTAGAGTTCGCCGGCTATGCGGCTTGCCATGATGCCGAGCGCGTCATCGAGGCGGCCGCCTATGAGCCCGAGGCCGATCTGCCCAACACGCCCGACTCGGTCTTTTGCTCTCACGGCGCCGGCTACACGGTCAAATGGTATGACGTACCCGCCGCGGCGCACGTAAAGATCGATCCCGCCACCTTCCGCTCCTATCGCCCCGCCGACCCCACCTTCTTCTGCCATTAGGGGACGGGGTAGAAATGGTAGATTTTTGAACCCTCTGATCCTTGACTAATTGATTTTGGCGCCGACGCTGCAAGAGGGACAGTCCCTTTGTCACCTGCTGATGGTATAACTCGGTATAAGTTGGTATAACTGTTACCAGGGTTTACCGATCTGAGGAGGCCGACATGAATCCAAATCCCTTTAAGCCAACGGCAGGCAAGCGGCCTCCGATGCTCATCGGTCGAGAGTCGGTCATCGAAGATTTTGAGGAAGGACTCGACAACGGCGCCGGAGCGCCGGGTAGGCTCATGCTCATTACGGGAAACCGCGGCTGCGGCAAAACGGTTCTCCTGCGGGAGCTGCAACGTCTAGCCAGCGAGCGCGGATGGGCGGTTATCTCCGATTCCGCTTCGCTTGGCTTATGCGACCGCTTGGCCGACGCGCTTCGCTCGAATAAACTCGTTGTGACGTCAATGGAGTTCGGTCCGTCGTTTGGGCGGATGTCGGTCGAGGCGGCGCGAGCAAAGGGCGAGACGTTGCGAGGGCTGGTCAACGAGCGCCTCAAGAAGCTCGGTCCAGGCAAGGGCATACTGTTTGCGATTGACGAGGCTCAATCTGCGTCTATCGAGGAGCTGGCGGCTCTTGCCGTTCTCTATCAGCAGGTGCTCGGAGACCAGGATGCCACGGGCTTGTCCGATAGCGACCAGCGCGGTCTTGCGCTGGTGTTCGCCGGCTTACCCAGTATGGTTGACGATCTGCTCGAAGAGCCGAGCGTGACGTTTTTGCGGCGTGCCCAGCAGCGTACGCTGGGGGCGATTTCTCTGCCCAAGGTGCGCGATTCATATATCCAGACGGTCAAAAACGCTGGTCTTTACGTTGACGCGGGGACGGCGGATCTTGCGGCACACAAGAGCATGGGGCATCCCTATATGGTTCAGCTGGTGGGCTATTACATGTGGCGCTCTGCTGTCCGGCGTGGCTCGCAAGTCATCGAAAGGCACGATGTCGAGGATGGCCATGCGGATGCCGTCTCCGAGTTCTACGAAGCGGTTGACGCGCCTCTATATTACGGGCTGCGCAGTCCACAGCGCCTTTTTATCGAGGCCATGGCGGTTGACGAGGGCAAACCGACTCGCATGGCGGATATCATTGAGCGCTGCGATCGCACCCAGAGCTGGGCGAGCAAATATCGCGCAAGCCTGATTCGCGAGCGTGTCATCGAGGCTGCCGGATACGGCCTCGTCCGATTTACCGTGCCCATGCTGGGCGCGTACGTTCGCGATCGAGTTTTATGGCATGAGTAGGGTGATAAAGGTGACGGAACAGAAGATGAGCCCGCAGGCTATCGAGGTACGCGGCGCGCGCGTCCATAACCTCAAAGACATCGATATCGATATTCCGCTGGGAAAGCTGGTGGGTATTGCCGGCGTATCGGGTTCGGGCAAGAGTTCGCTGGCACTGGGGGTTCTTTATGCCGAGGGTTCGCGCCGCTACTTGGAAGCGCTCAGCACCTATACTCGACGTCGCCTGACGCAGGCCGAACACGCCCAGGTGGATGAGGTATTGCACGTACCGGCGGCGCTCGCATTGCATCAGCGCCCCAGCGTGCCGGGCGTGCGCTCGACCTTTGGTACCATGACCGAGCTCAACAACAGCCTGCGCCTGCTCTTTAGCCGTTGCGCCCATCACGTGTGTCCGCACTGCGGGGCGCGCGTGGAGCCGAGCCTTAACGTGGCTGCGGGCCTGTCGCTCACGTGCCCTGCATGCGGTCGCGAGTTCTACGCGCCGAGCGCCGAGGACCTTGCCTTTAACAGCGGCGGTGCCTGTCCCACCTGCGGCGGCACCGGTGTCATGCGCGAGGTGGACGAAGCGAGCCTGGTGCCCGATGAGTCAAAGACTATCAACGAGGGCGCGGTGCTTCCCTGGGGTACGCTCATGTGGGATCTGATGAAGCAAGTGGCTGGCGAGATGGGCGTGCGCACCGATGTGCCGTTTAACCAGCTCACGCCTGAAGAACGCGACATCGTGTTCCACGGCCCGGCGGTTAAGAAGCACATTCTCTACGTTCCCAAAAACGGCGAGGGTGCCACGCCGCTCGACTTCACCTATTACAACGCCGTCTATACCGTCGAGAATGCGCTCGCCAAGGTTAAGGACGACAAGGGCCTCAAACGCGTTGCGCGCTTTTTGCGCGAGGGAGCATGCCGCGATTGCGGCGGCACGCGTCTCTCCGAGGCTGCGCGCCAGCCCCAGGTGTGCGGTATCAATCTGGCGCAGGCCGCGGCCATGACGCTTGGCGATGCGGTTGAGTGGGTGCGCGGGGTGCCCGCATCCTTGCCGCCCGAGATGCGGCCCATGGCGACGGATATCTGCGATTCGTTTTTGAGCGTGGCCCGTCGTCTGGTCGACCTGGGTCTCGATTACCTTTCACTCGACCGCGCTGGTGCCACGCTCTCCACGGGTGAGCGCCAGCGCGTTCAGCTCGCCCGCGTGGTGCGCAACCGATCGACGGGCGTGCTCTATGTGCTGGACGAGCCTTCGATCGGCTTACATCCCGCCAATGTCGACGGCTTGGTGGGCGTGATGCGCGATCTGGTGGATGACGGCAACACCGTGGTTGTTGTCGACCACGATACGCGCGTACTGGCGGAAGCCGACTATCTGGTCGAGATGGGCCCCGTTGCCGGAGCAGGCGGCGGCAGTGTAATCGCCGCTGGTACGGTAGACGAGGTCGAGCAATCGCAGGGCAGCCGTATCGCGCCGTTTTTGCGCGCCGAGCTCAAGCGCTTGCGTCCGCAGGTGACTGACGACGAAATGTTCGACCAGGGACATATCCGCATGGCAACCGATGCCATCCATACCGTCAAGCCGCTCGAGGTTGATATCCCGCGCGGCCGCCTTGTCGCGGTAACGGGCGTTTCGGGTTCGGGTAAGACGACGCTCGTGCTCGAGACGCTCATTCCTGCACTTAAGGCGCAGGCAGCTGGCGAGCGCTTGCCGGGGCACGTGCGTTGGGTCGATGCCGAGGGCATTGGCCGCGCAAATCTGATTGACGCTACGCCCATCGGCGCCAACGTACGCTCGACGGTAGCGACCTATGCCGACATTCATGACGAGCTGCGCCGCGCCTTCGCCCGTACGCCCGAGGCTAAGGCAGCCGGCTACAAGGCGGGCGCCTTTAGCTACAACACCGGCGCCTTGCGCTGCCCTACGTGTGACGGCACGGGCTCGATATCGCTCGACGTGCAGTTTTTGCCCGACGTCGAGATCATCTGCCCGGCATGCCGTGGTTCGCGCTACGCCGAGGCCGCCTCGCATATCCATCGCGAGGGCAAGGACGGGAGCTTGCTTACGTTGCCGCAGCTCATGGACATGAGTGTGGACGAGGCCCTCGACGCCACGGTGGGACTCAAGAAAGTCCAGGCGCGCTTGCAGACCTTGCATGACCTAGGCTTGGGCTATCTCACGCTCGGTGAGCCCACGCCGGCGCTCTCGGGCGGCGAGGCACAACGCCTTAAGCTCGCGAGCGAGATGGGCCGCGTGCAGGACGATGCCGTGTTCGTATTCGACGAGCCCACGATCGGACTACATCCGCTCGATGTTCAGGTGTTGCTGAGTGTGTTCGACGGCCTTGTTTCCAAGGGCGCCACGGTTATCGTGATCGAACACGATCTCGACCTTATCCGTAACGCCGATTATGTGATCGACATGGGCCCGGGCGGTGGCGACGCCGGCGGGCAAATCGTCTGCGCCGGCACGCCGGCGGATATCGCTGCCTGTCCCAAGAGCGTTACTGGCCGCTACCTATAGACAATGAGGCAAAGGGACAGTCCCTTTGCCTCATTGATGCCTATTTCACGCACTGAGCGGAGAGATAGTCGCGGAAGAATGGCAATTCAAATGCGACGAGCCCTCGTCCTCGCTCCCCGATGATGCCGGCGTCTATCATGCGGCGTCGGTAGCGGGAGACCTGCTGCGGCGAACGCCTAAGGCGCTCGACAAGGTCAGCGGTGGTGGACTCTTCCTCGTCATCGAGCATGGCGATGAGGAATCGCTTGTCCTCTGCAGTGAGTTCCCGATAGGTTGCCGCGAGGATTCGGTTGTCCATCTCGTCGCGCGCGATTTTGATTCCCAGGTCAAAGTCGCGTGACGAGATCTCCTTCGAATCGCTTGTGAGATCCCAGGCACGGTAGCCTACGAGTTGCAATAGGAAGGGAAAACCAGAGATCGAGCGAACGGCTCTATCGATTCCCTCAGCATCTGCCAAGCGATCGTTTTCCTGGATCGTGCGAATCAAGGCCTCGCGTACGTCATAGTCGGCAATGCGACCCAGATGATATTGTTGGGCGCGGCGAAGGAACGAGACCGTCTTGTGGTTCAGCAACGTCGAGACGTTGTTGGGAAGTCCCGCCATGAGCAGGGCGACGCGTTTCCCATCGGTCACAAAGTGCTGATACGTCGCTGCGAGCTGAATCATCTCGTCGAGTGTCGGGTCCACCTCGTCAACCGTGACGAGCAGACCGGTGCCCGCCTCGTTGAGCTGGTCGATGATGTCGCTCATGCGATAACGCCAGGTTGAGGCATCGTGGACACGATTGACCTCGATGCTGCCGAGCGGTGCAATTCCGAGGCCGGTGACTTCGAAGTGGTTGGACGGGTCGATGAGATGGGCTGCGGCGCGTTTCGCCCCGAACTCGAGTTCCTCAAGCATTCCCGGGAGCGCGGTCGTCTTTACGGCTATCCAGCCGTGGGATTCCGCCCTTGTCGCGAGCGACGACATGAGAGCGGTTTTACCGGTTCCACGCGCGCCTGAGAAGATCGAGGTCAATTCTGGGCGCCTGCGCTGGCTCAAGAAGGCACGGTCCAAATCCCGAATAATCTGTTGTCTGCCAGCGAGATGGGCGGGAACCTCACCAAAACTGGGGGTAAACGGGTTCTCGAGATATTCCACAAGGCTCTCCTTTCACACCGCCGTTTAACTTCATTTTACTTTAGTTAATTCTGATTAAAAGTGAGGCTCTTTATCTAGAGCATCAATTAGGCGTGTGCGCCATCGGCGCGGCGCTTGAATGTGACAAAGGGACAGTTCCTTTGTCACATTCCCGGAAAGCCTGTTTGGCGCAGGGCTTCGTAGAGGACGATGGCGGCGCTGTTGGAGAGGTTGAGTGCGCTGATGCGGTAGTCGTCCGGATTGACGAAGTTGCCGCAGATGTCCTGCCGAAGGATGGCTTCGTGGCCGTCCTCGGTATGCCCGAGCGATTCCTCGTGGGCTTCCCAGGCCTCGGCGTTATCGAGCGAGTCGCAATCGCGCAGCATAGGGATGCGCTCGCAGCGCTCGGGCGCCGCGGCGAGCAGCGGCTCGGGAATGCCCGAGCTCTCGCTGCCAAAGACCAAGTAGTCGCCGTCGCGGTAGGTGCTCTGCGCATAGGTGCGGCGTGCCTTTTTGGTCAGCAGATGCAGACGTTCGTCGGCAGGGGAGAGGCCATTGCGCGCAAGGAAATCCTCCCAGCTGGCATAGGTGGTCACGTCCAAGTTTTGCCAGTAGCCCAGGCCGGCGCGACGTGCCGTTTTGTCGTCGAGCGAGAAGCCCAGCGGCTCCACCAGATGCAGGCGGGCGCCGGTAACCACGCAGGTGCGGCCGATATTGCCCGTATTGGCCGGAATCTCGGGCGCATACAGCACAATGTTGAACATGAATCTCCTTGGCTCAGAACGAAAAACCACCACGAAGGGGACAGGCACCTTCGTGGTGGTTTGGCGGTTACGTAGCGGAAAAATGTCCGCTTGGATAAACCTAGGCGCGGTGCCAGTCGGTCAGGCAGGCATCGAGGGAGGCGATGAGCGCATCCTTGTCCATGTGACGGCCGATGATGCACAGGCTCGTCATGCGGTCGCCCGTCTCGTCGTCCCAAATCTGCATGATCTCGGGGTTCTCGTCGATGATCTTCTGCTTCTCGCCCTCGGGCGCCGAGTCGACAAACAGGCCGTTCTCCATCAGGCGCATCTGGTGGCCGGCCTGCTCAAACATGTAGCACATGTCCGGATCGCCGGTCTGCCACAGCGGGCCCTTGACGCGAATGACCTCGTCGGGCCACTCCTGCTCAACAAAATCGGTGAACTTTTGCAGGTCAACCGGCTTGCGGCGCGAGTACACAAAGGTCTCGATGTCGTACTCGAGCACCTCGGGGTCGTCGTGCTCCTCGGGATGCTCCATGGCCTCGATCCAGGCGGCGGAGTTGTAGGCGCGCATAAAGTCGAAGCGGTCGGTGTCGAGCAGCTCCTCCATGGGGACCTCGCCGTTTTGGGCCTCGACGATCACGGCGTCTTTCTGCAGGCTGCGCACGATGGCCTTAAGCTCGGCGATCTGCTCAGGGCTCACGGTATCGGTCTTGTTGAGGATCAGCGTGGAGCAGAACTCGATCTGCTGGATGAGCAGACTCTCGATGTCGTCCTCGTCGATATCCTCTGCCAGCAGGTCGCGACCGCCGTTGAACTCGTCGTACATGCGGGCGCAGTCGACCACGGCCACGATGTTGTCGAGCGCGAGCTTGGGCTCGCCTCCCACCTTGGCCTCGTCGCAGAAGCTCGAGATGGTGTAGGCGATGGGGATGGGCTCGCAAATGCCCGAGGCCTCGATGATGATGTAATCGAAGTTGCCCGAATCGGCGATGCCCTGCAGCTGGTTGGCCAGGTCGTCCGAAAGCGTGCAGCAGATGCAGCCGTTGGTGAGCGGGATGAGGTCATCGGTCTCGGAAAGGTCGCCGTCGGCGATAAGGCTGGCGTCGACGTTGATCTCGCCGATATCGTTGACGATCACGGCGGCGCGGATGCCGCCGTCGTTAGCGAGGATGTGGTTGAGCAGCGTGGTCTTGCCGGCACCGAGGTATCCGGTAAGCATGATGATCTTCACGGGTTTGTTGGGCATGTGCCCTCCTTTGTTAGACATGGCTTACAGTTGAATCTTATGCCAAACGCCTGCTCTTATACCCACGCGCCGGCAAATAACACAAGCTACTCCCAGGCTCCCCATACATCGGGGCAATAACCGACGGTGGCCTTTTTGCCGTTGCGCACGATGGGCTCGGCTAGAACCTGCTGGTTCTCGAGCAGCTTGTCGAAGCGCTGACTGGGGGTGAGATGCTGAATGAGCGCGAGCGTCTCCTCGTCCTTGGCTTTGGGGTTGAGCAGCTTGTCGATACCGCCGACCGCCTGCATCACGCTCGTGAGCTCGCCCTTGCTCATCTCCTTTTCCTTAAGGTCGATAAACTGCACCTTAATGCGGCGCTCTTTAAAATAACGCTGTGCCTTCTTGGTATCGAAGGACTTCTTGGTGCCGAAGATTTGCACGTTCATAGTATGTTCCGCCGTTCTACCTGATGAAGTTGGTCGTTGCTCGATCTGCCTCGGGTGCGTTGATACCGGCGGCCTGTCCGGCCTCGATGCAACGTAGAAGCCAAGCCATGTTCTTACCGATGTTTCGCATGGTGGCAAGGCCCTCGGCATCCCCATCGGCGTCGCCGGGCACGCGGCCAAACACGTTGTTCCAGTAGGTGGAAGCAACTACGGGCATCTGCTTAATGGTGAAGTACTTGTTGAGCACATCGAAGGTGGTCGACGTGCCGCCGCGACGGGCGACGGCGACCGCGGCGCCGGGTTTGTGCTCAAAGGCATGCCCGCCGGCATAGAATGCGCGGTCGAGAGCCGAGAGGATGCGTCCGCTGGGATGCGCATAGTAGACGGGCGAGCCAAAG
This sequence comes from uncultured bacterium, assembly GCA_905215755.1. GTDB lineage: Bacteria > Actinomycetota > Coriobacteriia > Coriobacteriales > Coriobacteriaceae > Collinsella. The sequence goes on from CAJMRE010000006.1 coordinate 54,988, forward strand.
ACAAAGCCGTCTGCCTGCTCGGCGGCAGCGATGAGCTCGTTCACCACGTCATCGTCAAAGGTGCAGCGACCGCCAAGCTTGCCGCACTGACCGCAGCCGATGCAGTCGCGAATGGGCTTGGCGCCCAGCTGAAACACCTCGGTATCAATGCCTTCCGCATTGAGTTGCTCGGCGATCTCGGCGAGTGCGCGGGCGGTGTTGCCGTTTGCCTTGGGGCTGCCATTGACCAAAAGAACCTTCATCATAAACTCCCTCTGCTTTTGGTGACTTCTGCTGAGAATTATCTCACGTTGCGTGCGATGACGTCGGCATGGTGCGGGCGATGTTTATCCCGCAACGTTCTTAAGGGCGTTCATGCCTAAGGCCATCTAGGGGCATTGCGGTACGGCATGGGGAATGCATTGGGAAACGTTCGATAAATGCTTATAAACACGTTTTTGACGGCATACGTTGACAGATATACTTGTTGAGTTCAAAAGCATGGGAACGGAGATGGTTGCATGACACAGCCGGAGACATCACACACGGTGGGGCTTGCGCTCGAGGGAGGCGGCTACCGCGGTATGTATACGGCGGGCGTGCTCGACGTTTGGATGGAGCACGGTTTGACCTGCGACCATATGGTGGGTGTCTCGGCGGGTGCGGCGTTTGGCTACAACTTTAAATCGCGCCAGATCGGCCGCGCCATTCGCTATAACAAGGCCTATTGTGCCGATAAGCGCTATGCGGGTGTAGCAAGCTGGCTGCGGACCGGCGATATGTTCAATGCCGATTTTGCCTATCACGAGGTGCCTATCGAGCGCGATCCCATCGACCTGGAGACATATCGCGCCTGTCCCATGCGGTTTACGTGCGTGTGTACCGATATCGAGACGGGCAAGGCTGTCTACCACGACCTGCCCTATGGCGATGAGCGCGATATCGAGTGGATCCGGGCGTCGTCGGCTATTCCCGTGGCGACGCGTCCTGTTGTCATTGAGGGACACAAATATCTGGATGGTGGCGTGGCTGATTCTATTCCCAGTGCATGGCTGTTTGCGCAGGGCTACGACCGCAACGTGGTGGTGCTGACGCAACCGGCGGGCTTTGTAAAGCAGCCCAACAGCGTTATGCCCATGCTGCGGCGCGTGTTCCGTCACTACCCGGAGTTTGTCGCGGCGCTTGAGCATCGGCATGAGGTCTACAATGCCACGCTCGATGACCTGGCGCGTCGCGAGGCTGCCGGCGAGGTCTTTATGGTGCGGCCGAGCGAATCGGTGAAGGTGCCGTCGCTGTGCCGCGAACCGGATGAGCTCGAGCGCATCTATCAGATCGGTCGTCGAGATGCGGAGGCGACTTTGCCGGCGTTGAAAGCGTATCTGGCGGGGTAAGGGTCGCATGCGGAAAGCGCATCCCGGAATGGAGGCTCAAACTGGGATGCGCTTTCCATTGCTGAAGATATGAGGCTGCGAATCAGCTGCTCGGCCTAGACTTACGCCTGCTGCCAGGTGTCGACGAGCTCCTTGGCCGCGGCGTAGGGGTCATCGGCGCTGCAGACGGCACTCACCACAAAGAAGCCGTCGACGCCGGTGGCCTTGAGCTGTGGCAGGTCGGCCGTCTTGACGCCGCCGCCCACCACGATGGGCACGGGGCTTGCCGCGTGGAGGGCGGCCAGGTCCTCAAAGCTCTTGGTGATGATAGAGCCGTCGGCCGCGCGTCCGCAGTCGCGCTTGGTCTCGGTCTCGTGGAGTGGGCCGATGCCCAGGTAGTCGACTAGGCTCATGTCGGCGGTCTTGACGTACTCGAGCATCTCCTCGCAACGGGCGGAAAGGCCCACGATGGCGTTGGGCCCCAGCAGCTTGCGACAGACCTCGACGGGAATGTCGCTCTGGCCCACGTGCACGCCGTCGACAGCAATACCCTGCTCGCGCGCGGCGAGTACGCAGTCCAGGCGGTCGTCGATCAGCAGGGCAACCTGACCGGTTTTGCCGGCCTGTGCGATTGCCTGCGCGGCGTCGCCCGTCAGCGCAATGATCTCGCGGGCGCTTGCCACCTTGGAGCGCACCTGGATGCAGGTAAAGCCGGCGTCGAGCGCCTGGGCCACCACATCGCCCACGGGACGCCCGAGCGTGTTTTCGGGGCCGAGTACCAGATAGGCCGAGATATCAAGGTTGTCGCGGATGCTCATCGTGCTTCCTCCTGCTTTTTGATCTGCGCTTCCATGCGTTCGAGCTTGCCGGTCATGGTGTCGGTAAATCCGGGTCGAATATCGGCTTTGAGCACGACTTCGGTGCGGATGCCCTTGCTCGCCAACACAAAGGTTGCGTCGCGCACGACCTGCATGACCTCGTCCCAGTCGCCCTCGATCTCGGTGAACATGGAGGTGGTGCGGTTGGGCAGGCCGCTCTCGCGAATGACACGCACGACCTCGGCGACCTCGGCGGATAGCTCATCGCCGGTGCCGCACGGGGCGATGGCCACGGCGACGAGCGTGTTCATGCCGGCATTGGTTGCGGGCTCGGACATGGCCTATGCCTCCTCGAGCTCGAGTCGGTTATCGGCGATGTCTTGGGCGGTTGCGCGGTAGAGCTCGTCGATAAAGGCGACCTTAAAGCTTGCCGGGGCGTCGGCGACAGCGGCGGCACGCGTGCCGGCCACGTTGTAGACGGCGGTGCCGCAGACGGCTGCCGTAAACGGGTCGGCGGCGCAGGCGTACACGGCCAGCACGCCGCCCTGCGAGCAGCCGCAGCCGGTGATCTTGGACATGAGCGGGCTGCCGCCGTGAGACTTGGCCACCGTCGTGCCGTCGGTGATCAGGTCGACTTCGCCCGAGACCACAACGGCGCCACCGGTGTGGCGAGCGAGCGCCACGGCGGCACCACGGGCGGCGTCGACCGTGTCGGTGGTATCGACACCGCGCACGCGGCTCAGATCGGCCGCCTCGCCCTCAAGACCCCACAGGCCGGCGAGCGCGATAATCTCGGAGGCGTTGCCGCGCACGATGGCGGGCTTGTACTGCTTGAGCTCGTTGACCAGCTGGGTGCGCAGGCTACCGATACCCAGGCCCACCGGATCGAGCACCCAGGGCTTACCGGCGTCGTGTGCCGCCTTGGCCGCGCGGGGAATCGTTTGCTCGTAAATGGGGAAGAGCGTGCCCATGTTGAGATAGATGGCGCCGCCGCCGGCAACGAGTGCCTCGCCCTCGTCGGGCAGATAGACCATGGCGGCCGATCCGCCCACGGCGAGCTGCGCGTTGGCGACAAAGTCGATCGTCACCGTGTTGGTGATGGAACCGGCCATCGGATTGGTAGCGCGAATCTCCTCCACGGCCTTGACCATATGTTGCTTAAGCTGTTCCGAATCAATCACTGCACATGCCTCCTTGGCATAGAAAAGGGGCGCTGTGCATAGACAGCGCCCCTGTAAAGGCGGCATGCTCCCTACGCCAGCATTAACTGACAGGTTCAAAGGATTGGGCCCATTGCCCTCTCAGCCTTGTGGTTTGCACCGCCGGCACTCCCGCATCGAATCTGTTGTTCCCTATACTAGCGCACCTGCCAAAAAGGGACAGGTTTATTTTGGCAGGTAACAACTGGGACTTTGCGTTTTCCCAGATGAAACCTGCCGAAATAAACCTGTCCCTTTTTGGCAGGTCGGTACAATAGATGGGATTAAGAATGACCGAGGGGACCTTATGATCAAACTTGTGCTGACCGATATGGACGATACACTGATTCCAGCCGGGCATGACGGCGCCAGCGACTACGCCATTGAGGGTATTCATGCCATGCAGGCGGCGGGTTTGCACTTTGGGCCGGTTTCGGGTCGTCAGCCGTCCGCGATGGGCTGGATGTTCCGCAATCGCTCCGAGTGCTTCTCGACCGGTGCGTTTTGCAACGGCCAGGTGATGTTTGTCGATGGCGAAGTAGTCGCTTCGCGCGCAATCGATAACGATGTCCTTATGCGCTTAGCCGATTATTTTGAACAGGAGACCGACGATACGTATTTGAAGGTCTACCGTCTGGGTGATGACTTTTGGAATAACGATGCCTATTGCGTGACAAGCGATCCCGAGCGTGTGCGTCGCGCCATGAAGTCAGGCGGCAACGCGTGGCTCAAGGGCGAAGAGGCTCCCTGTCGTCCTGTCGTTGACGATGCCCCGGTATACAAGGCGAATATCTGGAGTGCCCGTTCGCGCGAGGAGCTCGCCGAGCTGCGCGAGCGTGTTGCCGCTGAGGTGCCGGAGCTCTCACTCGTGTTTCCCAACAACCGCGTGCGCCTGTTCGACGTTCTTCCGACCGGCTGGGACAAGGGCTGCGCTGCGCTGGAGCTGGCGCGCGCTTTGGGCCTGACGCCCGACGAGGTGGCCGTATTTGGCGATTCCGATAACGATTTGCCCATGATCGATGCCGTTCCTAACTCCGTTGCAGTCGCCAATGCCAACGAGGCCGTCACGGCTGCCGCACGCTGGCATATTGGCGCTGCGGCAGATGATGCGGTTGCCGGGGCTCTGCATCAGATTGCCGCCTGCGCCGCGACGGGGGAGATGCCGTCGTTTATGAGCCAAATGGACACGGCGGGTTTTGACGTCACGAACGTCTAGGGAGAAAGCCATGAAGCTCCAGCAACTCAGATATGTCGTCAAAGTTGCCGAATGCGGCAGCATCACCGAGGCCTCGCGCCGGCTCTTTGTGTCGCAGCCTTCGATTACCGCGTCGATCCGCGATCTCGAAAACGAGATGGGTGTGCATATCTTTGAGCGCACCAACAAGGGTGTCATTGTGTCCGAGGAGGGCGAGACCTTCTTGGGGTACGCGCGCCAGGTGCTCGACCAGGCCGACCTGCTCGAGGGCAAGTACAAAGGTACGTCCGAGCAGGTGCCGCACTTTAGTGTGAGCTGCCAGCATTATTCCTTTGCCGTTAATGCGTTTGTCGATGTGATCCGCGAGTTCGATGCCGCGCGCTACGACTTTACCCTGCGCGAGGAGCAGACCCACGAGATTATCGAGGATGTCGCGCATATGAAAAGCGAGCTGGGCATCCTGTATCTGTCGGAGCACAATCGCGAGGTCATCGAGCGCATGCTGGTGGCCAACGAGCTCGTGTTCGAAGGGCTCTTCTGCGCCACGCCGCATGTCTTCGTCTGCGCCGACCATCCGCTGGCGGGCCGCTCCAGCGTGACGCTCGAGGATCTGGAAGACTACCCGTTCCTGTCCTACGAGCAGGGCAGCTATAACTCGTTTTATTATTCCGAGGAGCTGACCTCGACCTTTGAGCGTCGCAAGAATATCCGCGTGCGTGACCGTGCGACGCTGTTCAATTTGGCCATGGGCCTCAACGGCTACACGGTATGCTCGGGCGTGATCAGCCACGAGCTCAACGGCCCCGGCATTATCTCGATTCCGCTCGACGTGGACGAGTACATGGAGATCGGCATTATTACGCGCAAGAACACGACGCTCACGCGCTACGGTCGGGCCTATATCGACGCGATTCGTCAGCATATCTAGGCTGCTGTGCTCCGCACGGTTCAAGTCTCTTTATGACAGTCCAGACTGATATAGGAAGCATCTATATCAAACTGTTATAAACGTATATTTTACGATGGCCATATGAGCGCTCATACTCTGTCCCAGTAAAGCAACCAATGCAAAGGGAGATATCTATGAGCACTTCGATTCAACCGAACGCGCCGTTTCGCGCCGATATCGTCGGCAGTTTTCTTCGTCCGCAGGCTGTAAAGGATGCCCGTGCCGCCTATGTCGCGGGTAAACTTGACGCTTCCGGCCTTAAGGCCGTCGAGGACGATGCTATTCGCGATTTGGTGGCAAAGCAGAAGGCCGCCGGCCTGCAGGTCATCACCGATGGCGAGTTTCGCCGCAGCTACTGGCACCTCGATTTTATGTGGGGGCTGAACGGCGTCGAGCGTCGCACCTCGCGTACGGGATATATGTTCCACGACGAGGAGACCACGGCCGATACCGCCGTGGTGACTGGCTCCATCAGCGGCGAGAACCACCCCTTCGTCGAGCACTTTAAGTTTGTCAAGGCACTTGAGGGCGAGGACCACGTTGCACGCCAGACCATCCCGGCGCCTATCCAGACGTTCTCTGAGGTCACGCTCGACCGCTGCGATGGCCAGCAGGAGAGCCTGCGCGCTGTCTATAAGACCGATGAGGAACTTGCCGACGCCATCGCAGCCGCTTATCGTACGGTGATCGCCGACCTGTACGCTGCAGGCTGCCGCAACATCCAGTTTGATGACTGCACCTGGGGCATCTATTGCGATACCGACTTTGTGTCCAAGACCGGCATGAGCCCGGTTGATCTGCAAAAGGTGAGTGAGCTGGGCGTGGCGCTCAACAACGCCGCTATCGAGGGCAAGCCCGACGACCTGGTCATTAACACGCATGTGTGCCGCGGTAACTACCACTCTACCTATGCCTTCGAGGGTGGCTATGACCCCATCGCGCCATACCTGTTCGCAAACGAGGATGTTGACGCATTTTACCTGGAGTTCGATACGCCGCGCGCCGGCGGTTTTGAGCCGTTGAGGTACGTTGCCCCTGGCAAGAAGGTCGTGTTGGGCCTGGTGACCACCAAGGCCGCTGAGCTTGAGGACGAGGATGCCATCGTCGAGCGTATTCACGAGGCTGCAAAGTATGTTCCGCTCGAGAACCTGTATCTGTCTCCGCAGTGCGGCTTTGCCAGCTGCGAGATTGGCAACAAGCTGACCGAGGACGAGCAATGGGCAAAGATCGCGCTGGTCAAGCGTATTGCCGAGCGCGTTTGGAAATAGCGGTAACGTTCGCAGGTGACGGCGCGTGCGAGACATGGCGCATCGCGTACAATGGTTCGGATCGTATCGTTCGGGCAGGTAATCCGCTATGCTCGAGCGCCCTTCCATTTTGAAAGGACTCTCATGTCCCAGTCCTCGACGCCCGCCGCCAGCGATGCCATCTACGACGCATCGTCGCTCGGCCGCCCGCGCATGTTTTTGCTCGGTCTGCAGCACCTGTTTGCCATGTTTGGCGCCACCGTGCTGGTGCCCGTGCTCACCGGTCTCTCGGTTTCGGCAACGCTTTTGTTTGCCGGTTTGGGCACGCTGCTGTTCCACTTCCTGTCGCGCGGTAAGGTGCCGGCATTTTTGGGCTCATCGTTTGCCTTTATTGCCGGTTATGCCGCAATCGCGCCCAACGGCGAGACCGAGCTTTTGCCCTACGCTTGTCTGGGCGTTGCTTGCGCCGGCCTGCTTTATCCGGTGCTTGCGGCGCTCTTCCGCGCCTTTGGCGCCAAGCGTGTCATGCGTTTCTTCCCGCCGGTGGTGACTGGCCCCATCGTCATTTCGATCGGTCTGATCCTGGCGAGCTCCGCTATTGCTAACTGCCAGACCAACTGGCTTGTGGCTGTCATTGGCGTTGCCGTTATCGTCATCTGCAACATCTGGGGCCGTGGCATGGTCAAGATCGTGCCGATTTTGCTGGGCGTTGTGGTGAGCTATGCCGTTGCGGCTGCGCTCGGCGAGGTTGATTTCTCGGGCGTTGCCGCCGCTCCGTGGGTCGGTCTGCCCATCGTGTGGGACAACACCGTGTTTGCACTCTTTGGGCCGCAGTTCGATAACGGTCTTGCCACGACGGCCATCATCACCATCATGCCGCTGGCCTTCGCGACCATGATCGAGCATATCGGCGATATCTCTGCTATCGGTTCGACTTGCGAGCGCAACTACATTGCCGATCCCGGTCTGCATCGCACGCTGCTCGGCGACGGCCTTGCCACGATTCTGGCTTCGCTCTTTGGCGCTCCGGCCAACACTACGTATGGCGAGAACACCGGCGTGCTCGCCCTGACGCGCGTGTTCGACCCGCGCGTAATTCGAATTGCCGCGTGTTGCGCCATCGTGCTTTCGTTCTGCCCCAAGTTCGCCGCGGTCATCGCCGCCATGCCGGCATGCGTTATCGGCGGTGTGTCGCTCGTGCTCTACGGCATGATCAGCGCTGTGGGCGTCCGCAACCTCATCGAGAACCAGGTCGATTTCCAGAACAACCGCAACGTGCTGGTTGCCGCGCTGGTGCTCGTGCTTTCGCTCGGCATCGCGTACAGCACCGCCGGCGCCATCGTGTTGGAGCTGGGCGGCGTGACCATTTCGCTGTCCGGCATTGCCGTGGGCTCACTGGTGGGCATCGTGCTCAACGCCATCCTGCCGGGTAACGACTTTGAGTTTGATGTCTCCGAGCTTGAGGAGGCTGCTGAGTAGCAGCTGCGTTCAGCTAAAACAAGATATGGTGCCCATGCGTATATGCGTGTGGGCACCATTTTTAATGCGTCAGTATCCAGTGGATGCCGCGGGCCATGCGTAAGTCGGTTTGGGCAAAGTGATTGCCGGGGTTGAGCTCCAGCGTTGTTGGAATGCCGCGCTCGACGAGCAACGCTTCCATCGCGCGTGTGTCGTCGAGTACATGCCGCATCATGCGGTTGGGCGTCTTGGTTTCCTTTTTGCCGAGTGACAGGTAGACGGCTTGCGGGCTGCCGGCAAAAGGGGCCGTGCTGGCACGGTCGACAAAGTCGGGAAACCATAGCGACCCCGATGCGCTCGCGGCGCGGTCAAAGGCGTCGGTTTGCCAGAGGGACCAGAGTGCGAAGAGGCCCGCGAGCGAGTAGCCGGCAATGCCGCGCCAGGTGGGCGGCTGAGGAAGCGACGACTCGACCTGGGGGATTATCTGATTCAGCAGCTCATCAAGAAAATCGGCAGCTTGGCCGCCGAAAGGCTCGGCATCGCGTACGGTCCCGTCGCATGCCCAGGGGCTCAGCTCGCGATTCCAATCGAGCCCGCCAATGGTGACGAGGGCGAAAGGCGGACAGTCGAGCTCTCGGCAACACTTATAAACCTCGCTGCCGTCGCCCACGACCACAGGAAGGTAGATGACAGGCGCGCTTTCCGTATGATTCGAATAAACGGTTATCTGCTTTTGATGCGCTTCCATGACGGGCTTCTCTCAGTGTTGTGATATCGGCAGCCCCAATTGTCGCACGCCAGCGTATGCCGGTTGGGCTAGACCAAAGACAATCTCGTGCATCCCCTGCGGACGCATATGGAAAACGCCACCGCCGGAGGGGAGCTCGGCGGTGGCGTTGTTAAACGGTGCTGGGGCTCGGGGCCTTCGCGGGAGCTGCCATGTGCGCAGAGGCGTCTAAGAACGCTTACGGCTCGCCATGGTGCCTGCGGCGATAGCGGCTGTTCCCGCAAGGACGGTTGCCACGATGGCCGCACCCGAGGTGTCGCCGGTTGCCGCGAGCACGCCGGTAGTCTTGGCTTTCGTGGTTGAAGCCGCAACGGCCTTGGTCGGCTTTGAGCCCTCAGGCTTGGGGTTCTGCTTGGACTCCGCGGGCTTGCTTTCTGCGGGCTTGGTCTCGTCGGGCTTGGGGTCTTCCGGCTTGGCTACCTCGGGAGGTGCGATGGTCGTACTTTTGGCGACTGCTTTGATATAGAGGGAGTCGACCGTGGCGTCGCCCGTGCCGATGGCTTGGCCTGCCTCGTAGATGCCGTCACGGAGCTTGCGATAGTCAATGACCTTGCCGCCTTCGGGCGTCTGGATGGCGGCGTTCTCAATCTTGATGGTGCCGATTGTCTTGCCGTCAGCGCTCATGGCACGGGCAAAGATTGCCGCTGTATCTCCTTCGGCCGTTACCTTGCTGCGGATGATCGAGATGACTGCGGGTGTGACGCCCTCGCTGGTCTGGGCGATGATGCCGATGTTCTCGCCTTGGGGTTCGCGCCTCGTCTCGCCATCTTGGTTTTCGCTGTAGGGGATGGGGCCGTCGCCGTTCTCGACATAGCGGGCTATGGCCTTGACAACGGAGTCGCTGATGTAGATGTGGCCGCCCTTCTCGTTGGGTCGATCGTTTCTGGTGGAGAATGCAGCCGAAACCTCGCCTTCCGCAAACGCGTCCACGGTGGAGCCGTTCTTGACGACGATGTCGTCCTGGTAGGTGAAGAGGGCGTTGGCGCCACCGTATCTGCCTTTACTTGCACGGACCGTCACGTTTGCATGATCGAGGGTGATGCCCTTGTGGGCATAGACGCCATATTCAACACCGTTTACGTTGAGGGAGGCGTTTGTGGCTGCGAGGCTGCCCTTGGCCTCGACGGCAGCGTCTTCCTCGGAGCTTGCCTTGACCTGGCTGCCGTCCGAGATGTTGATATTGTCGCCGCTCCAAAGGGCCTCACCATCGGCTGAGCTTGCCTCGACCGTCCCGCCACCCTTGATGGTGAGGTTCTTGTCGGCTCCAATACCCTTGTCCTTGGTAGCCCTGGCGGTGACGGCTCCGCTGTCGTCAATCGTGATATTGCCGTTTGCCCTGATGCCATCCGATGCACCCGTGGCGTTGACGTTGCCCGAACCTTTGATAGCGAGATCACCTCCGGCATTGATGGCATCAAACCCAGTGCTCGTGGCGTTGACGGATCCGGCTCCGTCGATGTTGATATTACCCGTGGTGAGGATAGCGTCCTCAGTAGATGTCACGCTGAGCGTGCCGCCCTCGTCGCCTTGGATATTGAGCTCGGCATTCTCGTTAGTGCCATGAGAAACGTTGATGCTTTCGATCCATTCGGCAGTGACGATGTTGGTTCCCGAGTAATTCACGTTGAGCTTGCCTGCGGCCTGGATCTCGCCGCCGTTATAGTTGTTGAGCTTCAAGTCGTCGGCGCCGTCCCACGACCAGGTACCGGCCTCGTCGCTCGCCGCGGTGTTGTACTTGTTGCCGCCGACCTTGACCCATTCCGCTGCGAGCGAGACGCTCGGCATGAGCAGCGAGCTCACCGTGAGCGCGCAGGCCAGGCCGCAGACGATGCGGCGCGTCACGCGGCGCCAGCTGCCGTG